>LJUP01000165.1 GCA_001303955.1 Bacteroides sp. SM23_62 | reverse complement strand
AGTAAATGACCCTGGAAAACAAGGGGGGTTTGCTGTTCACATGCCAGTCCAACTTTAGGTTTATATTCCTGCAATATACTTGCAGTATACCTGCCGTTTTCCATCCCTAGTTGCAGGACCATGCTGCCGGCCCCGTATCCGGCCGTCAGGAAGATCTTCCCATCTGGAAGACAAACCGGCGATGGAGCGACAACCGAATGATTCCATTCGGCTGAACGCCACAGCACCCTCCCTTCATCCGGCCCTTCTGCTGCAACTCCCATAACACCACCCACAGCACTGTAAACATACATTTTCTGTCCCCCGAATGTGAACGGCATGATGGATGAGTGTGACATTTTCCAGCCCATCTCGTTCGGAACCTCCCACAGAATCTCACCTGTGGCACAATCCACTGCAATGAGCATGGCTTTTCCCCCTGTGGCCAGGATGGCTTTGCCCTTGTCTATCAGGGGACATTGCCCGGTATACCAGAAAGGTATCTCCGGACCGTAATCCTTCTCTATGTCGAGTCCCCATATAAGATCCCCGCTTCCCCGGTCCACGCACATCACGTGTGCACGGGGACCAATGGTCAGGATATACTCTTCCGTAACAGCCGGCACAGTCCTCGACATCCCATGATTCCTTTTCACATTAACGCCATACCACCTGCGCCATCGTTCCTTTCCGTCTGTAAGGGAAAAACACCGCAACATATCGGCACGCTTTTCCTCATCATAATCCAGCAGGTAAACCGCCCCCTTATAAATGGCCGGTCCCGCATGCCCCTCCCCTAGTTCATAAGACCAGAGGATTTCAGGAGCCCTGCCATTGAACCGATCGATCAGCTTTACCGGTGATTTGGAGACATTGTCAAAATCCTCCCCCCTGAACCTGGGCCATGATTCTGTCAATTTATCCGGAGCATTCCCGAATCCTTCAAAATACTCACCAATATTCACCACCTCAAAGATTGAATCAGCCTGGCTGATCCGGTTATCGGTCCCCGGCAGGCTCTCGGTAAATTCAGCAACAGGATTTTTTCCTATCCACCAGATCAGAACCATAAGTCCCGCAACGATGAGCAGCCCAATTACAACTGTCCTACCGGAGATTTTAGATAACATTTCTGCTGATTATCAATGGCCGTCAGCTGGTTTCAAGCAAACTTACAATATTAAGGTTTTAAATCAGCAGACACCAATAAATAGGCCTGCCAACAAGGTTATTTGGAATGATTCAAAAAAACTTGCCCGTCCGGCTGTAAGAAATCCGTTATTTATTCAAATGAAGGTCTGCAAAATCCAGGAATTGTTCCCAGTCATATCTGGTGATGTCATGGCCGCCGCTGCGGATATGATAGCCGATCAATGATTTTTTAAGGGGGACATTTATTTCAGGTGGGACCGTATCGAGAACGGTGGGATGATACAGGTTATACACCGGCGCGGCATGAATCCCCGAAAGGTACTCACCTTTTGGATCGGCCCAGAGATCTTCCGCGGCACTGGCAATATAGACCGGGCGCGGAGCCATGAGGGCTATGAGCATATGCTGGTCCACCGGCAGTTCATCTACCCTCCTGTTATAATCATGGAAATTCCGGCAGAACCAGTGGGGAAAACTGGTATTGATGCGTTCTACTGTCTCGCCAAACTCCCTCCTGGATAGGGCGGCTCCCCCGCAACCCGAGTTATTGGAGACAACCATGGAAAACCGCTGATCGGACGCTCCCGCCCAGAGAGATGTCTTACCCAGGCGCGAATGGCCGATCACGATCACCCGTGAGGGATCAACGGCCTCCCACGTTTCAAGGTAATCCATCGCCCGGCTGAGTCCCCATGCCCAGGCTGCAATGGATCCCCACTCATCCTTTTCAGGCATTTTTTGCCCGGGACCATAGAAAAGCGGATGCACACCATTTTGAAAGTCATCGTGATAATCGGGATCAATATCACCATAGTAGATAGTTGCCAATCCGTAACCCCGCTCCAATATCATATTAACGGGCCAGCGCCGGGCTTTCATCCCCCTTGATTCCTCGTTGGCCTGGTTATTGGTAACCGACCACTCATCTTTATTCTTTACCCAACTATCAGTAAGAAGTATGCCTGTATCGGGATGTATCGTATGATTGCCATCGAAATTGTAACCCATAAAAACGGGGACCGGTGCATCTGTCCCAGCAGGAAGGTAGACAAGCAGGTTAAATTGTATTTCCCTGTCATTCCTGTCCACGGATATTTTTATTTCGCGCCTGTCCGCCAGTCCATCCAGTGCATGCTGTTCGTGCTTTAAAACCTCATTTGACTGGGTGCAGGAACCGTAGGGGACCCTGCCGTAAACATATTGCTCAAAAAGGGCCAGTATTTCCGTCCGCCTGATACTTTCCCAGTCATCGGCCGTTTCCATAACTGAACCATCTGCACTGACAAGCAGTTCCGGTAAAACGTATTGGGGTACCTTCGATTCATCATAATTGGCCTCCCACGCTTTTTCCTGCATGCAAGCCAAGGTGCTTACCATGAAACAAGCGATAAGTATGATCCTGGTCATAGATTTGATTTTTTCTGGCAAATTACAACAAATTCTTTGGAATCATGATTTAATTCATTTTCATGGTAATCGCCGAATATCATGTATTTCTCAAAATTCGACCGTTCGATAAGATGCTCCAGCTCATACCTGAAAAAGAACCTTAAAGGCACCTTCCAATCTTCATGTCTCAACTCGTTGTCCTCATCCCATTCCAGATGAAAATTAACCTCTATGGTCTGGTTGATTAAACTGGGTTTTGTTGAGACCATTCGCTTGATCTTTTTTCCTTTCACATACTCGCCCTCAAAATCGGTCCGGTTTTGAACCCCGTTTATCAGCTGCTCCAGGTCTGGTACGAATGTGTCAAAAATGAATTTGCCATTTGCCGATAAGTGCCCGTATACATTATTAAGGGCCCTTATTTGTTCATCTTTTCCCATAAGATGCATGAGCACGCGAAACGGGGCAATGATCAGATCAAACTCAAAATCATAATGAAAATCAACAATATTCTGCAGGCTGATCCTGTAATGTTGATCTCTGCCAAGTTTACTGAACAACACATCGATCATTGACTGGCTGATGTCCAATCCAAAGATATCTGCTCCCTGATGCAAGGCATCGATGAATAATCTTCCGGTACCCACCCCAATTTCCAGTATCTTCCCTTTTGCTGATTTGATCTGTTTTTGAAAATATTCATTGTCAACACCATCCCGGTGTTTATGATATATCAGATCATAAAATCGGGCAAAACTCTCAGGATATTCGTGGATCATTGTTTGAGCGGGGTATCGTCACAATTTAAATCTCCTGTTATATATTGCAGACCGTCCAGGTAATACTTCAGCAGCCTGGGATCCTCAAAACTCTGTGCATTATGGGATGGGGAAACATAAAATACCCTTCCCTTGCCATAGCGCTTGATCCATGAGACATAAATGACAGGGTTTTCAACTTCCTCCTTCAGGGAATCCAATGTTGACGCATCCATTGACAATAACGGACGGAAATCATAGTCGAAGTAGGCCCGGTTGAAAAAATATGGCTCGTCTACATGGATCAAAGGCTGACCTTCAAATGCCTTTACCAGGGTATGGCCAGGTTCAACCAGGTTCACCGTGATTTCCTGCTGAACGGGGTGGTAATCAAAGCTCCCTCCAACCATTTTACTGAATTCCGGTGAATTGTTTTGCATTACAATACCGCCATGAATGACCATAAGTCCACCACCATGCTTTACATACTCAATCAGGTTTTTTTCCAGATCGGCTGCCTTTCTTTCCCGTTCATTATCGGTCAGGTCCTTATTGTTACCCAGCTCATCCCAGAATAGATCCCTCCTTTCATCGGCTGAACAATTGTTGTTCAACAGTACTGCATCATATCCCTTAAGATCTTCAAAGACCTGTATATCTGCACTTTGATCCATCACAAAAGCCCCGGTCTTTGCTGACAGTACCTCCAGCACGGCAGTGGTATGCGGTACGACCCAGTGCTGGTATCCGGTACTCAATGTAAATACCAGCAGGCTGGGTACCTTCGCAGGTTTTACTTCGGGCTCATCTGGTGCCAGTTCCCGGATCTTATCCATCCAGGCTGAGTTCAGGTCAACCGCTTCCAGGCCCTGGGCCCCAAGAAAATGGCTATTTTCAATCATAGCGGAGGTCAGTAACAGAAGTGCAATATATTTCATTTATTCAAGCGCTTTGGTGAGAGCTGCGGTTGTGGTATAATACTTGGCAATCATATTGGGTACTTCCCAATCCGGCAGTTTACCCTCATCAAGGTATTCCAGGAACTTTTCAGTAACCTGTCCGAAATGGGCTTCATGCCCTATCCTGTATTTGTCGGGTATATCTACTTTCCATTTGCCATCTGCCACGGGAACAAGGGAAATCCCGGCATACTTCACCTGCAGGTTCTGGTTCACCGCCGATTCTGCCGCATCGGATATCTCAGCTCCGGAAACAGATTCTATGTAAAGCGTGGGGATGAAATTCTCTTCCTGTCCCTGCCGGATAACCAGGTTGGCCATGCTCCCCCTCATGATGGAGTAATGGGTATCCCCGGTACCCTCCGGTGCCTGGTAATTCCAGATGACCGAAACTTTGGCATGGACCCCCCGGATGCTGTAGGTAAATGCCCCATTGCAGTATACATGCAGCTGCCCGTCCCTGATGTCTTTCTCAAGATACTCGGGAAAAGCATCCAGCCCGGTAACACTGGCGAACATCTCCGCGTCAAATATGGTTGGCCACCTGCTTGCTTCAAGTATTTCAACCTCATTCTCATAATCTATGATTTCTCCGGGAAAGCATTCCCATTGCACCAGGTCGACCAGGTGGGTGGAGACATCAACAATACCCTCACCCTGTTGTTCTGTATCGAAAAACCATGGCGGACGGATAAGCGGATTTCCCGAAACATATTTAAAGAAATGATGGACACTTTCCTTGGTAATAGCCGGGTTGTCCGGCGATCCTTTCTCCAGCGATCCGAAGACCTCGGGGATCAGGGAAAGTTCTTTCTGCAGAAGGGTGGTTATTTCATAGCGTTCGGTCATTACATCATAGAGCAGGACTCCGTTTTGTTCCGCCTCCTGGAATGACTCCACAAGCATGGGGAATTCATCGGGGGTTATGACCATGGGTTTGTCTGCCAGCACATGGAGGCTGTTTTGAACAGAAGCCAGGATGTATTCCGTTTTTTTCTGATTGTTCCCGGAGATCATCACCACATTGCCCGGTTTTTCCTGTATCATCTTCTGAAAAAAATCCTCCCCGGTATATACCTTTTCTTTCCACGAGGTAGGATCCTCGGCACGGTTATTGAATCCTTCTATTCGCTTCAGGTGCAGGTTTACATCATCTCCTTCTGGGGCAAAGACATATACTTCCGGTGAGACCTGGCCGTACATCTTCTTTTGTACCAGTGCTGCATGAAAATGCCCTGGATCCAGGGTCATGATCCTGATACCTTGTTCCGTAGTTTTGTTCATTTTACAGGAATTGGCGGCCAGCATACATAAGATGGATAGCCATAGCATTGATCTTTTCATCTTTGATGGTTTAGTATTTAACATAGTTGGTTCCATAGGGATGTCTCTGGGGCCTGCTCAACAAAGCATTTGCCTCATCGTCATTGAGGAACCTTTCAGCTTCCGGATCCCACTCCAGTTTCCTTTCCAGCTTCATGGCAATATGGCTGACCAGGCAAACCGTGCATGCCCTGTGCCCGATCTCTACGGGGGAAATGGGTTGTTTGCGTGACCTGATGCATGCCAGCCAGTTGCCATGCTGGTCATCACTTTCATAGAGATGTATCTCACCTTCCTTAATTTCAGAACCGAGGATGGCCGGATCACTGGCATCCAGGGCCCTGCTGCTTGCCTCCCTGGATACAGGATCGCTTGCAGTAGCTGTATATTGGCCCCTGGAGACAAAGATCCATCCATCGCTTCCCTCATACCGGATGCCATTTGGGAATCCACCGCTGGTATACATGGTGATACCATTCCCGTATTCGGCTTTTACCATAAAATCCCCGTGGACATCCCAGAGTCCGGATACAGGGAACTGCGCCACTGCCTGGATATACTGGGGACCCGTATACTCGGTGTCCATCCCCCATGCAGCAGCGTCAAAATGATGTTGTCCCCAGCCTGTGATCATGCCGGCGCCGAATTGCTCCCTTCTCAGCCAACCCGGCCTGTCATATCCCTGCCGGGGATGCACGCCGATTTCCGTGTAAGGGACATATGGCGTCGATCCCAGCCACATATCATAATTCAGGGCATCAGGGACCGGCATTTCTTCTGTTTCCGGACCGGAGGGATCACCCGGCAGGCCAATTTTTACTGTATGCAGCCGGCCGATCCGGCCATTCCGTGCCAGTTCCGCGGCAATCCTGAACTGGGGCGAGGACCGCTGCTGTGTTCCGAGTTGCAGGATCACATCCTGTCGCTGCACAATATCGCTGAGCTGCCTGCCCTCTGTAACCGTCAGTGAAGTTGGCTTCTGGAGGTAAATATCCTTTCCTGCCAGGGCAGCTTCCATGGCAGGCTGGGCATGCCAGTGGTCTGGAGTAGATATGATCACCGCATCGATTTCCGGATTGGCAAGCATTTCATGGTAATCCTCGTACATTTTTACCTTCATGTAATCCTTGCCGGTCTTTTCGGCATAATAACCTTCGATCAGCTTTTTTCCGTCGGCCATGCGGTTCCTGTCCACATCAGAGACAGCCACCAGCCTGGCATCATCATACTTGATGGTATCGATGATGTCATGCCCGCGGGCGATCCTCCCGCAGCCGATCTGGCCGATATGGATTTTATTGCCCGGGGCATCCTTGCCGAATACCGTTGCCGGTACAATGGTGGGCACCAGGTAGGCACCTGCCGTACCCGCGATTGCTTTGTGAACAAATGCTCTTCGTCTCATAGGTATAAGGATTGACTATTTTATCCATTCAATGGCCACCGGCTTTGCATAGGCCAGCCATACAGATTCAGCAATCTCCCGGGTGATCTCTCCGTCGAATACCAGCATCCGGTATTTCATGCCATAATCTTCCCCCGGGTATATGGTCCATTTTTGGTACCTGATGGGACAGAACTCGAAAAAAACATCTCCCCTGCCATCGTTGGCATCTTCGGGCCAGACCCGCATGGGTTCCGGATG
Organism: Bacteroides sp. SM23_62; assembly: GCA_001303955.1. Classification (GTDB taxonomy): domain Bacteria; phylum Bacteroidota; class Bacteroidia; order Bacteroidales; family SM23-62; genus SM23-62. The sequence goes on along the minus strand of LJUP01000165.1, from coordinate 4,649 downwards.
TGCCCGGTTCCCGGGATGGCTGCAGAAAACAATGCCCGAGTTGATGCCGGACGGGAACAATCCCTCCACTTTGCACCAACGGGCATGCGATCCATCCGCATCCGTCCTGGTTTTACCTTCCGAGGTAAGAATGCTGCTATTATCTTTGTTCCATGCTGCTGTCGCCCGCCAGCCTATCCCTCCTCCATAACGGTAAGCGGACAGTTCAATGGCCGAATCCAGGGGATTATTCATGGTGGAAATAAAATCCACCAGCCAGCAGACCCTGCCTTCTATTTCCACCGGAAAGTTCTTCACATACCAGCATTCGTTGATGGCCACCTGGTCGGCTCCCCGTGCTTTAAAATTAACATGTTCCTGCCTGATGCTAAAACCACTGAACACCTCACCTGCAGTTTTGGAGATCATTCCGGCGAACCTTACAGTCCCCTCTCCCTTGGCAAGGTTCCAGAAATCCACTTCCTGTCCATCGACAATGGTTTTGGTCCACGGATTCCAGATCCCGTAATGATGGTAATGATCGTCGGGTTGTATCCTGGTCAAAACATTACCCTCAGGAGATCTGAGGGGATGGATAAACCCGCTTTTGCCATACAGGGGATCAACACTTTGAGGTGCTTCCATATAGGCATGATGATAATCCAGTACCTTTTTTCCCCCGTGACCCAGGCTTATGTTATGCTGATCCATCCTTACATTGTTTTTAACTGTAACTGTTTGGGCCGGAGATACCTTATCAAGTTTGATATGGAAAATCACTTCACTGTGAGGGGCAATCACTTCATCCGGTATGAACCAGAGGTAAGTATTGATGCCTGTCTCCAGCTGTGACCTGATGGGTGTCAGTCCCCGCTCAGTTTCCCGGAACACCTGCACCTGAACCGAATCCCCGTTCGAGGGAAAATCATGGACCAGCAACTGGACCGGCAACGGCAGCAGGGCCCTGTCAGCAGTCTTTAAAACAAAAGAAAGGGATTGCGAGCGGAGATGGGACATTCCTGGCTGCAAGCAAACCACTATACATATGATCCTGAAAATTCTCATTTTCTTGGCAAGATAAATAATTCATCACAATACATACATAGAATTATCAAATTGATAATTTTGAAGGTAAAAAACTTTCAGCCATGAAACAAATATCCATCCTTCTGCTCATTTTTTTTACCATCGCAGGCTGTACTTCCCCACTAAAAACCGCCGGTGACAAACCCAATATAATCTGGATCATGATGGAGGACTGGGGATATGAATTGTCCTGTTACGGAGCAAAAGGAGTACATACCCCGAACATAGACCAGTTCGCTGCGGAAGGGATACGCTATACCCATTCATTCTGTACCGCACCCGTCTGTTCTCCATCCCGTTCTGCCATGATCACAGGATTTCACCAGAACTATATCGGGGCCAACCAGCATCGTACACAGGGTCCAGGCTGGGAGAAGAAACCCCTTCCTTATGGCATTAAACCCATTACCCACCTGCTGGAGGAAGCAGGCTACTATACCTGCCTGATGGCCAGCCAGAAAACGGACTGTAATTTTCTAACAGACAAGCCTTTATTCATGGGTAAGGACTGGAGCGAAAGGGCCGAAGGCCAGCCCTTCTTTGCCCAGATCACGTTTGGAGGAACACACAGAAAATGGCTACGCGACCCGGAAAGGCCCATAGATGAAGCCAATGTGGAGCTTCCGCCCTATTATCCAGATCATCCGCTGGCAAAACGCGACTGGGCCAACGGACTGGAGGCTGCACAGAGTGTGGACCGGCAGATCGGTGAGATCCTGCAGCGACTGGAGGATGAAGGCCTCGTGGAAAATACCCTTATCTTTATCATCGGTGACAACGGCAGGTGTATGCCCCGGGGCAAGCAGTTCCTCTATGACGGGGGGATACAGGTCCCCATCATTGCCCGGTGGCCCGGCAACATCAAACCCGGTCTTGTCAGCAGGGATATGGTAATGACCATTGATATTGCTGCGACCATTCTAGAGGTGGCCGGAATCCGGCCCGGATATGAAACACATGGCAAACCCCTTTTCGGCAAGGAAGTCAGGCACAGGAAATATATATTTGCCGCCCGCGACAAGATGGATGACACCCACGATGCCATGAGGGCCATCAGGTCAGCCGAATACAAACTGATCCACAACCTGATGCCCGAACGTGCCTATTGCCAGTACAACCGTTATAAGGAGGCGAGCTATCCCGTCCTTGCGCTGCTGAATGTCATGAACCTGAAGGGCGAATTGCCCCCTGAGCAGGCGGCTTTCATGTCCCCGGTAAAACCTGAATTTGAATTATACGATGTGCAGGCAGACCCATTTGAATTAAACAACCTGGCAGAGGACCCGGAATATGCAAAAGTGAAGGAAAAATTACTCGCTGAGTTGAACAAATGGAGGGAAGAAATTAAGGATCAGGGTGTGACGGATCAGTTCCGTAAGGGTGGCTGGCCGGCTACCTATCCGACGCGTTCCCTGGCAGAATGGGAAGCCATACTGGCCCTCTGGGAACCCTGGGTATTCCGGGAACCTGACAGCAGAATCCAGCGTCCGGAAATAGAGCCTGCAAGCCTGGAATAATCTGCCTGAGTGTATCTGCATTTATTTCCATTAATCTTTATAAATTCAACATTATGAATGATTACAGACGATCAACCGCCTTTTTGATTGCCCTGATATGATCAGGGGTGGTACCACAACACCCGCCGATGATATTGGCGCCGGCGTCAACAAGATCAGGTACCAGGGATGCCATCTTCTCGGGTGTATCCGGGAAAACATCCTCCCCTCCAATGTTTTTCGGCAGGCCGGCATTGGCATGTACAAGGACAGGGATATCGGGAGCAGCAGACCGGATCTCGCGGACGATATCGATCATTCTCTCAAAGCCGTTGCCGCAGTTCGTGCCTATGATATCGGCACCGGCATCCATGGCTGCCCGGGCAGCTTCAGCCGGTGAAACCCCCATCATGGTGCGGTAATCCCCCTGTACGGTACGTTCAAAGGTAAAGGTGCAGATCACTTCGAGCTCCGTATTCTCCCTGGCTGCTTTTATGGCAATCACCGCTTCTTCTATGTCACTCATGGTCTCCACACAGATGGCATCTGCACCCCCTTTTTCAAGCGCCATGGCCTGCTGCTTGAAGCCATCATAGAGTTCATTCCGGGTCACATCCCCGGTGATCAGCATTTTGCCAGTGGGACCGACAGAGGCGATCACCCATTTATCCCCGCCTGCGGCCGTAGATGAAATCCGGGCGGCTGCTTCATTGATCTCGGCCGCCTGGCCTGAGAGGCCGTAATGTGCCAGTTTCAGGGCAGATCCTCCAAAACTGTTGGTTTCGACCATATCGGAACCGGCCTCGATATAACTTTTGGCGATCTCACCTACTTCATCCGGGTGATCGAGGCACCATTGTTCAGGGCATGTGCCTGATGGCAGGCCCTTCTGATGAAGGAAGGTGCCCCATGCACCATCGGAGACAAGCACCTGTCCGTCTTTAACCGCGTCTGTAATTTTAACCTTTGCCATGATTCATTATCATTTTAAATATTAAAACTGGTCATCATCGCTATCAGTCTGCAAGTTAAGGATTAAACATTTCAGGAAAGTAGTCCCGCATATCCAGGGTATCTTCCATTTGTTCCTGCAGTTCGAGGAACCTTTCAAACAACCGGGCTATCCTTTCCCCGTATTCGGCCTCTCCTGCCAGGTTGACTATTTCTTCCGGGTCGCTTTTCAGATCAAACAGTAGGATTTCTGAAGCATAGGGATAAAGGATCAGTTTGAAATCCCCGTCCCGGACCATCCGCTGCCGGTCCATGTAGCAGCCATAAATGGCATCATAGTGGCTCTCGCTCCTGTGGCCGCTTACCAAAGGCATCAGGCTGTGGAATTCGACATGTCCGGGTATTTCGGCACCTGCCAGTTCGAGGATGGTAGGCATGACATCCTGCAGGTAGACATCTGCGCTGATACGTTTTCCGGGGGTTATACCGGGACCGGTCACGAACAGCGGGACCCTGAGGGAATGATCATACATATTCTGCTTGCCCATCAGTCCATGATTACCACAGGAGAGTCCATGGTCCGCCGTAAAAAAAACATAGGTGTTCTCCTTCTTTCCTGTTTTTCCCAGGGCTTCCAGTATCCTTTCAACCTGGCTGTCCATATGGGATATGATGGCATAGTACTCCTGCCTGTTGACCTTTACAGCGTAATCGGTCCTAGGGAACGGTGCAAGCTTCTCATCCCGGAGCCCGGGTCCGCAACCGATCTGTTCCATGCCCGGATAAAGAGGCTGGAAACTGGCGGGGACCGAGACATTTTCCAGGGGATACATCTCCACATACTCCTTCGGGGACTGGCGCGGGTCATGCGGTGCGTTGAATGCCACATACATAAAGAAAGGATCATCTGACAGGCTGCCCTGCTCAAGAAAGGAAACAGCTTCATCGGCCAGCACCTCACTCCAGTGTTTTCCTCCCTCCCAGAAGCCTCCGAACCGGGTGTCCCAGGGGGTCCACTCCCTGTCATCCGGACCTTTTGGCCGGTCATACCCTTCCGGTGTTTGTTTGGGCATGCCCCCCCGTATATGCCCTGTATGCCTGAAAATACTGTCAGGTTCCACCTTGACATGCCATTTT
>LJUP01000164.1 GCA_001303955.1 Bacteroides sp. SM23_62 | reverse complement strand
ATCTAATACCGGGATATCCCCCAGGTATTCATCCCCGGGGTCTTCAACTGCCAGGCTGATGGACCTCAATTCGATGACTGGGTTATTGATCGGCACATGCATCCGGATCCCGATCGAATCAACCCCCCTGAGCGGTCCCCGTTTCCCTCCTAGATTGATCCACCCCGTATACCTTGGCTGGTTATAGGTGCCTGCCAGATCCCTGGCCGGATCGGGCAGATCGGTATACAGACGCAGGGGTATGGCGAGTTTAATCCAGCCGTTGGGCACATAGCTCATCACGCGCAGTTCATTGTATCCGCTTTCTGTGGTAAAACCGACCTGGAATCGCTGTGAAGTTGATGACCTCATTTCAAGGACGACATAATTATAGTCATCCCAGTTTTCAGGCAACCCGGGACTTATATCCTTGATCGCGAATTTCTTCCCTGATACCTTTTTGTTGCTGTCAAACTGGATACTGACAAGGTTTTCAGCTCTATTGCCGCAATCCTGACCGATGATCAACACACAAAATGCCAGCATGGCAAGTATTGATCTTCTTCTGCATGCATGTTTGTTTATACCTTTCTCCATTTTAATATTGATTTGATTTTTCATTAAGTATCAGTTTCAGATGCTGAGGCATCCTGGCAAAAGGCCCGGGAATGGTATTAATGCCTTTTCTTGGATGATTATTCCAGTCATATTTCACTTCATCCAGCAATGGTACCTCAGGTATACTTTCAGCAGCATTCCATGTAAAATAAAGCGGTTCGGGCATGAATCCTGCACAGGCTCTCATAAAACTGCTGTTTTTATCCATGCCTGACTTTTGTACCGCCTCCAGGTCAAGGCGGGTGGGTTCGCGCGTGGAGATGTACAGGTTAAAATCAGCCAGGTTATCTTCGCCGGTCAACACGATGGCCTGGCCGCCGTTGATAAAAATATTATTGAAAACCCTGTTCCTTCCCGACGTGAGCCACCTGTCGTTGAGCCTGCGCCTGGTAGCAACAACGGCATGAACGACAGGTCCGGTTGTATTGGCAATGAGGTTGTGGTAGACCATCAGTTCATCACTGTCGTTTCCGTAAATACCATTTCCGTCAATGTTCCAGAGGAAATTATTGTCCACCAGGTTCGGGGTTTGTGAGGCCTCCACAAAAATTCCCCCCTGGATATTTTGTATATCGTGGATGATATTGGCCGTCACCCTGGAATACTGGATATCCCAATCCAGCCAGATGCCATTGCCCCCCTGGATGTGGTGTATATGATTTCCCCTTACAAGGGTGTTCCTGGCCCTTAAAATCTTGATCCCCGAACATTCCCAGTAATTCTCCGCATCCTGCCAGCCGCAGTCCCAGATGTGATTGTTTTCAACGATGCCATTTTTAACTGAATAACTCCTGATGCCTGCTGTTCCGCAGGAATATATTTGATTATTTCGAACAATTACCCCTCCCGTATCCTCATCTGTCCTGGGCTGTATGTTCCGGGGATCCGGATCCCTGAATTCAAAAGCATAATAGCCAAATTCAAGACCGGAAGAATTGATATGGCGAATGATATTATCCTCAATGATCCAGTGATGTCCCCCCATGGTAGTTACCGCACCGGTACTTGTACGCAGGAAACCGTTTGCACAATGCTCAAATATCAATCCACGCAATTGAATATACCCCGTTCCGATCTTCTGTGGTCTTAACAGGTGGCTTTGCACGCCAATTTCAAAAAGATCATTGTTCGGATTCCCGCTTCCATAGGCATGGATATGTATGGTCTTTCCATCTTTGTCCACCCAGAAGGATCCGGGGACACGGGCCAGGTCATTATGGTCCTCCAGCTGTACCATCCTCTGTCCGTTCTGAAAGATCAGTCCCCTGCTGGAAGTATACGGCGCCAGGTTCTTCACAAGCCTGGCCCAGGGCATTAATTGATGTTCTTCAGGCAGGATATTGGGTAGCCGAAACGGATAATAATCATTGATGAATAGCTCATCGGGCAGGGTTGTTACCCATATTCTCCTAGACCAGGTATATGTTAAGGATGTGTCGGGAAGCACGTCGGTCAGCACCCTTCTCTGTATCCAATCAGTATCCAGGATTCGTGATCCCCTGATGATCACCTGCTCACCGGGTGCGCTTTCATAGGATATCATTTTACCGGGACCGGTCCCTTCATTTTTTGGTTCGATCAATTCCCGGTAGATCCCAGCGTAGATGAGCACCCGCTCACCGGCCATGACCAGCTGTGCGGCAGCATTGATCGTCTCTAAAGGCTTATCCGAAGTCCCGGGATGATCATCCGAGGCATTGGGATGTCTCTGGTTCACGATGTATGTCCTGGTATATTGGGTGGTATTTCCCCAGGTCTCATAGCCATCCCAGTCAAACGATCCCCCCACCTCCTGTGCAGATATACAATTTGAAAGAATGGCCAGTATTCCAAGGAATTGAAATCCTTTGATCAATTTGATTTGATCTGTGCAGGATTTATATCTGATTCCCGATAATCCTGTTTTTACATGCTGCATCAGTGATTTCATAGGATATATATTCTGAACATGTGATCAGGTCCATTGTTCCGACATCGGATTCTGAGGAAATGATAACAAAAGGTACCAAAATTATATCATACAGCCAACAGCACCGCAAAGCCTGGGCCGTGGGATAATCGGGAACCGAACCGTGATGCGGTGCTGATCAGGTATCCCTCCCTCAACTGCATATCGAGCTAAAAAAGGGCGGAGGTTGTTTTAAATATAACCTACAGGGGAGTATATTTGTATGGCAGGGACTCCCGGACGGATATAATTTGGCAGACGGCTATTGTGTTGGTTTGCTAACTGGGTGTTGTTTTTGCATGAATATTCCACTACAGTATCAACAGTCTAAAATATGAAAACAAGAACAAAATTTATTTCAGCCATATTTTCTGTTTTGTTTGTATTGCTTTCCACGCTAAGTTCAGAAGCACAAAACCCGGTGAAAAACATCCAGGTCGGACCCCAACCCGACGGAAGCGTTCTGGTCCCCACAAATCAACTGCTGCGCCCTGCCGGATTCCAGGTTTATTTTCCGGGCAGGCCGGTTGACCTGGCGCTGACCCCCGACAAGAAACTGCTGGTGGTGAAAAACAGGCTGTCGCTGGATATCATCCGCATCCGGGATAGGGCCCTTTTACAGTCACTGTCCATGGGAGAAACCGGCAGTTCATTTACGGGACTGGCTCTCTCAGAAGATGGTCACAGGATCTTTGTGACGGATGCAAAGGATAAGCTCCACATTGCCGTGATGGATGACAATCTCATTATGCAATGGCAAAATGCCATCAAACTGCCTTCTCCATCCATTGGGGGCAACCCGGTTCCCGGTGGACTGGCACTGAATGACCGGCAAAATAAAATCTATGTTACACTGAGCCGGAACAATACCCTGGCAGTGGTGGATCTGGCAGAAGAGGGGGTGAAACAGATCCCGGTGGGGATAGCCCCCTACGAGGTCATACTGGCAACTGATTCAAAAGCTTATGTGAGCAATTGGGGAGGCCGCAGACCACGTAAGGGTGAATCCACTTACAACACCTCCGGCAGCCAGGTCCTGGTCGATCCTGAGACCGGCATCGCCAGTAACGGAAGTGTTTCCGTTGTCGACCTGGAAGCAGGTGTGGAGGTAAAGCATATTGAAGTGGGACTGCATCCAAGCGGGATGGTGCTGAGTCCCGATCATACCCGCTTATTCGTGGCCTGCGCAAACAGTGATATTGTTTCGGTGATCAATACGGGTACGGATCAGGTGGTTGAAGAAATCTCCGTGCACCTGGATAAGGATCTTCCTTTCGGCAGCTCTCCGAATGCGCTGGCAGTTTCCCGGGACGGGAAATTCCTTTACGCTGCCAACGGCACGGATAACGCCATCTGTGTAATACATGTGGGAGCGCCCAGTCAGGTTATCGGATACATTCCCACCGGCTGGTATCCCGCGTCGGTAATCCTGGACGAGGAAACAAATATCCTGTTTGCAGCGAATGTAAAAGGTGTCGGTTCAAGAAATCAGAGGACGGACAGGGCCGGATACAATTCCCATGACCATATGGGGACTGTTTCCATTATTCCCCTGCCTGATGAGGAGAAGCTTGCAGAAATGACAGAAACCGTAAAGCAGAATAATACTTTTGTGCAAGATATGGCGGTTACCCGTCCAGGTGGTGAATTCAGAAACAAAGTGGCGGTTCCGCAGATACTAACCCAGGAATCATATTTCAATCATGTGGTTTACATCATCAAGGAGAACCGCACCTACGATCAGGTATTTGGCGATATGCCCCAGGGCAACGGCGATATTAATCTGGTGCATTTCGGCCGGGAGGTAACCCCAAACCACCATAAACTGGCAGAAACATTTGTGCTGCTGGATAATTTCTATTGCAGCGGGATCTTAAGCGCTGACGGGCATCAATGGACCGATGAAGCATACGTTACCGACTACATTGAAAAGTTCTTCGGCGGTTTTACCCGCAGTTATCCGTATGACGGCAACGATGCACTGGCATATGCCCCCTCCGGTTTTATCTGGGATAATGTGCTGAGACACGGATTGACCTTTCGTGATTACGGTGAATTTGTGGATGCCGAAATAACACCTGAAGAAGCGACTTTTATGGATATTTACCAGGATTACCTGGAGGGAAGCAACAGCATAAAAATACGTTCCAGCGCCAATCTTGAACAGCTTGAACCTTACATTTGTCCCACCTTCGTCGGTTTCCCGAACAAAGTACCTGATGTATACCGGGCGGATGAATTCATCAAGGAACTAAAGGCATTCGAGAGGGACAACAGTTTTCCCAATTTCATCATCATGCTGCTGCCCAATGACCATACCTCAGGGACACGTCCCGGGTTACCAACGCCACGCGCAGCCGTGGCGGATAATGACCTGGCGCTGGGACGGATCGTTGAAGCGATTTCCCACAGTAAATTCTGGGATAAGACCTGCATCTTTGTTACCGAAGATGATCCCCAGGCGGGACTTGATCATGTAGACGGACACCGTACAGTAGGGTTGGTCATCAGTCCATATACAAAACGCGGCGAAGTGGTTTCAACCTATTATTCTCAGATCAACATGGTCCGGACCATGGAAAATATTCTCGGCATTCCACCGATGAATCAGTTTGATGCTGGGGCTGAGCCCATGGGGGACTGCTTCACAGATACGCCGGATTTCTCTCCCTATGAAGCCCTGCCCGGTAACATTCCCCTCGACGAACTGAATCCGCCCCTTGAAAGTTTAACGGGAGAAGCGCTTCACTGGGCGAAAATGTCACTCGAGCAGGATCTGGATGATGTTGACCGGATTGATGAGGATATATTCAACCGGATCATCTGGCATGCTGTCAAAGGGTATGATGTGCCGTATCCAGCCTTATTGGATAAAGAATAGCATAGCGATCATTGTCATATACGGATATTTTCCAGTGAATGAAGGATAAAGAACCTACTGTTTAATAATCTTCAGAACATTTCCTGACTTTCCTGCATTCAATACAACATAATACACTCCTGATTTCAGGTTACCTGCAGGCCATTCAATCCAATGCTCTCCCGCCATTATTTTTCCGTTGTATATTTCATTTATTTTCCTTCCCATTACATCGTAGGCATTCACCTGGACGGAGGCATTGCTGCTCAGGTTAAAATGTAACATAGCATGATCGTAAACCGGGTTTGGATAGATCCATAATGATCCCTGTGTGACCTGATCTATTCCTGTATTTTCCTTCTGGTCAAATAGCGCGCCCTTCAGCCTTAAACCTCCTGTATTCTCACCTCCTTTATTATTTGCCAGATAAACATTTGTCCATTCCGGTCTTGCTGGAAATCCACCCTGTATCATGGCAGACCACCACTCATCTGTTTTTCTGTCCCAATCAAGGGTGATATGCTCATAATACGACATACACGGACCGACAAAAGCTACCGGTTGATAGTTATCAGATGGACTGCCTGCGAGAAATATCCCCAGGTTGACTTTTCCAGTTCCCACATGCAATATCTTACCTATCAGATTACCACCTTCATCGGTCGCCTGTGTATGTACATCAGCAATGACATAGTCATCTTCCTCGATGAGCTTATCTATATTGTAATACAAATCCAGGAACCATCCCGCCCATGGAGGAGCGCCACAGATTATATCGGGTTCACGCATCATACCCTTCAGGAAGGTAATTTCGTCTTGGTTCAAGGGTTCCATCCGAAGTTCTTTCTCTGCAATCCCGGCAAGTTGCTGCATGATGTTCCTGACATTATTAAAATAGGAAGTGATTGGATATCCCATCACACCATTCCTGGAGAAGTAAGTATATGCAGCATCACAAAATTTTTCTATGGTCCTGTAAAATTCCGGGTAAGGCTCGACATAGCTGTGGGGAAAAGAACAAATGATACCCCATGTATAGGATTGCTTGGCATATAACAGGTTGTCATGTCTTAATTGCGCCCAGGAAGCCAGCTGGGTGTTGAGTTTCTGGTGCTGCCATGCCACTGTTTTCATGAAATAAGGAGTTCCGACCTCTACTTCTGCAGGATTTAATTCCCTGATGGCTTGAAGCCATGTGTTGTAAAGTGATTTGCTCCAGAAATCTTCATCATATGATTCAACCAGGTATCTCAATGCATCGATCTGGCTTTCATAATGGTAAGCTTCCAGCTCCGGTTGAAGCAATTCCCCGGCATTGTTATTCCCCAGCACAAACATGGCATCCAGGGGATTCGGCAATCCCCTCCATACTTTCGCTCCCTGATAAATGATCCTGTCATAAACAACATTGGCAAAAACATAGGAATCAATGATAAATCTTTGTCCGAACAATCGGTAGGATACCGGAAGTTCTTCAGGCTCCGGATCAAAAGGGTCAGAGTAGAGGATACAGGACAGGATTTTTTGCTCAGCTTCAAGGGATGTTGATACAAGCTCGTAGTATGGATCATAGATTTCATCCGACAATAATTGGTCTGCGGTATTCAGTCCTGAAATATCTTTGATGATCCTGCCATATTCCCACGGGGTCAGGTTATCGCTTTCCCCTACAAGGAATTCAATCATCCCGTCGTTTTCGAGCAATATGTCAAGAGCACCGGAGGTTTCAAGTAATTCCTGAAGCAGGAAGGCGGACAAATGCATTCTTCGAATCTGTTCTTTCGTCCAGGGAGGTCCCGGATAAGCGGGAGGCGGTGTCAGGTAAAATTCCATTCTTCCCAGCCACATCATGGCCCTGAAATAGTTCGTCAGTGAATATTCGCTGAACCAGGGATCCGGGGCAGTGTAATGCCCCCTGGGTCTGAACTGGCTGAAGTCAAGGAGCCTGTTCCGATCCGAAAAAAGTGGATAGGAAAAAACGCTTTCATCGTAAATTGCCTGTAATAAGGTATCGATCTGGTTTTCACTGGCCAATAAGGGATCATACCGGATACTGTCGGCAAGTGATAGGGCGATGGTTATATAGATGTCAACATCTTCCAGGGCTGCCTCCAAACCTTCAATATCCATATACTTTGATGCAAGGTCAGGGTAAGATCCGCTCATCAAAGACAGGATCTCTTTCAGATTTGGCTCCAGGATACCCCTTTCAAGGTCCATCAATATATTATCATAGGAAAGATGCAGGGCCTTCAGTATAAAATCCGTGCTGATGAGGACCGGAAGGTCTTTGTGGAAGATCTCATCCAGTGGTTCAACCATATTTGAGTATGACAAACGCTCTGTAACGACAAACTTATTTTTCGCAAGCAGGGCAAGTTCATCTTCGGTGATTCCAAAGGCATCCACGATGGAATCAAAGTATTCATAATGATAGGGCTCGACAGGATATAACCTGTCCTGATAATAGGTGTCTGTCGGATACAGGGAGTGAAGCTGGCTGTATGTCAGGTCCTGGTTTGCTTTCAGGTAATTGGAGTAGGCATCGGGATCAAATCCTGATTGGCCCATGACATGTATAATGGTGCATAGAACCAGCAGCGATATGGGAAGCAATTTTCGCATGATCTTCCCTTTATTCAGTTTCCATAAAGATACAACATAATTTAAAGAAAATCAAGTACTTAAAATCGATACCGCATCTTATTGGCATATTTCATTATTGGATCACCGGCTTAATTTTATTATCCATTTATATCCATAGGACAGGATTGTGAACAAGGTTGAATCTTTGCTAGTTTGATGATGTGAATATGTGATTAAAATCCCGAGAAGGTTGGGAATGCCGAATCCCAGCCTTCCCCGGAAATGAGACAGATATGGCAGGTGCCATCTAAAAGAATTAACACGGCGTTATTACAAATGTCCTTAATAAATAGCTATCTGCCTGATGAGCTGCCTTTCGTCTGAACGGAGCCTCAGGAAATAAATACCTTTGGCCATTGCGGTCACATCAATTGTCTCCCTTATCTCATCCGCATTGGAATATTGTTTATTAAGGATCTTACGGCCGTTTGAGTTATATATATCAAGGTAAAGATCCTCAGCTTCCGTATATCTGTATTCAATATTCAGAAACTGGTTCGAAGGTACGGGAAAGACCTTCAGTTCACCCGGCAGGAGGAAATCTGCTATGCCCGTTGATTGCAAAAGGAATATCGAATCTTTTCCTACACAGCCTTCAAGATCTGTAACCTCAACGATGTACCATCCATACTCGGTGGCATTGTAGGTCCGGTAGCCGGGAACCCCGTTCCAGAGATAGGAAATAAAATCTGCTCCCACATCCAGCATAACGGGCAGGCTGGTCCCAAGACTGTCGTTTACACCACCCAGCTCAGGCTGCGGAATGCCAAAGTGTGTGATGATGACATCCATGGTATCATTGTGCGGATCATCATCCTGTCCATATATCGAATGTGCCGTTAATCCGTGATCCCCTTCCCCTGAAAAATCAAAGGTAACCCCGAAAAGAAATTCTATCGAATCCCCCGGGTACAGCACCTGAGTGATGGTTTTTTGTACCGTAATCGGAATACCTCCATCCAGGGATGCTTCGATCCTGACCCGTTCACCAACAATGGGATGCGTTCCGAAGTTTTTAACAAGGACCCTGAGTTCCTCCTGGTCGGTAAGCAGGCAGGCAGAGACGGGACTCATGATGGATGCGATGCCAATATCCCAAAGGTCAAAACCGATCTTTACCTCATCCGAGGCCTGGCAGCCATTTGCATCTGTGACAGTGACAGTGTAAGACGAATCCGGAGTTTGTTTTTCGTATTCCACCACAAATTGCTGACCGGCTGACCCATCCTGCCATAAATAGGATACATAGCCGCTGCCCGCATCCAGTGTATGGGTTTTTGTATTCACCACTGTGTCCGCTCCCAGCGATACAGCCGGATTACTGTAAACCTCAATGGTTTGGTCCAGGCTGTCATTTCCCGGAATCAGGTCCTTCGCGTAGGAAACGTCCACGGAGAACTGATAGGCACCGGGAGTACTTACATCAACCGTCCCGGCTGAAGAGAACAGGATTGAATCTCCGGGTTCCACCACCCGGTCAATATACAGGGTATCATATGTCCGGGTCCCGCCGTCAAGCTGGTAAGCAATAAATATGGTATCGTTCGTATTCAGGGTGTCGGTACCCGTATTCAATACATGAAATTCCACATGCTCCGTGGCAGAAAGCCCGCATGCATCCGTGGGATTAAAGAGCCTTTCGATGCCTATATCCGGTATCAGCAGGGTCACCAACATTGAATCCGAGTTCTCGCACTGGGTTCCGGCCTTCACTGTGACCCTGTATTGCCCGGTTGTATCAACCACCAGGTTCTGGTTGGTCGAACTGTCCTGCCACATATATGTGTCATACCCGGGACCTGCATCAATGGTGTACTGAAGACCCCGTACAACGGTGTCGGGTCCCAGATCAATCGGGGTATACCCATAGATCTCAACCACCGTCTGCAAGGTATCGTTAGCAAGGGTGTCATCATAGGCCAGCTCCGTAAAGGAGGTCATGTTGTAGGTCCTTATCTCCGCCATATCAGAAGCTGTGGTGAAGGTGTATTCGAAGGTACTGTCCGGAAGAATCTGTCCGGCAAGCACGGCCGTCTCTTCAATAACAGGCTCTGCATCAATTCGGTATCGAACCGGGACCGTATCCCCTACATGCAGGGTATCGGTCCCGTAATTCATCACCTCGATCCTGGGCCTGACAGCGTCTCCTAATTCGCAATCGGAGACAGGATCCAGTATACCGGTCACACCAACATCTGGGATCAACCGGTATACAAAGGTGGTATCCCTGTATTCACAAAAACCATTGCTGGCGGTTACATGGTAGATTCCATCTGCTATAGCCGTTACGTGAAAGACAGAATCTGTTGAAGAGTCCTGCCAGAGATAAGTATCCCCCGGCACACCAGTATAGGCATCCAGTATAATGGTATCCGGCCTTACGGTGTAAATCTCCGGTGGCAGAAATACGTAAGGCGTAAGGGCTACCTCAATGGTTTTGTCCGTAGTATCATTGGTCAGGGTATCATTGTAGAAATCAATGTCATCGGGCAGCAGGGTAAAGGCTTTGATGTCTTTCATGCCCGATGTCGTTACCTCCAGTTTTTTTGTGAAAGTATAGGGTACGGTCGCGTTCCTCACCAGGTTACCCGCAAGCATGAAGGTATCTACGACGGTTGGTTCGGCTTCAAAATCATAACCCACGATGATGGTATCACCTGCCATCAGGGTATCCAGGCTATAATTCATGATCGTCACGGCTACATGGTTGCCTATATCCTGTGCACAGCCGTCCACCGGATAATCAATGGCTAGGACGCCCACATCCCTGGGGGCATCGTATATGCGGACATCATCTATCCCGATCCCCTCCAGCCTTCCGGCTTCATCACTGGCGAAATGGAACCTGAACTTTACCGACGGATTGTTCCTGAAAATGGTGGTATCCAGCAATATCCTGGCCGTTCGCCAGTCATCCGGCCCGCCCGTCCACCCGTGTTCCCCGGCCAGCGCCGAGATGGCATCCGAATTATACCAGTTCCAGCCATAAATATCCCCGTCGCCAAGATCGCCCAGACGCGACCAGGTCTGTCCGTTGTTGAGTGAGTATTCTAGGTTGGCCCCGTCCTGCTGGCTTTCGGCATGGTAGAACAGTTTGCATTCAAAGACCGGGTAATCTATGCCCGTAAAGTCAAAACAGGGCCCCACCAGGTAACTGTCCTCGTTGTCATTGTAGTCCCCGTCCAGGTCGGTCACCCAGGCCTTTACCCCGGATGCGGCGGTGTGGATGATGGATCCCATGGGGGTGCCATATTCAAAGGTGGCATTGCCGCCTTCCACCCGCCAGTAGCCATCCCCGCTCTCAAAGTCCTGATCATAGGGCAGCGTGTAGGCCGGATCCACGTGCAATATGGTATCCAGGGAATTGTTTGATAATTCCTCATCAACACCCAGTGTTGTTTCAATGATCACGTGGTAGGTGCCAGGCGTGGAGAAGTCAGCCATCCCCGTGAAATGATACAGCCGCTGGCCTTCAAAGGCAATGCTTCCGCTGATGATCTCCTCTGTGAAATTTTCTCCCCCGTCGATGGAATACCTGACGGGGATTTCGTCTGGTGTGGGGCCCGGACCGAAATTTTCGACCATGATGCTAACCGTTTCAGCCGATGAGTGTCCGCAGCCGGATTCAGGAGCAACCAGTTCGACGGGACCGACATCATAACCCACATAATTCCCCGTAATGGCAAAATTTTCAATGTTCCATCCCGAGAGGTGGTCGGTCAGGGTGGTTGGACCAAGGTTAAAACGGATATTCACCCGGGCCTGCCGGTTGGCTGCAGCCAGGGGCAAGCTGAAAGAGACCCATTCCCCGTCGGTGAAA
>LJUP01000013.1 GCA_001303955.1 Bacteroides sp. SM23_62 | reverse complement strand
TCCTACCCAGTGCGGGGGGCGCTGAATGCCTGCCCACGGAATGATGGCATTGACCTTTGCGGTATAGATGTTCCCGTGCATCTCCTTAATATTGAATGCATCCATCCTGCTCCAGCTGGTCGAGGTTACCCAGGCATGCAGCTCAGGTCTTTCCACACGCAGCCTGTCAATACCGGCAGATTTATGTTCTCCGAACCACCGGCCATACCTCCCATTGTAAAAACCATGACTGGTGACCAGATCCAGTTCCTTCAAAGCCGCTGGATCTAAAAGAAAGGCCTCTACGTAACCCCAGGTCCCGAAACGGAACCAGTTGCTGGTTTCCCCCGGGGTAATCCCCACATCTCCCAATCCCGATTCCTCCAGCTTTTTGGGCATAAGCTTTACAAATTCCATGACCTGATCGGGTGGCCAGAACAGGTTGTAATCATGTCCCGCATGGTCTGTAAAACCCTGCTGGTTCCACCGTCTCCAGTCCTCCCCTTCATTGTGCAGAGATAAATATTTCACGGGAAAGTTCTCTTCTTCGCGCAGGAATTTTACCCAGTCCACCATGTAATCTGCCATGGCATCCTTGAATTCAGGATCCAGGTCGCGGCCCCGGTGGACTTTCTGTTTGGTCATGAAACCAGGGGGACCGTAAAGGGTGGTGATGATCTGCAGGTCACCTCCCCGGGCACGTGTGGTTTTGAGTCCCTCGCGCACAAAAAACCTCATGTTCTCAGTGGTATAACGGTGGTCAAAGGGACCATCGGCCTCTGTCTGGTGAAGGGAACCCAGGAACATCTTAACGAGTCCTACTTTAAGTCCATCCTCCCCGAAAACCATATCAATGATCTCCCGTTTTTCCTTATCTCCCAGCAGGCTGAATCCCCCATATTCCTGTCTGAATGTGTTCATATCTGCACTATGGGCGGTTTCCACATAATTAAAACCGAATCCATCCCAATCCTGGAGCGTCCTGGAAAAATCAACTTCAGCCTTGACAGCGGTGAAATCCAAAGCCTGTGAATAAACATTCATCATGGCTATGATGGCTAACAGGTGTGTAAATATCAATGGTTTCATGTTATATATTTCTTTTAATTGGAAAAACTAATCTATGAAAAATCGCTGGATTTTTACCGGAACCGATACTATAGTTCTTAAAAAAATCGATTTGGTTTTTTCCTTTACCTGATTTATTAAGTATTATTGAATAACCAAATAGTAGCATTAAAATCGAAGTAAGATGCCATTGGTGATAGTAGGTGTGGGAATAGTGGTCATGCTTGTCCTGCTGATGTGGTTCAAGCTGGATGCATTCTTTGCCTTGCTGATCACCTCGTTCATCGTAGGCATCCTGAGCAAAATGGGCATGCTGGCAATCCTTGACTCTGTCCTCAGGGGAATCGGCCAGACCATGGGAAATATCATCCTGATACTGACCTTCGGCGCCATGCTTGGCAAGTTGATAGAGGAAAGCGGAGCGGCTCATACCATTACCTATAAGCTTACGGATCTTTTCGGTGTCAAGAACATACAATATGCCATTCTTATCACGGGATTTCTGGTGGGACTTCCCATGATGTACAATGCGAGCTTCCTGGTAATGATCCCCCTGATATATACCTTTTCCTCTACCACAAAGCTACCCTTGATGTATCTGGGGATCCCGCTTTCAGCCACCCTCTCCATTGCCCACGGTTACCTTCCGCCACACCCGGCACCCACCTATGTATCCTTCGTGTATGGGGCTGATGTGAACCATACCTTGCTTTATGGACTGGCCCCGGTCATACCTGCCTGTCTTCTGGCCGGTATCCTTTTGTCCCGTTTTTTCAAGAAACTGCACGTCTCCCCGCCGGAGGAATTATACCGGGAGAAGCATTTCAAGAAAGAACAACTGCCTGGACTGGGACGCAGTGTGTTCACGGCCATCGTGCCTGTGCTGCTGATGCTGATGGGTGCCCTGATAGATATCCTGATAGGGAAAGATGTGGATTACCAGGCATTTATCCTGGATCGTTCGGGCAATGAATCATTTGCCCTGATTTCAGGAAGGTTTCTGAACGTTGTCAAATTTCTCAGTGATCCGAACATGGCACTGATGATGGCAGTTGTGGTCGGATTATTTACACTCGGGATGAAACAGGGCAGGAAAATGCCTGAACTGATGAAATCAATGGGTAAATCCGTGGGGGCCATTGCCATGATCATCCTGATCATTGCTGCCGGAGGTGCTTTTTCCCAGGTCCTGAAAGACAGTGGGGTCAATGAATATATCAAGAATGTAGCGTCCGGGATTGAGTTCAATCCCCTCATACTCGGGTTCTGTGTGGCTGCCATACTCCGCCTGGCCGTCGGATCGGCAACCGTAGCCACCATGACGGCAGCCGGTGTATTGCTGCCCATTGTTTCTGCCTCGGGGATCAAGCCGGAATTGAT
This sequence comes from Bacteroides sp. SM23_62, assembly GCA_001303955.1. Classification (GTDB taxonomy): domain Bacteria; phylum Bacteroidota; class Bacteroidia; order Bacteroidales; family SM23-62; genus SM23-62. The sequence goes on along the minus strand of LJUP01000013.1, from coordinate 32,973 downwards.
GGTCCTGGCCACAGGGTCAGGAAGCCTGTTGTTCTCCCATTTCAATGACATCGGATTCTGGATGTTCAAGGAATATTACAATGTAAGCATCAAGCAGACATTCGCCATATGGACGGTCATGGAGAGTATTGTGGGATTCGTGGGTCTCGCATCCGCTTTGTTGCTCAACCTTATGATTTAACTTTTCAAGCAATAATCATGGAAAATATTAACAATGTAACAGTACTCGGGACGGGCAACATGGGACCTGGAATTGCGCTGCAGTTTGCCAGGGCCGGATACAGGGTGACGATCTGGGGGCGGAATGAAAAATCTGCTGAAAAGGGAAGCAAAAACCTGCAAACCAATATCACCGACCTGGTCCGGGAAGAAATCATGGATGATGATGAGGCCAAGGCAGCGATGGACAACACCCGCGTAACATCAGACCTGGAAAAAGCAGGCACGTATGCCCAGTTAGTGATCGAAGCCATCCCGGAGATACTTGAACTGAAACAGCAAATGTTTTCCAGGCTGGAGGACATCTGTTCGCCGGGGACCATACTGGCGTCCAATACATCGACACTGTTACCCACGCCCCTGTCAGAAAAACTGATGCACAGGGAAAGATTGATCGTAACCCATTTCTGGAACCCTGCTTACCTGGCACCGCTGGTTGAGGTATGTGGCAGCGAGGCCACCTCGGTGGAGGTGATAAAAATTACCATGGGTATCCTGAAAAAGATAGGGAACCAGCCCGTGCTGATGCACAAGGAGATACTCGGATTCCTGGGCAACCGCCTCATGCATGCCATGAACCGGGAAGCCCTGGCCCTGATCAGTGAAGGCGTATGCGATCCTGAGGACATCGATATGGTGGTGAACATGAGTTTCGGTCCCAGATTCGCCAACCTGGGTCCCATGGAATACCTGGATGCCGTCGGCCTTGACCTGGTCAAAAACATACAGGGATACCTTTATGAAGACCTGGATGATACCCCGGGTGTCATGCCTGTCCTGGATAAGCTGGTTTCAGGAGGGAACCTGGGGATGAAAACAGGAAAGGGTCTGTTCGACTGGTCGCAAAAAGAAGACAGGATCCGTGAAAATCGCGACAAGGATTTTATCCGGAGGTTAAAAGAAATGAAGTTTCAGATATGAGCGAATACATTCTGCTGGTGCTGCATAAGCTGGAAGCATCTTTTGGTTATTATGATGTCAAAACAGGGCAATGCCTGACCAGTATTAAAACCAGGCCTTATCCTCATGAGATTTGCCTGGACCCGGATAGGAAGAAGGTCTATATCGCTGAAATGGGCGTAAGGGGCATTGAATCTGAGGATCCCGGTGGCCATACGATTGCTGTATTCGATATGAAATCCGGGAAACAAATAAGTGAAATTGACACCGGGAAATATGACCGGCCTCATGGTGTGGCAACCTGTGGGGACAGGCTCTATGTTACCAGTGAAAGCACCAAACACCTGCTGGTATATGACCTGGGTACCGAGGAATTACTGAGTGCGGTGTACCTGGACCAGGACTGTGCGCATATGGTAGGCATTGCTCCCGATGGGAAAACGGCCTATACCGCGAACATCTGGTCGAACAGCATAACGGCAGTAGACACAAATGAATATAAGGTACTTTATCATATACCTGTCCCGGAGAGGCCCGAAGGCATGGCCTTCTCCCCGGGCGGCAGCATGGTGTTCTGTGTCTGCCGTGAGGCAAGGGCAGTGGCTGTGGTGGACTGCCTGCAAGGAAAGATGATCGACCGGATTGAGACCGGGCACGGGCCGGTCAGGGTAGTGATCTCTCCCTGTGGCAGCAGGCTGGGGATTCCGCTTTTTCATTCCGCAGCCTTTGAAATTGCCGATACAAAAACGAGAAAAGTGACAGACACTTTCCCCGTGGGTCCTCACCCTGCCGGGACCTGCATATCACCCGACGGAAAACTGGTTTTCATTTCCTGTGAGGATGAAAACTTGGTTTATGTCTTTGACATGGATAACTTAGGGGTCATAAACAAAATCAAAACAGGAGATGGGGCAGATGCCATGGTCTGCCTGTACAGATCCGAACTGTCATAGAACCGAAGAAATGAAGGCACTGGTTTTGGAGGAATACAACAAATTGGTCTACCGCGACTGGCCTGATCCGGAACCAGCGGATGATGAAGTGCTCATCCAGGTAAAGGCCGTTGGGATCTGCGGGTCTGATGTGCATGGTATGGATGGCAGTTCCGGAAGGCGGAAACCGCCGATTGTCATGGGACATGAAGCCTCCGGGGTCATTGTCTCCATAGGTAAGGATGTCAGTGGATGGAAGGCGGGGGACCGGGTTACCTTTGACTCAACCATCTATCCGCTGGATGACTGGTATACCCGGAAAGGCCTGTACAATCTGAGTGATAACCGGATGGTACTGGGAGTCTCCCCTGGAGAATACTGCAGACATGGTGCCTTTGCCGAGTATGTGAACGTACCCCGGCATATCCTGTACCGGATCCCCGAAGCCGTGAGTTTTACGCAGGCTGCCATGGTGGAACCCATTGGAGTAGCTGCACATGGCATTGAACTGACACCGGTATCATGGAATGACACTGCGCTTGTAGTCGGTGCCGGGATGATCGGCCTTTGTATGATACAGGTGTTACGGTCAAAAGGATGCGGGAAGATCATAGCCGTTGACCTGGAAGATGAAAAACTTTCCATGGCCAAAAAACTCGGGGCCAGCCTCACCCTGAACCCGGAACGGGATAATATCCGGGAAAAGGTCATGGCGGCAAGTGAAGGGAGGGGAGCCGATATTGCCTTTGAAGCTGTGGGTATTTCGGCCACGGTGAAGACAGCCATTGATGGTGTGAGAAAGGGTGCCACCGTCACACTGGTAGGAAACCTTTCACCGGTAGTCGAAATACCTCTCCAAGATGTGGTCACCCGGGAGTTAAGGCTGCAGGGCAGTTGTGGCATCGCCGGTGAATTTCCTGCAGTGCTGGATATGATTGCCCGCAAAGAGATCGATACGGAAGCCTTTTTGAGTGCCGAAGCCCCGCTTTCCGAAGGGGCGGATTGGTTCAAACGCCTGTATAACAAGGAACCAGGATTGATCAAGGTAGTCCTGAAACCGGGTGAATAATAAAAGAAAAAATATGGCTGAAAAATTAAGAACTGCCATCGTCGGATGCGGCAAGGTAGCCGATCTGCATGCCGCTGCCTTTGTCAATTTGAAAGAATCTCATTTTACTGCCGTCTGTGATACGGACAAACAGCGAAGTGATAATCTTGCTGCAAAATATGGTGTCAAGGGATACACCGATGTGGCAGAAATGGTCACAAAGGAGAAAATTGATGTGGTCAATGTCTGCACCCCTCACCCGGTGCACCGAGATCCCACCATTGCGGCCATGGAAGGCGGGGCTCACGTCCTGATAGAAAAACCCTTTGCATCATCCCTGGAAGACTGTGATGCCATGCTGGAAGCCTCCGGGAAACATGGGAAGGAGATGGGCGTGATGTGCCAGCGCAGGTGGTACCTGCCTTCCAGACGGGTGAAAGATGCCATTGATGCCGGGAAGATCGGGAAGCCGGTTTTCGGCACCATCAATATGCTTGGATGGCGGGAAAAGTGGTATTACGACAGCGATCCCTGGCGCGGAACCTGGAAAGGGGAAGGAGGAGGTGTACTGGTAAATCAGGCCCCGCACCAGCTTGACCTGCTTCAGTGGTACATGGGGGAAATCGATGAGCTGTACGGCCTTTGGTCCAACCTGAACCATCCCTACATTGAAGTGGAAGATACCGCCAATGCCATACTTAAATTCAAGCATGGGGGGGTAGCCAATATTATCGTAACCAATTCCCAGAAGCCCGGCATCTTCGGGAAAGTGCAGGTCCACGGGGAAAACGGTGCTTCTGTGGGTGTACAGACCGAAGGCGGGGCCATGTTCATTGCCGGGATGACAAGCATTCTCGAACCGCCTGTCAATGATCTGTGGACCGTACCAGGGGAAGAACACATGCTTGAAAAATGGGTGCGGAAAGACTCCGAATTCTTTAATTCGCTAAAAGATCCGATGGAATATTTCCATGAACGCCAGATCGAAGATTTCCTGCAGGCCATGCTGGAGGGAAGGCGGCCCCTGATTACCGGAGAGGATGGCCGTGTGACCGTTGAAATATTTACGGCCATTTACCGCTCCACACGCGACAACAAACCGGTCCGGTGGCCCCTGGTGCCGGAAAACAAAGGCGATTTCGACGGCAGGCTGTAACCAGTTTTCTTATTCAGTATATTTCTGGTCAATATGCCCTTTCGGAACATGAGAGAGAAGGATTGAAAATAGAAATACTGCCGGTTGAATTTGCCAGATTGTAACTCAAACTTTATTCGATGGGAAGAATATTTTTGCATGTAATCCTAATGATGGTAACCACGGGATTCATTTCGGGTTGCCAGAAGACTGGCATAACCACAAATGCTGTAAGTCAATATCAAGTCTGGTTTGATGCACCTGCCTCGGACTGGAACATGGCCTTACCCATTGGCAATGGCCGCCTGGGAGCCATGGTATCCGGAGATGTTAACCGGGAAAGGCTCCAGCTCAACGAGGAATCAGTATGGTGCAAAAAGGGCAGCTACCAGGATAAGCAGGGAGCTGCATCCCTTTCCAGGATCAGGGCTTTGCTTTTTGAAGGCCGGTACAAGGAGGCTGAACAACTGGCCAGCCAGGAACTGATGGACGAGAGGCTGCCAACAGTGACAAGGGCCTACCAGACCCTTGGAGACCTGCACATTCACTACCAGGATTCAGGGGATTATACAAATTACCGGAAAACGCTCCTGCTTGACAGCGCAATGGTCAGGATAGCATATTCAAGGGGAGGGATGAATTTCAACCGGGATATTTTTTCTTCTGCAGTGGATGATGTGATCCTGTTCAGGGAAACCGCTGGTGCACAAGGTAAGATCAACTGTCAGGTTTATCTGTCAAGACCGGGGGAAGGAGAGGAGATCCTGCTGGCCGGTGACAGGATCATCATGAAGGAGCATGTGGAAAATGGGCAGGGTGTAAGATATGAAGCAAGGCTCCAGGTCAAAACTGACGGCGGTAACGTCGAGGCAGGTAATAATTCATTGATTGTAAGTAATGCCAATATTTTAGAAATCAGGATAGTAGCAAGAACTGATTACGCTGGCGATGATCCCGCCATACTATGTGACACTGATGAAACAAGCCTAAGGAATAAGTCTTACGAGAAAATCCTCACCGATCATCTGAAGGAATACAAGGGTTATTTTGACAGGGTTTCACTGGATCTTGGAGGTTCATCCATGGATTCCATTCCAACCGATGAGCGAATAAAACTGGCTGGAGAAAAGGCCGATCCGGGTCTGGCGGAGCTGTATTTTAATTTTGGCAGGTACCTTTTAATCAGCAGTTCCCGTCCGGGTAACCTGCCAGCCAATCTGCAGGGTATCTGGAATGACAAACTTATCCCCCCGTGGAACGCGGATTATCATATCAATATCAATATCCAGATGAATTACTGGCCGGCGGAGATCACAAACCTTTCCGAGTGCCATTTACCATTTCTGTATTTCGTTGGTGATCTGAGGGACAATGGCCGGAAAACTGCCCGGGATCTCTATGGTTGCAGGGGATTCACTGCGCATCATACCACAGACGCCTGGCATTTTACAACTGCCTTCGGGCAACTCATTTATGGCCTCTGGCCCATGGGTGCGGCCTGGGCATCCACCCATATCTGGGAGCATTATCTGTTTACAGGCGACAGGCAATTCCTGGAAGCCTATGGATATGATGTCATGCGGGAAGCTGTCCTGTTTTTATCCGATTACCTGGTGGAGCATCCCCATACAGGGAAGCTGGTTACCGGCCCTTCCAACTCCCCCGAGAACCGCTTTGCAACGCCTGCGGGGGATACGGCTTCCATCAGCATGGGTCCGGTGATGGACCTGCAGATCGTCTGGCATGTGTTCACTTCCTTTATTGCTGCAAGCGTGTTGCTGGAGCGGGACCATGAATTCAGGGCTGTCTTGCAGGACCAGCTGGACCGGCTTGCACCGGTACGGATAGGTTCAGACGGACGGATTATGGAATGGTCGGATGAAAGCCTGAAAGAGATCGATCCGGGCCACCGGCATATGTCCCACCTCTACGGACTTTATCCGTCAAATCAGTATATCTGGAGCGATACACCTGAATACATGGAGGCTGCATTAAAAGTCCTGTCTCACCGCCTGCAACATGGGGGAGGACATACAGGATGGAGCCGGGCCTGGATGATCAATTTCTATGCCCGGCTGAAAGACGGGGATCAGGCGTATCATCATTTTCAGCTGCTGATAGCCAAATCCACGCTGCCCAATTTGTTTGACAATCATCCTCCCTTCCAGATCGATGGTAATTTTGGTGGGACTGCAGGTATTGCCGAGATGCTGTTGCAGTCACATGCAGGTTATGTAGAACTTCTGCCTGCCCTTCCGGAGGCATGGGAAACCGGTAAGGTAAAAGGTTTGATGGCCCGTGGCGGATTCCAGGTGGACATGAAATGGAAAGATGGCACACTGGTTTCGGCCAGGGTGCTGTCTAAACTAGGGAATCCTCTGAATATCAGGTATGGTGACTCAAGTGCCAGCTTTGAGATGGATAAGGGGCAGGTGCTAAACCTGGATCATCAACTCATGGAAAATTAGACCCATCGAAAAGTACTCTGTGTCAACCATGAGTCAGATGGTTTCTATCCACCGTCTGAAAAGGATATCATAAACTCCGTAATAGGTAGTGCCCTGCTTATCGAAGTTTTTGAATAATAATTCCTTCCTGAGAAGTGAATCAATGGATCTCAGCACTGTAGCAGGACTACCAAGTTGATACCGTCCAATAAAATCTTTGGAAGTAGGTGCATACAGCTTTCCTTCGAGCGCAGCAGCTTTCAGCAGATGCCACTGGGCCTGGGTGAGTACCTCACGGTATCCGAAAAATACATATTCCTGTTCTTTCAGCAGTTTGAGTGCCTCTCCCTTCCATGCCTTTTCTGGAACATTACCGGGTATATTGGCAAAGACCCGGTTACATACAAGCTGGACGTAATAAGTATGAACATCTGTCCATGCCAGTATTTCATCTACGCTTTCAAAAGGGATTTTTCTGCCATGTTTGTAAAATTGCTCGGTGATGAATTTTGCATAGATTTCGGAAGGTATCTTGTCTAACTGCAGGAAAAGAGTACTCCTGAAAAATGGGCGGGATGGATTGGTGAAAAGATCATTCATCAAATGTTGCTGGCTTCCGCAATAGATAAATACCACATTTTTCAATTCCTGAATTATTTTGCGAAGCCAGGCATCCACGTTCGGTTCAGGGTAATTAAGAATTTGCTGGAATTCATCAATGGCAAAAAGTACAGGTTTATCTCCTTGTTCCATCAAGGACAGCAGTTCCTGTAACGGCTGCCGGCTTTCATCGGGCCTTAGTGAAAAAGACAGATTTGGCATCCCGGAATAGGAATCATAGCTGATAACGGGGCGGAGAGATTTGATCAGGGCCCATATCTTTTTACCCTGCCTGCTTTTCTCAGGGATCGCCTGGATGATCGATGTAGCCAGGTATTTCAAAAGGTCATCCGCGTTTTCCGTTGGCAGGATATCCGCATAAACGGGGATCCATTCAGGTTTCATTTTCTGCTGCACATGACGGATCAGAGCTGTTTTGCCGAGCCTCCGGATAGCAGCAAGGGTAGTAGATTGACCACTCATAATATGGCTGATAAGCTTCCGGGATTCTTCCTCACGGTCACAAAAGAATGCTGGGCCATAATATCCGGTAGTAGGGAATGGCGTGAAAGGCTTTTTATTCCGCATTTTGCAATTTACAAAATGTAAATTACAAAAACAAAAATAACTGGATCCAAAGGAGAAATTCCCATAATAGTCATTATCATTGCAGTAGCAACAGCATCCCATGAACAAGCAGCTAGATTCAAGTGTAAACCAGCGCTTTTCTTCACGGCTGGGATTGATCCTCAGTGCCATGGGCATTGCGGTGGGGACAGGCAACATCTGGCGGTTCCCGCGCATTGCAGCCCAGTCCGGGGGGGACCATGGGGCAGGTTCATTCCTCATTGCCTGGATCATCTTTCTTTTTCTCTGGAGCATCCCTCTGATCATTGCTGAATACACCCTGGGGAAAAAACACCGGTCCGGTGTGGTTGGAATATTCATTAAAAGCCTGGGAAGGAAATTTGCCTGGATGGGGACTTTTGTGGCATTTGTATCCACTGCCATTACTTTCTTTTATACCGTGGTCGTCGGATGGTGCATTTTTTATTTTGTCCAGACACTTACCCATCCCCTGCCACTTACGGCGGAAGCGGCAGGGGAAACATGGAACGCCTATCAGCAAAGCGCCTGGCCATTTCTGACCCATGTGCTGGCCGTCGGATTGGGAGCGCTGGCGATCTGGAAAGGCATCCGATCCATAGAAATGGTAAACAAGATCCTTATCCCCACCCTCCTGCTGATCGTGATTATCTCTGTGATCAGGACCCTGACCCTGCCCGGTGCCCTGGAGGGGGTTGCCTATCTGTTCAGGCCGGAATGGGGCCAGCTCAGGGATCCCAAGATCTGGATTGCCGCACTTACCCAGAATGCCTTTGATACGGGGGCGGGATGGGGACTCTTCCTCACCTATGCTGCTTATATGAAGGCTGAACACGGAACGGTCAAGAATGCTTTTCTGACCGGCATAGGGAACAATACGGTTTCCCTTCTTTCTGGGATCATGATCTTCGGGACCGTCTTCGCTGTCCTCCGGACGGAGATGGGCATGACTGATCCGGCCGTCCTCGAGGTCATGAAGACCAGCGGTCCCGCTTCTACCGGACTCACTTTTATCTGGATGCCACAGCTGTTTGCCCGGATGATGTTCGGATCACCGCTGGCCGTGTTGTTTTTCCTGGGACTCACTTTTGCCGGTTTCTCTTCCCTCATAGCCCAGCTGGAACTACCCACCCGTGTCCTCATAGATACGGGTATTAAAAGGTCCAATGCCATCTGGATCGTGGTTGCAGTGGTCTACCTGCTTGGCATTCCCTCGGCCCGCAACCTGAACCTTCTGAGCAACCAGGATTTTGTTTGGAGTGCCGCACTGATGATATCCGGTGCTTTCATTGCCTTTGCCATCATCCGCGAAGGGGCAGGGAAACTGATCCGTGATATCAATGTCACCGAGAATGACTGGTCCGTCGGGACATTCTGGAGCATCACCATACGCCTGTTTATCCCCCTGGCAGCATTTATACTATTGGGCTGGTGGTTATTCTTTTCGGCTACTGTCCTGGCGCCGGGTGAGTGGTACAATCCCCTGAATCCATTCAGTGTAATGACATGCCTGGCCCAATGGTTTCTGGTAACGGCAATGTTTGTCGGATTTAACCGGCGCGTTGCCAGGAAGACAATTGGCTGAACCTGTCTGGTAAATGAGCTGGAACAGTTGTTTAATAATTTATTTCAATGATTGGTTCGGGGCATGTTTATGACTCTTCCTTTCCCTTACCCTGCATTCCTGCTTTCGGGAATTGTTGCCCGGTCTTTTTACTGATGCTTTCGTCCACCGCATGGATGCGGTCGAGGATCTTGGCATCTGCTGAACGCAGATGAAGATCACGCTGCGGGAAGGGGATCTCGATGCCTGCTTTCCTGATCATTTGGTTTACCATTACGGCCACCTCGCTCTGTATGGTCAGCCGGGTATCGGCCTCGGCGATCCAGAACAGCAGGCGGAAATCCAGGGAGCTTTCCCCGAAACCCAGAAAGATGGCCCAGGGTTTGGGATCATCCAGCACGCGTTCGTTGGAGCCGGCGGCTTCCAGGAGCAGGTCTAGCACCCGCTGGGGATCCGTGCCATAGGCCACACCCACCCTGACCTCACCCCGCCGGCGCTGGTCAGAAAGGGTCCAGTTGATCAGTTGCTCCGAGATCAGGTTGCCATTGGGTACGATCACCTCCGAACCATCATAGGTTTTTATGATGCTTGAGCGGATCCCTATCTCTTTTACGATCCCCATAAGTGCACCCACCTCTATGATATCTCCTTCATTGATGGGCCGCTCGAAGGCCAGGATAATGCCTGAGATCAGGTTATTGAATATGTTCTGCAGCCCGAAACCGATTCCCACACCAAAAGCCCCCAGCAGGATGGCCAGCTTATCCATCTGCACACCTGCGGCGGCAATGGCGATCAGAAAGCCTATGGTAATTATGGTGATCCTCAGGATCAGGGAAATGGCCCCGGGCACGCCTTTTTTAAGCTTCAGCCTGGTAAATACATCCCCTTCAAGAAAGAACCTGATAATGCGTGAGATGGTTATGGTAAGCCAGATAATGAAAATGAAAAGGATAATGTTCAGCAGGCTGATCTGGGTTGATCCGATGGTGATCGGGGCCACAAATACCCTCTTGAACCAGCTGAAAATCTCATCCAGGATCCTGAATTCCCGCATGACAGCAAGGACCCAGATGGTCCAGCCGGCCAGGGCCACAACTCCGGCCAATCGTTTTTCTACGGTGGGTCCGAAATTCTTGATCACGGTCAGGCTGCTGATCCCCTTGCTGTAAATGATCATGATCAAAATACCGTCGATGACCAGGATAAAGGAATATGCCAGTACGGCGGTAACGATGCTGTACAGTGTGGAGACACCAAAATATTCAGTCATGTATACCCCGCCGAAAATATTCGTAACGATGGCAATCCCCATCATCAATCCAACCACATACAGCAGGTTGTATAATAAGCGCCGGAAGAAAGTCTCACTGGCCAATTCGCGTATTGACCTGTCACGTAACATCCATATCACGGAAACGAACGAACCGGAACAAACCAGCAACATCACCAGGCGGTTGAACAGATCTTCCTTGTAGGTAATGTCATGAAAAAGCGTCAGGAGAACAAAAACCATCAGCAGATACAGGTATTTCCTAACGGCCTGATGGATGTTATGTGCGATCAAAAGGGTCATTGGGACCAGTATCAGGATTGCATTCAGGCTCCTGATGACCTGGGGGATATTATCATAATGGATCAGCGTATAGGTGAAAGTGATCATCAAAGCGGCAGAAAAGGGTTTGGTCATCAGTACCCTGGTCCGCAAGACGTATTCTTCATCTTTCTTTGCAACATTTTTTTGCAAGCGGCGAAAAAGGATGACCAGGACCAGCGTGATCAATATAAAGAGTACAAGATGTTCCTGCAACTTCCTGCTGTTATCAGTCACAAAGGCTTTGATGGCAGGCATATTGGCTTTGAAGTAAACGGATTCGGCCAGGGTATCCCTGACATACAAGGAATCTTTCCAGATTACCGGTTTGTCAAACCTGAAACGCTGAATGACCGATTCATCCAGCATAGACTCCAGGGTGAGGATGATCTCGTTGCTGCTGATTAATTTTTCTGAGATCTTTACCAGGTCATCCTGCAGGAAATCTGAATTTTCATTCAATGCTGCAAAAACCTGTTCGATGGCATCAATGGTGGAACTGATCTGCTCAAGTACATTTCGTATTGCATTATCCTGCCTGGCCTGCTCAAGGGTGAGGTTCCATTGCCGCAGCGGGATTTGAAGGAGGGCTTTTTCATTTTCAAAAGTTTCAACCCTGCTGGTAAGTCCTCCCTGCAACTCTTGAAGCCTTGCTGAAACATTACCCCACTCATTTTTAAGGTTCTCAATTTCCCGGGCATTGATCTTGTCAAATCTTTTTTGTCTGGGATCCTCCATGATCACATCGTACCGTGCAAGGACGGAGTCCACCAGGTGATCTATCCTGGCCCTCTGCGTTCCGGTAAGCAGCATATTCCGTTTTTCAACCAGCAATGAATTAATGGATGTTGCTTGTACAGATACCTCTGCCATGGGAATGGCCTTCACCTTTGCCAGCAAGCTGTCCCGGGGTTGGTTGTCCTGGCCCTTTAGCACCTGTTGGGATAACACCTGGAAGACCAAGACTAAACTGGTCAGGAATATCAGTTTGGACCTTGGATTATGCAATAAGTAGTTCATTGGGTTTCAATTTCTAACTGATTATCAAAATAGGAAATTGGTGCGATAAAATGAAATCTTACAACCAATCATTTGACCAGCACACGGGTGGATAAAGGAATGAGTTATTTATACCGGAATTCAGGTTCCAGGTAAAGGTTCCTTTTAAACTCATTAACGGGTGGATCGAACCATTCTATCTCTCTGGGCCTTGCTTCACTCTTCAGGTAACCTGAGACAGGCAGGCCGGTGATGATGCTCAATGCCCGGGCAGTAAAAGGATCCTGGCTGTCGCCGAAGGGCCGTAGCGGGAAGTAATACGGGTCTGCTTCATAATCCGGGGCAAGGCCAAAGTTGAATTCTGAAAAGCCATCGGCGTTGGCATATTTCATGACCGTCGGGACCATTGCCCAGGAATGTTTGGGTGGATCGGCCAGGTCCGGAATAATCCAGGCCCCGGTATATTTCCCATAGGTTGTATCACCAATACATATGACATCCATGTAGGGATACAGTCCGGTTATCGTAAATTCGCTTGCCGATGCCGTCCTGTCGGTCGTAAATACAAAGATCCTGTCCAGGTCCAGATTAAAGGGATTTGGCGGGAACCTGAATTGCAGGTTCTCAGAATCCGACCCTTGTGTCTGGGTGAAATATGCTGTATACCCGGCATTCCATTGGAAGCGGATCATAATATCCCTGTTTTCTACGTTTGTCGCGGGACAAACACCACTGGCCAGCCAGCCCGCTGATTCAAGGTCTCCACCGGGGTTATAGCGAAGGTCCAGGATCATATCCGTGATCCCCGCCGATGCAAAATCCTGGAATACGGTATTCAGGGTATGCAGGTATTCATCCGATTGTCCGGAGGTAAATGACACATAGGCCAGGTAGCCAATCTTATGGCCTTCTGCCTCCAGCACCTCCCAGAATACAGCAGGATCCTCGGCGATCACCCGGGACTGCAGCGAAATTTTATGATCCGTAAGGCTTAAGCCTCCCGGGGTCGCTTCACCCATGGTAATGGTATAGGATTTAATTTGATAGAGGTCCATGTAATTAAAAACGGTCAGGGACCGGTCATTCATCTCGAGGATAATATCCCCCCGTTTGAGTCCTGCGCTGTCAGCAGGTGAATCCCGGTACACGTATTCCACGATCGCAAAAAGGGTGTCAGTACCGCCCATCCTGCCGAATGTAAGGGAATACCCGATGGATTCCTGGACCCCGTAATACTGCGCCATCAGGGCATCGTAATCATCATGGATCCATGAGAACCTGTCAAGGTCATATAAAAAGCTGTAAAAGAATTTCTTTGGATCCGGTGCCGTTTCCGGATCAAGTCCGGCAGGGATATATTCCTCCCATAAATAAACCTCATGCATCCCGTCGAATATCCAGTGGTTGATGTATTTGGTCTGGTCGCTGATGGCCGGTGTATTCCCGTTATCGGGGCCGGGACCATTTTCTTTCTCACATGAGGTCAGCAGGGAGAATGAAGCAGCAAGAAGCAGGATGAAGTATCGGTTTGAAATACGCATCATGATAAATCTGAGCGATTACATATAATAACTTGCCAATGGCGGGTTTCATTATGCGAAGGCAGGTACAAATTCCCCAAAACAGGAATAACTCAGCCTAAAAGCTTGAAAATAAAATAATTGGCAAATGGTGTTTAGTCCGATTCTTCCTCTTCTTCCTGGATAAGGTATTTCTCCTCATCCAGGTTTTCCAGGCTTTCACTGCCGGGCTCTCCTTCAAGCGTGTCAATAGACTCTTCCTCATCAGTATCAATGTGCAGAGAAGATGGCATCTTGATCATGTAGCTGATTTCCTCTGTTTCATAAGGCAATGCAGAGATGATATGCTTATCCTTATCAGTAAAGGTGATGAGGTGGTTTACAAAACCGGAGGGATACTTTTCCCTGATTGCATCACGGATTTCTTCCGGCAGGTTCCTAAAATCCTTTATGACTCTTTTTTTCATTAGAATCATGTGTCAGATCAACAGTCCAATAATAAGAAATATTTCAAAAGAGTCAATAGTTTATTGATATAAAAACGTTGATATTTTTTCAAAAAATATCCACAGATCACAAAAAAATCTAAAATCAACATCAAATTGAAGTACAGTCCCAGTCAAAACGGGTCTCATGCTTAAATAGTAAATCTGCCATGGCTATTGGTTTTTTCATAAATTTACAGTAGGGGAAGGTTATGGATCAGATACTTTACATAGGGATCACCCAATCTTTTTTCGCGGGACTGATGATTGCAACCAAGCGAAATCCGCAGATAGCTGACCGTATAATGGCTGCATGGCTTTTTTTGATTGCCATTGAAATGGGATTTGCCATTGTAAACAAAAGCATCATTCCCCTGTATGAGTATGTATTTATCCCTTTCACATATGGCCCCTTGCTTTACCTCTATATCAAGTTCCAGACCGTTGAGAATGCGCGGTTTAGATGGAGCTATATCCTGCATTTCCTTCCTTTCCTGGCCATTTTTGTGACAGCCATAGTTTTTCGTGGCAGGCCTGTTATGCGACTCGAAAATTTCTGGGACACCGATCCCTATTTATCCTTCCGGCTCATTTATGGATTGTCTTTCTTTATTTCCATTACAACCTACAGCGTCATAGCCTTTATCCTTATTAACAGGCACCAGCGGAACATCCGCAACCTGGTTAGTTATACCTCGGAAAGAATCACGCTGGGATGGCTGCTGGTCTTATCCATAAGCTTTTACCTGACATATGTGGCAGTGTTCATATTCGGAGTATATGTTATTTTCGCCAAAGATCCCACCTATGATCCCACCCTGCCGTCCTATTTCGGCCTGACTTTTTTTGCCTTCGCTTTTAGTTTTTACGGATACAAACAGCCCGGTATATTCAACGAAATCCTTACTGAGAGCAAATACCACAGGAAGGAGAGCCTTCAGTATAGAGATACGGATCCAAAGTATGAAAAATCCGGATTAAAGAACAAGGATGCCAGGAAGTACCTTGATCAATTATTGAAATACATGGAAGAGGAGAAACCCTATCTCGATGTGGATCTCTCCATCCATGATGTATCGGATGAACTGGATATACCCAGGCATTATCTCACCCAGGTGATCAACGGCATACTGGGCAAGAATTTTTATACTTTTATTAATGAATACAGAATCGAAGAGGTTAAAAAACTCCTGGCAGATGAGGATCATTCAAAATTTACCCTGACCGCTATTGCCTTCGAAGCCGGGTTCAATTCAAAATCTTCCTTTAACAGTGTTTTCAAAAAAGCAACCGGGATGACACCTTCCCAGTTCAAGGATGCCCATCTCAGTGGCTCCGACACACGTGGTCAGCAAGTTCAGGATGATGAAAGTAAAAAATCAACCTGATCCGTTCTTTCCCGCCTTCCCGACTGTATTGCTGATCTTCAGGTGCTTAACCGTGTGAGCCGCTAAGGATGGACACATCCGGCTTCCACCCTGCGCGGTCTGGACAATTTCGGGGACCTTATTTCGTAATATTGCAGGAGCCCCTCGCTGAACACAGCTAACCCTTTGTTTGATTTACCCCTTTTTCATTGTTATGATGAGGATTATTGAATGGATTATATTATTAATCATACTCCTGCCTGCGGGCGCAAATGCACAGGGCCTGTTTGAAGAGGCTGGAACAAATGAGAAGCAGTCACCTTTTCAGCTGAATGGTCATGCCAGGGGTGTACTCTACCTGGGAGCCTATAAATCGCCAAGCCTACCTGAGATCAGGAGCGGATACGGCGAAGCTGCATTGAAAATCAATGCCTTTTCCGGTATGCATGGTAAACTTTTTTCTGAAATCCGTTTCAGGAGCGGATATGAATACAATGAGTACATCTACCGGTTCGATCTCAGGGAAGCCTATGCCGACCTGTACCTGGGTGATTTTGACCTGAGGGCCGGACAGCAGATCATTGCCTGGGGCAGGGCTGATGGCATCAATCCGACCAATAACCTGACCCCGCAGGATTATTTTGTACGGTCACCTGACCCCGATGATATGCGCATGGGAAATTTCCTGCTGAAGGGACGTTATACCATAAAATCACGTGTCAGGCTGGAGGGCATCTGGGTGCCTGTATACAGGCATTCCATCTACCGGTTTGACCTTTTTGATATGCCGGAGTATGTAAATATTGCTGATGCTTACAGTCCGAAAGCTGCCTTGAAGAACGGATCATTAGCCGGGAAGGTGGAATTTTTATTCGACCGTTTTGACGGATCCATTTCATGGTTTAGCGGCTATGATCCCATGCCCGGGATAGCAACCGGCCCCCTGCCGGAGACTCCGGGAGAAACCCCGGAAATTGACCTCTATGCCAGGCCGTTCCGGCAGCAGACTGTGGGACTTGATTTTTCATTCGGACTGGGATCACTCGGCGTCCGGGGGGAAGCTGCCTACCGTGAGCCAGTGTCCGATTACAAAGGCCAGGCCTTTGTACCCAGCAGGGACCTGAGGTATGTACTGGGGATGGACAGGTCATTCGGGAACTTTAGCCTTATGGTCATGTATACATGTCAGTATGTATTTGATTTTGAAGAGATTAAGGTGCTAGCTGTCATCCCGGAAATGGAACCGGAACAGCTACAGCAACCTGTTGTGTGGGGAATGCTGGGACCAATGATGGACCAGCAACTGGCGGGATTTAACCGGATTATTTTTGACCAGACAAAACAGATCATGCATTCCCTGGCAGCCAGGCCGGCCATAACGTTGTTTCACAATGTGCTTGATATGGAGGTATTCGGTCTTTATCATTTCAGTACAAAGGAATGGACACTGCTGCCCAGACTGTCATGGAGCATCTCGGATAACCTGAAACTGGGTCTTGGCGGGCAATATTTTGAAGGGCCCCCGAATACCCGGTACAATCTGATTGCGCCTGTGTTCAACGGGGGATTTATGGAATTGCAATATACATTTTAAGATCACATGAGAACAGGTATTTTAATTATCAAGCACAGATGGCTGATCATCATTTTATCCCTGCTTGTTTCAGGATTCTTCGGATTCCAGATTTTCAGGGCGGAGATCAACCCGGACCTGGAAAGCTATATCTATGAGGGGATGCCTTCCAGGATCAACACCAACCTGATAGAGGATATCTTCGGTGGCGATGAAATGGTCATGATCCTGTTTGAGACAGATGATGTACTCAATAAGGAAACCCTTTCAAGGGTTAAGAAGGTAAACAGACAACTGAAGGATATTCAGGGGATTGATGAAACGCTTTCCCTCTTTGATGCAAAAAACATCAAAGGAGAGCAGGGGGCCATGATCGTTGACCCGGCCATAAGGAGACTCCCGAAAACAGCCAAAGGCTGGGCAACCCTCAGGGAGGAACTGAAAGAAAATGAACTGGTACATGAAGTCCTGGTATCTGAAGATTTTACCATGACTTCCATCATAGCCACCCTGGAAAGTCAGGCCCAGGATGAAGAAATTGTAACCGCCATTGAAAGTGTTCTCGAGGAGAATCCCGGCGGTGAGATTACTTATATAGGGGGACTCCCATATATTAAAGCCATCATGGCCAAGGAAATGGCCCACGAATTTAAATTCTTGATGATCATTGGGCTGGGGATCATGCTGGTGATGCTGTTTTTCTTTTTCAGGGAAGCCAGGGGAGTTTTCCTGCCATTTATTGTCGTGGTCCTATCCATCCTGTTTGCCATGGGGTTGATGCCGCTTGCCGGCTGGCAGATGTCCCTTATCACCCTGTTGCTTCCCATCATGCTGATCGCCATAGCCAATGATTACGGGATACATATGATGGCCAAATACCAGGAGTACAATGTATCGGGGAATCATTCCAGTGTGGGCAACATCGCCCGGGGGGTATATACCAGCCTCAGGAATCCCATTCTCCTGACCGGTATCACCACCATTGCCGGGATACTGTGTTTGCTTTCCCATAAAATGATACCTGCCAGGCAATTGGGAGTAGTGGCTGCGGCAGGCATTGGATTTGCCCTGCTGCTGAGCCTGTTGTTTATCCCGGCAGCCTTGTCCATTATTGGCAAATCAAAACCTGTGCTTACCGAGCATCCATCCAGACAGCGTCTTATCGACCGCCTCCTGGCCTCCACGGGAGGGATGGTCACAGGCAGGCCCCGGCAGGTGACCCTTGTGGCCGCATTGGTTATGCTCTTATCCGGTGGCGGGGTATTCCTGCTGAAAGTGGATACCAACCTTGAGAATTTCTTTCCCGAAAAACACCCGGCAAGGGTAAGTGCACAGGTGATCAATGAAACATTCGGCGGATCGCAGAATATTTCCATCCTGGTGGAAGGGGATATCCTGGATCCGACGGTAATGGGTCAGATTGACCGATATGAAACGGAATTGAAAAAACATCCGGCCGTGGGGAATGTCATGTCCATAGCAGGTATCATCAGGGAGATCAGCAAGGCATTAAATGACAAGGGTGATCCCTATTACAATGTGGTGCCGGATGAGCGGAATGCACTGGCCCAGTACCTGGAACTGTATATGATGAGCGGGGATCCGGAGGACCTGGAAAGATTGGTGGATTTTGATTTCCAGAGGGCCCAGGTCATGGTAAGGATCAATGACGGAAGCAACATGGCCTTAAAATCCGTTCTTGCACAGATCCGGCAACTGACCAGTCCGGGTATACATCAGGCCAGGATCGGCGGGTACGGCCTCATTACGGCTGACCTGGCTGACCTGGTTGTAAGGGGACAGGTAACCTCACTGATCATTGCATTGCTGGTTGTCATAACCCTGCTAGCCATCCTGTTCCGGTCCGTCCCGGCAGGATTGATGGCCGCCCTGCCACTCGCTTTTTCCATGGTTATCCTGTTCGGATGGATGGGATACCTGGGCGTGAAACTGGATATCGCCACCGCCCTGCTGTCCTCCATCATGATCGGGGTAGGCGTGGATTATACCATACATTTTCTCTGGAGGTATAAATCTGAAAGGGGAAAGGGACTGGCACAGGCGGAGGCAGTCATAAAAACACTCACCACCACCGGCCGTGGGATCAGTTTCAATGCCCTATCTGTGATCCTGGGATTTTGTGCCCTGCCATTTTCGGTATTTCTCCCCATTCAGGTCTTCGGTTTCCTTGTGATGGTGTCCATATTTTCCTGTCTCGTGGGGGCACTGGTCATTATCCCGGCCCTCGTATTGATTTTCAAGCCTGCCTTCCTTGAACCCGGAGGAACATCCATCAGGGTACAGCTGAGAGAGCTGTCGGGCTGGCTCAGAACGGGGAAGACAGTGCCTAGCAATTAAGTAGATATGTCACATTCAAAGTTTCAAATAATGAGAGATAGTAAAAGAATAAGTATAACATCGATCCTGTGCTTGCTGGGTTTTGCATTTGTAAATCTTGCCCCGCCTGACGGCCGGGAAATTATGCAGAAGTCAAGGGAAGTATCCAAACTCGATGGAATGGAAGCCGTTTCCACGCTAAGGATCTATGATGCGAAAGGAAGGGAAAGGGTAAGGCAAACTTCCATGGCCTCAAAACTATTTGAAAACGGAGCCACCGAAAAAAGGATCATCCGTTTTCTCTCACCTGCAGAAGTCAAAGGAACAGGGATGCTCATTTATGACTATGATGAGCGAAATGATGATATGTGGATCTACATGCCCGCACTGAGAAAGACAAGACGGATCATCAGCAATGAAAAAAGCAAGCCTTTCATGGGTTCGGAATTCAGTAATGCGGACATGTCTGCCCCAAACCTGGTGGATTTCGATTATAAGGTCACCGGATCAGAACCTGTCGGGGGAACAGATTGCTGGATGGTGGAGGTGATACCTCTAAATGAGGAAATCATGGATGAAGTCGGGTATGACCGCCAGGTTGCCTGGATCGGGAAGCTGGATTTTGTATTCAGGAAGGCTGAATATTACGATGGGGACGGTGAACTGTTCAAACAAATGATCTCATCTGATGTCAGACAAATAGATCCTTCGGGGAAAAAATACATAGCTGCCAGGATGGAAATGAACAATATGCAGAACGGCCGAAAATCAGTCATGACCATAGACAAGATCCAGTATAATCCGGATGTTAAGGAGGAATATTTCACCCTGGGATTCCTGGAGAGATTGTAATTGAATGGAAAAATGAGAGATTGCTTGAGCATGTTGTTACTGGCATCCATGAGCTTGATGCCTTTAGCGATGTCGGGCCAGTCAGCGACCCTGACCATTGAGATCACCAAGATCAGGTTCGAGAAGGGATGGATCAGGCTGGGACTGTACAACCACCCGGACCAGTTCCCGGTCAATCCTTCCAGAACCTACGATTTCAGGAAAACTTCCCTCAAGGATGGAATGATGGAGATCATCCTGGATGATATCCTGCCAGGGACATATGCCATCAGCCTGCTGGATGATGTAAACGGGAATGACCAGATGGATTATAAACTGGTTAAGATACCCGGGGAAGGATTTGGATTCTCCAACAACATAAAACCCGGCTTGAAACATCCTCCTTATGACCAATGCAGCTTCCTGATTCCGGAAGGACAATACAGGATCAGGATAGAAATGCAGTATTTCGGAAAAAAGACATAGCTTTCCCTGGCAACATAAATGCCTGGGGAACAGCCATCTGTAATTAAAATTATAAATTGAGGCTTATTTTTTTGAAAGTTTCCTTTAAAAATTAGGTTTATAAAATAAACTACTTTATATTTGTACCATGTTTATAAATAATAAGCCCTATGGAAAAGACATTGACACCTGAAGAAAGTCTTCGGATCATTCAGAAATCGATTTCAACCTCACGAAAGAACATCCGTGAAGGGAGTTTCTACTATCTGCTATGGGGCTGGGCCCTGATACTGGCCGCCCTGGCCAATTATTTCCTGATCAGGCATCTTGTCCGGATGGAACGGTACGATGATATCATGCTCCTGAGCCTGCTTGCATGGGGAGCATTCATTATTGCTGCAATGATCATACAGTTTGTCTATCAATCCCGTGCAAGTAAGAGGGAGAAGGTGGTGACCCACCTGGACAGGTATATTCAGATTATCTGGATCACTGCCGGTCTCTTGATGGTATTAATGATATTCCTGTCGCTAAAAGTACAGGCATATCCGACGGCCTTTATTCTTGGTGTTACGGCTATGGCCACTGCTGTTTCTGGACTGATGATACGTTTCCGTCCCCTTGTCATTGGTGCCGTCATCTTCCTCGCGGCTGCGGTTATTGCCAGTTACCTGAAAGGGACCGATCAGTTGCTGGTCTTTGCAGTCGCCATGGCACTGGGTTACCTGATCCCCGGATATATTATCAGGACATCAAAAAATGGCGGTGATGTATAAGGATCTCGATCCGATACTGCATTCCCAGTTGAGATTGGCCATAGTCTCCATCCTGGTAAGTGTGGAAAAGGCCGACTTTGCCTACCTGAAAAAAGAGACCGGGGCAACATCGGGCAACCTGAGTGTCCAGATCACCAGATTGAAGGAAGCCGGCTATATTCATGTGAAAAAGAAATTCAAGGGCAATTTCCCGCAGACAACCTGCACGATTACAACATTGGGTGAAGAAAAGTTTGCGGCCTATGTAGAGGCCATCTCGGGATATTTGAAACCCAGGTGATACTCCTTGGCACAGGATCACCTGCCAAGTTGTTCCCTCAGCCAGCCGGGCCGGTTGGTAGTGATCCCGTCAATCCCTAATGCAATCAGCCCGGCTGCATCGGCAGGGTCATCCACGGTCCAGGCAAACATCTTCATACCTGACCGGTGCACCGCTTCAATGTAATCTTTGCTGATCCCTTTGTAACGAAAATTCAGACCATCCAGTGCCGCCTCTCCAGCCCTGTCAATCCACCTGGATTTGTATGACCCTGACAGGGTGTAATGCAACCAGTAAACAGGTAGGGTTGGGATCTCCCTTTTCATCATTGAACATACATCGAAATCAAAACTGATTACCCTGATCTGTGATCTTTTTGGAGAGTCATAAAGCAAAACGGTCAGGTATGGTAAGATGACGGTATCGGTTTTTACTTCTACAAACAGGACCTTGCCGTCCGGTAGGGCTGTCATTACTTCCTCCAGGAAGGGTATCCTTTCCCCTGTGAACTGATCCATACCATAGCTTGCATCGAGGGAACGCAAAGCCGACGACATGCTTTCCCTGATCACCATCCTTTCACCGGTGGTTCTTTTGGTATCCGCGTCATGGATAACCATGATGCGGTTATCTTTCGACAGGTGAACATCCACCTCTGCAGCATCGGCCCCTCTTTCCCAGGCCAGATTTATGGCAGCAAGCGTATTTTCCGGAGCATCATGTGAGGCTCCCCTGTGGGCAATGATCATGGTGGATGGTCCCTGAAAGATCATATGGATAAATATCAGGATTAATAAGGATATGGTATGCAGCACGGCCGTAAAGGTTCTTTGCTGGTTCAGCTTAAAGATAATAAATATATATGGCTGCCGCCAATGAATCTTGGAAACAAGGAATTCCCATCATATCTTTGGTGGCTGGAGAGAATTCAGGGTCCACACATGATGAGGAAGCAAATAAAGATCGCTTACAGAAACCTCCTGCATTTCAAGTTCTTCTCTATCCTGAATATCATTGGACTTGCGGTCGGGATGAGCACATCTGTCTTACTGGTCCTTTTCGTGAGATTTGAATTTAGCTTTGACCGGTTTCACCCTGATACGGACCAGATGTTCAGGATAACAACCAGGGTGGAAAGCCGTGATGGTCAGATGCTGTATGTCCCGACCTGCCTGGGATATATTCCAGAGGAATTAAACAAAGCAGGATTCTCAGAAGTAACTGCATGCAGGTTATTTAACCCTCTGTTAAGCACTCCGTACCAGCATCTCAGACAAAGCCCTGTACGGTTTTTTTATGCGGACTCATCATTCTTTGAGGTGTTCGGGTTTAAACTGTTAACAGGCGATCCGGAACACATCCTGAACAAACCATATACTGCAGTGCTCACCAGGAGTGCAGCCAGGGAGTATTTCAAAGATGAGGATCCGCTTAACCAGCATATTGAAGTGAATAACACTCTCCTTACGGTGATGGGAGTTATGGAAGATGTTCCATTGAATTCACACATGCAATTTGACCTGCTGATCTCTTTCAAAACATTGGAACAAAGGTATAATGTAAGGGCCATGAGCCTGGATTTTCCGGTATACCTCAGGATAGATACTGATGTAACAGAAGAATACCTTGGGGGACTGATCAGTGCGATACAGGATATTCACATGCAACATTATGGTGAATCTGGCATCTTTCTGGAATCGGGACTACAAAAATTCAGGGATATCCATCTCGGGTCAACCGGTTTTTCCATAACCATTGGCAGGCCGGCAGATATGAATGACCTGATCATCTTATCATCATTGGCCGTATTTATCCTTTTGATCACTATTTCAAACTTCATCAGCCTCCTCACTGCCAGCAATGATATCCGTATCAGGGATATCGGCATGCGTATTGTCGTCGGGGCTCAGAAGTTACAACTATTGGGTCATTTGATTTATGAATCAATCATCATGGGTGTGTTTGCTGCTTTTATCGCCATTGTATTGTTTGAGATAAACCTGGTACCGTTTTCCGGGATCATGGATACCCCCATTACCCTTCCCTTTTATAAACTGGCCATATTGTTTTTATTGTTTGTAGCCATGGCTGTATTGTCTGGTTTCCTTACGGGATGGGTTCATTTTTTATCGGTGAACCGGTTCTCCCCCGTACAGATGATCACCGGTCTCTATGTTCACCTGAGAAGAGGGAGGTTGAAGACAATCCTGGTCATTCTTCAGTTTGGGATCATGATTTTCCTGTTTTCTGTGCTGAGTGTGCTTATCTTCCAGACCCGTTTCATGAAGCATGGGGATTATGGTTTTGAAAGGGAGGATCTATATGTTTTCTACGAACCTTCCGAATATATCCGGGAGGATTTTATACCTGTTCGGGAGGATATTTCTTCCCAGCCCGGAGTTAAATCTGTTACTGCTTCCGTTGGTATCCCGGGAGAAATGCCGGTCATACAGAATGTCTGGATCGATGGAGATGTTGAGGAGAATGCCATATTGATCACCGAATGCAGGGTGAGGCATAACTATCCTGAGACCTATCGTTTTCAATTGGTTGACGGAGAATTTTTCTCAGGGAATGCAGTGAACGATACGGGATATTTCATCCTGAATGAAAGTGCCTGCGAAGCACTGGGTCTTACAGATCCAGTGGGATCGGTGATCAATGTGTCGGATCACAGGGATACCGTTATCGGTGTGGTAGGGGATTTTCATTTCCGCTCTCTGCATGAAAGGATCGAACCCCTGGTTATCAGCAGGTACTATCAGCCATTCAGGCATATTACCATCCGTGCAGAATCAGATTCCCTAAGTGGATTGATACAGCATATAGATAACCTTCTCAGGGCTCATCTGCCCGGACATGAACTCATCATGTATCCACTGGAAAAACTGCATGAACAAATGTACCTTGATGAAGACAAACAGGCCATGCTTTATTCAGGCGGTGCCTTGCTGGCTATCATTATTGGGATTTTTGGCTTGTTTGCCCTGACCACTTATACAACGGTAAGGAAGACCAAGGAAATAGGGATACGAAAAGCCATGGGTGGGAGTCCAACGAACATATTTTTCCTGCTTGGAGAAAATATCATGAAGTGGATCCTGATAGCAGCGCTCATTGCCACACCGTTTGCATGGTTTGCCGTGAACGACTGGTTGCAGCGTTTTTACTACCACATACACTACGCCTGGCTGTTGATCGTCCTTTCCATCCTGATGGCCATGGCGATTGCCATGCTGACCATCAGCTACCACATCCTGAAGATCACACGGATGAACCCGGTGGAAAGCCTGCGGTACGAGTGATCTCCTGATGGTCAGTCTTTCTGGAAGGCATCATCAAATGCCTGGGCGGCGGGCTTGAAGTCCAGGTCCTTTACAAACTCACAGGCCTCCGTGGCACCATGTTCACGGTCCATACCCGGATCTTCCCATTCCACTGAAAGGGGACCATCGTATTGAATGCGGTTCAGGGCGCGGATGATCTCTTCTAAGTTGGTATCACCGCGGCCCGGACTGGCAAAATCCCAGAACCTTCGCCTGTCCCCGAAGGGTATGTGTCCCCCGAACACCCCGGCTTCTGTCGGCACATCTGACCATTTGGCATCTTTGATATGCACATGGAATATCCTCTCACTGAAGCGGTAGATGAACTCCACATAGTCCACTCCCTGGTAACCAAAATGGCTGGGGTCGTAGTTGAATCCGAAAGCGGGATGATGGTCCACAGCCTCCAGGGCACGTTCGGCCGAGGCAATGTCAAAGGCGATTTCTGTGGGATGGACTTCCAGCCCGTACCTGACGCCCTGCTTTTTAAATTCATCCAGGATGGGGATCCAGCGGCTGGCAAAATCCTGGTATCCCTTATCAATCAAATCATCCGAAACAGGAGGGAAGGAGTAAAGCAGATGCCAGATGGAACTGCCGGTAAAACCGTTTACCACCTTGACACCAAGGCGTCTGGCAGCCGCAGCCGTTTTTTTCATCTCCTCAGCGGCACGCTGCCGCACACCCTCAGGGTCCCCATCCCCCCAGATATAATCAGGCAGGATGGATTGGTGCCGAGCGTCGATATTGTCGCAGACGGCCTGGCTGACCAGGTGGGTGGATATGGCATACAGTTCCAGGTCATGTTTTTTAAGCAGTGCCAGTTTCTCCTTGCAGTAAGCCTCGTCGGCCCTATCCACTTCAAAATGATCTCCCCAGCAGGCCAGTTCTATGCCATCATAACCGAATGAGCTGGTTTTTTCACACATGGTTTCCAGCGGGAGGTCCGCCCACTGTCCGGTAAATAAAGTTACAGGTCTTGACATGATTCTGGTGTGTTATTTAATTCGGGAAATCCAGCCATTTGCTGTCACTTTCGCTCGATTCAAGCACAGCGTCAATGAACAGCATGCCCCTTAATCCGTCGTGAACGGTGGGAAAATCAAGTGCCTCGGCAGGCGGTTGCTTGCCTTCCAGGCGGTGCTGTATACAGGTGGCAACATTGCGGTAAACGTTGCCGAATGCTTCTATCAATCCTTCCGGGTGGCCGGCGGGGAAACGGGTATTGTATTTGGCTATATCCGAGCACCAGGGATTACCCGGACGGATCACCTCCACGGGTTTATCGAGCCATTTTACGGTCAGCGTATTGGGCTCCACCTGTATCCATTCCAGTCCACCTTTCTCCCCATAAACCCGTATCTTCAGCCCGTTCTCCTCACCTGCCGAGATCTGGCTGGCATAAATGATGCCCCTGGCCCCGTTATCAAACCTGACCAGTACATTGCCGTCATCATCCAGCCTCCTGCCTTCAACCAGGGTGCTGACATCTGCACAAAGCTGGGTTACCTTCAGCCCGGTTACATATTCGGCCAGGTTAAGGGCATGGGTGCCGATGTCACCCATGCAGTTTGATTTCCCGGAACGGGCGGGGTCAAGTCTCCAGTCGGCCTGCATGTTACCGATTCCTTCCATGGGCTCGGAAAGCCATCCCTGCGGATATTCAGAAACCACCTTGCGGATCTTTCCGAGCTTGCCGGACTGCACAATATGCCTGGCTTCCTTCACCATGGGATAACCCGTATAGGCATGGGTTACCGCAAAGATCAAACCGGTATCTTCCACCAGCCTGACAAGTTTTCTGGCATCTTCGGTATCATTGGTAAGGGGCTTGTCGCTGACGACATGAAAACCGTTTTCCAGGGCAAGCCTGGCAGGTTCATAATGAACATAATTGGGCGTGGTGATGGAAACAAAATCCATCCGCACGTTTTCGGGAAGTTCCTTTTCCCGGGCGATCATTTCGGGGAAGTTATCGTAGGCCCGTGAGGGGTCCAGGTAATACTCCCGTCCCTGTAATTTGGAATTGGCCGGGTCAATGTCAAATGCGCCGCAGACCAGTTCTGTCTGGCCGTCGAGATGTGCGGCTTTTACATGGAATTTACCGATGAAGGAACCGGGGCCTCCGCCCACCATTCCCATTCTGATTTTTCTCTTGGTCATGATACAGTTAAGTTTTTTTTAAAGATAAAAAAACCTGTCAACATGACGAAGATCTGACAGGTCCATGTTGGGTGATATGTTAGGTCCCGGCTTCAGGGGATTAATAGACTCCGGTCTTGACAAGAATCACATCGATGATGAGTCCCAAAAGAAACAACGACCCGAACCGCTTGTTATACTGGAAGGCATGGGCAGAGAGATAAAGGGGCCAGGTATAGAAAAGCAGGAAAAACAATCCGGTTGCCAGCAGCACCAGGGTCGTGATCCCCGTGGATGCCACCAGCAATGATACGCCTATATAACCCATGAACTGCTTCTGGGACATCAACCCATGTTCGAGTGGCTGGGGTCCATACTGGGCACGGTAGTAGTTATCCTTGTCCAGTCCCCTTTTATAATCAATATAATCATTAAAAAGATTGTTGCTGGCATGTGCGAAAACTAACCCGATCATGGCGGTCAGGAAATACGGCCAGTAGAAACTCTCGTTCCGGTAGGCCAGGATCCCCCCGATGCCTGCAGCGATCTCTGTCATGACAAAAACTGCCGCCCTTGTTGAAATAAGCCACTTTGAGATTACATCAAGGACATCCCATTCTTCTTTGGATAACCTTGGAATAACGCGCATTGCTTTGCGCCACATGGAAACATTTACTGCCATATCTGTATAATTGAATCCTAAAAGTGGTTATTCTGATCCTCAGGATTTGTTAAAAACATGGTAAATTTTCGCCTGACCGGGGATTATTTTTCAATCAGGAAAACGGTATAATCGTCCTGACTTCTTTTCAGAATGTGGCCATTGTAATAGGACTGGGCATACTGAAAGACCGTACAGCATTCAAAATCGATCTGCCTGACATCTATCAAAAGCGTATCGACATCATGGTAGTTGAGTTGCAGGTAAAAGTCCTTGATGTTTTCTGCGGCGCTCACATAAGGCAGGAGCTGGTTGCTGAATACATTATAATGTAACTCATTTGTTATTTTTCGAAGCGGAAGATCGATCTGTTCCTCGTCCTGGTAATAAAACAACCTGATAGTATCCGGATGATAACGCGGTTTTTCGGAAAAAACAAGATCTTCCTTGCTGGTTTTGTCTATGATCCTGAATTTGAAGGGATCCGGCGGTTCAACACATTCACTTTTATCGCAGGTGTCACATCCGGACAGCAGCACAACCAGGCTCAGGGGAGCGATAATAATGATATTAAGCTTCATTGAATTGTAATGTATACGTCATTTTAACCTGGCTGAAAGGGCATCAACCCATGCAGCATCCATTTTGGCCATGCGGTTTTTTTTCAGGTTTTCCCTGATGATCCAGTTGACATCCTTATCATTGAGATCAAACAGTTTTTCAAAGGCTGGCTTTCCGCATTCAGGGTTGGCCGCGACAGCGACTGACCAGCAGTATCCCAGGCCTTTCCGGAGTACCCTGAAATCATTCAATTTCCTGTTTTCAACGCCCGATAGCAGGTGGGTGATCTGGTCAAGCAATTGTAATGCCAGTTCAGCATGCCTGGGGTCTGACAGCAATTCAGGTTCACAGATGCCTGCCGCCAGTGCCCTTTGCTCCAAAAAATTACCACGGACCCATTCACTGCAGATAAACGAGAGCAGGTAAAAATCATGTTTGCCTATGATCTTCAGGGCCATGGCCACTGCTTCCCGGATCCTCCATCGGGGATCAGAGGCCTGTTTGCGCAGGTCCGGAAGATACTCCCGCAGCCCGTTGGCAATGAGCTCACCGAGTCCCACTGTGCCACAGAAAGCAAGGAACTCCTCGGGGGTGTTCTCCGGAGCCAGGTCGGGTGTATAATCCAACAGCGGAATGAAATCTTTTTCAGCTCCCAGCTCTACATAGGCCAGCGTTAATTCCAGGTTCGCCCTGGGTCCCGGGAGCCCCGAATTTTCCAACAGGTATGCGGTCCAATCCCCTTCTTCCACCAGGACATGCAAATAATATTCTTTTTTTGTCACGGGAGCTCAATCATGGTAAAACAATATGGTAATGTAATCAACCACCGATGAGGAAGGCCTCGTCTTGCCCGAATGTCCCCTGGCAAGTATGGTCGATAACGGACTGTCTGCCACCATCTTGCTATATTCGATCAGGGTCATGATGGGGCCATATCCGCAAACCGATATCCGGTTCTGAATGACCGTGTCATACAGCTTTTCCGAGTCCTGCTTTTCGATCTGTTCAAGTACCATATCGTCTTTCATTTTGCCATCCACCGGGCTTTCAAAATGCGTGAAATCCGAAGAAGCGATGATCATTAATTTTCTCTTCAGTACCTTGTTTGTATCCATGATCTTATCAGCAAGCTCCATGGCGGTGATTGGATTCTGGCGTAACATGCTGATGGGAACTATTCGGAAACCGGGGGAAAGGGATTCCTGGAGCAAGGGCAGCATCACCTCGGCGGAATGCTCCTGCATCTGGGCACGGTCGGACCTGGGAAGGTCAAGTCGGCGGGCAAAATCGGTATCGACCGGAACATTTCCGAGGGGGGTGTCCCAGGAATCATTGGAATCTACCTCTATGTATTCGCCATATCCCGTATGATTCGGATTGATGATGATGAATGTATCATAATTTGTGGACGATCTTTTGATGATTTCGAAAAAATGCATTGCTTCATAACCCGAATATATATAA
The DNA here is from genome assembly GCA_001303955.1 of Bacteroides sp. SM23_62. GTDB lineage: Bacteria > Bacteroidota > Bacteroidia > Bacteroidales > SM23-62 > SM23-62. Next base: position 3,162 of record LJUP01000013.1, on the reverse strand, counting down.
CCGGCATGGGGTACCACGCAGCCTATGATTTCCTTCAGGGCATATGAATAATCGATTTTTTCTGATTCTGTCTCGCGTATTTGCTGGACCAGACGGTCGATCTCGTTTTCAGTCCCAGGATAAAAAGCCCCGGCAACTTTTGGCGTTCTTACTCTCATAATATTAGATTTTGAACAGGGGAACCACACTTATTGCATTTTGTATCTGGCGTGATGTTTCTTAGTTCGGTGTGATATCCGGCACGTTCGATAAGCAATTCCCCGCATTCCGCACACCTGGTCTGCTGACCTCTATTGGAGGCGACATTCCCGAGGTAGACATAGCGGAGCTTTTGGCTCGCAAGGGCAAAAAGGTCCCTGAGGGTATCAACCGGTGTCGGACCTATGGTAAGCTTGTGATGCGGGAAATACCTTGAAAGGTGAAGAACCGTATACATACCTAGTTCTGCAGATATCCAGTCGATCATTTCGGAAAAAACGGCCGGATCGTCATTCAGTCCAGGAATAATAAGATTGGTGATTTCAATGTGTTTCCCGGCTTCGTTGAGGATCTTCAGTGTTTCAAGTACCGGGGAAAGGCTTGCACCTGTCTGTACCTTGTAAAAATCATCCCGGAAAGCCTTCAGGTCAATGTTGAACGCATCCATGAACGGAAGTAACCGGACCAGGGGTTCCCGGTTGATATAACCATTGGAGACCATGGCAGTTTTCATTCCCAAGCCATTGGCCAGCCTGGCAATCTCCAGGATATATTCATAGGAGATGGTGGGTTCGTTGTAGGTAAAGGCTATGCCGATGTTGTTATCATGACCGGCAGCCATCTGGACGATCTCATCCGGGGAATAATCCTTCAGCCAGGGGAATCCTGGTACACTGGCCTGGGAAATATCACAATTCTGGCAAAAACTGCAGCTCAGGTTACACCCTATGCTGCCAATGGACAGTATAATATTCCCAGGATGAAAATGATAAAGGGGCTTTTTCTCAATGGGGTCGTAATGGATGGCAGAAACTTTCCCGTAAATCTCAGAGACCAGATCGGCATTCACATTTCTCCTTACCCCGCATTTCCCTGTTTTTCCCTCAGAAAGGGTACAGAGATGAGGACACAGGAGGCATTGTACCTTGCCATCCTCTAATTTCCGATAGAATTGCGCGGTTCTCATGGCTACGTACAAGTTAAGGAATCCTGGGGAATTGAATGCAGCGGGGAGGGTCAGAAGTAATATCCGATATTGATATAAAAAAGGAAATCATCCCGGAGATTTGATCGCATGAGGGTGAATTCAATGGGGCCGATCAGGCTCATATTGCCCAGTGTCAGTCCGAATCCGGAAAAGGCTGACTGGAACAGTATGGTGTCTTCCAGCTCCCAGCTTGTATTACCGACATTTGTCCTCAGCACCAGGTAATTTGATCTCCAGAAATTATATTGCAGGTCCAATCCAAGCACAAGGACATTCCGCCCGGATTTTTCCATGAAGTCCAGGCCGGTAAATGGCAGGATCCCCTTCCGATGCGCCCTGTTCAGTCCCCCGAGATAGAATTGATACATCCGCAGTGAGGAATCTGCAGTAGTTATGCCTCCATAAGCGCGGGGCAGCAGTGTGAACCTCTTGCTGAGCCTGGCCGCCTGTTCAAACTCCAGTCGAAGGAAATGGTTGTTTTTCAGTTCCGTGTCATTGATAAACTTATAAAGGGCGTTAAACCTTGTGCCGGAGGTAGGGAAGAACCGGTTGTCATAAGTATCCAGGTCGATATAGCCAAGCAGGTTGTAATGGTTATCGGATTGCCTGCCGGGGATAACTTCACCTATGTCGGGTCTCAAAGTGATCCTTTCAAACTCACCCCCGAAGCCGAATGCATAGGACTTCCCGATGATGGATTGCATATAGATGGCAGCGCCCATATCAGCATAATCAATGACGCCCCCCTTGATACCACCGGTATAGATATTCAGGTCAAAGTTTTGTCCCTTCAGATCAACCACAAAGCCCGGTCTCCATCCGTTGTTTTTTTCATAACGGGCCAGAAAGTACTGGTTTTCCCCGAGTGCCATGTTCAGCGATAACTTGGTGCCGTTCAGCAGGACATTCCGGAAGGTGGTGTTAAGTGTGATGGAGGCCTTGTAGGTGGTGTTGTAATTCAGTCCGACCATCAGCTGACCGCCTTTTCGCTCCTTTACTTTTATTTTCAGCCTGACACTTGGTCCCAGAACCTCATCCTCCAAGGGCTCCAGCTCATAGGTCACTTTCTCGAAGAAAAGGCTGCTGTATACATTATCGATGGCCTCGGAGACTTGTTGCGGGGAGACCTTTTCCAGGACATTCAGGTTGAGTTTACCTGACAGCAACCTCCCCGAAACCTTTTCTACACCATCGACATGTATTTCACTGATCAGAAACGAATCCAAAGGTTCAAAGGAGGGATTCACATACGGTATGTGCTCGATATTGTTCAAGGAGTCGGCCAGTGCCCTGAACTGGTCAAAATATTCCCTGGCGGCACGCTCACCGCGAATGATGAGTGAATCACCCGCATTGAAACTGGTGGAACTGTATCCGTCAATGTCGGGCTCGATATATATATCACACAGTTTTATGTTTTCTTCACTTCTTTTTTGTGAGGTAAGGAACACGGTCTGTTCCATCACTTCCAGAAAGTTGACTTCATCTTCTGCCTTGAATGGCTGATAGCCTACATTCACACCGATCAGTATATCAGCCCCCATTTCCTGTACGTGATCTACCGGGAAATTATTCAGGACACCCCCGTCGATCAGCAGTCTTCCATCGATATTCTGCGGTGTGAATACAGAGGGAATAGCCATGGTCGCCCGCAGCGCGGATGGCAGGTATCCTTCCCGGTGTATGACTTCGGTACCGGTGGCCACGTCAGCCGAAACACATAAGAATGGAATCTGGAATTGATTGAAATCCTGTATATTATGCACATGTGAGCAAAGTTCGGCAAACAGGTTTTCAATGTTCTGGCCTGTCACAACACCCGCGGGCAGTTTGACTTTCCTTTCCTGCAAGGGGAAGTTGACAATGAAACGGTCATAATCAGGCTTTTCCTCGATGGACAATTCTCTGCGGGGAATATCATCTGAAAGCAGTCTGTCCCAATCCAGTGTGGCAACCAGTTCGGCAAGGGAATCAGC
>LJUP01000163.1 GCA_001303955.1 Bacteroides sp. SM23_62 | reverse complement strand
ACAGGGAGGATGTCTATATGGGTGCTGGCCTTCAGCACATTGTGCCGGTCCGCTCTGGCTGACGGGGGCGGTCCGGACGGGGGCGGTATCAAGGATTCCGTTTTCCGGATCAGGGAGGTGGCGGTGGTATCCCAGCGCATCTTTGTCAAGGAGGAAGCGGGGATGAAACAATCCAGCGTGGATACCGTGGTATTGCGGGACAAGGCCAACCTATCGCTTTCGCAGCTGCTTTCGGAAAACACCCTGGTCTTTATCAAGGAGCACGGGCGGGGTGCCCTGGCGACGGCATCCTTCCGGGGGACGGCCGCATCCCACACGCAGGTGAACTGGAACGGGATCAATATCAATGATCCCATGGCAGGGATGGTGGACTTCTCGCTGATCCCGGTGTATGTTGTCGACGACCTGAACCTGAAACACGGGGCGGCTTCGCTGGCGGACCGGAGCGGCGGGCTCGGGGGATCCATCAATATCGGGAACAGGGTGGACTGGCAGAACCGCTTCGGCCTCAAATACATGCAGGGGATCGGCAGTTACAGCACCTTCGATGAGTTCCTTTCTGTAGGATTTGGCGGACCGCGGTTCCAGTCCTCCACGCGCTTGTACCATAATTACTCTGCGAATGATTTCAGGTTCATCAACCGGGGGATCGCCAATGTCGACCCGGAGACAGGTGGGATCACCCATCCGGTCGACACCAATGACAATGCCGGTTATACGAGGTACGGGATCCTGCAGGAATTTTATTTCCGTCCGAATATGAAAAACCGGTTGTCTCTGAAGTGGTGGGGACAGGCGGCGGATCGTTCCATTCCCCGGGCGACGAGTTACGAGGGTCCCGACAACTCCAACCTGAACCGGCAGCAGGATGTTGACCATAAGGTGGTGGCGGACTGGAAGCATTATGCCGCTTCCGGGCGGTTAATGGTGCGGAGCGGGTATTCGGATAAAAAGCTGAATTATTCCCTGCGGAACCAGGTGCCGGGTGTCGGGCTGGTGCCTGCGATATACTCGGAAAGCCGTCAGCACAGTTTTTTGAACACCCTCTCCTACTCGCATGATTTTTCGTCTTTGTTTTCGGCCGAGGGACGGGTGCATGCGGATTACCATGATGTGGTTTCTCGCGATACGGTTACTGGGTCGGGATATGACCGGTCGCGGGCCGAGGTTTCAGGGTTTGTTGCTTTGCGGCGGAATTTTGCCGAGCGGGTGAATGTGAATTTCATGCTGCGGCAGGACTGGATCGACGGGAAACGAACCCCGCTGGTGCCTTATTTAGGGTTTGATTTCCGTGTGCTGAAGGGCGAGGATCTGATCCTTAAGGGGAACATTGCCCGGAATTACAAGGTGCCTTCGCTGAACTCCCTTTACTGGCAGCCCGGCGGGAACCCTGACCTGCAGCCTGAAGAAGGTTTGAGTTATGAGCTGGGTGTGGAATACCAGGCAGTACTGGGTGGTGGCGGCGGTAGCCTCGGGCACCTGCTGAAGACCGAGCTGACGGCTTACCGCTCGGATATCACCAACTGGATCATCTGGATCCCCAGTTTCAAGGGGTACTGGGAGCCGCAGAATATCAAGCGGGTGCTGGCCCGGGGACTGGAATTCACTGCCATGCTGCATGGTAGCCTGGGACCGGTTTCCTATAAGACGGCCGGGACCTATGCCTATACCCGGTCCACCAATTACGGGGACCCGCTGGTCTGGAGCGATGAATCATACGGGAAGCAGCTGCCCTACATCCCTGTCCATTCCGGGAATGTGATGGTCAATCTTTCCTGGCGGGGATTTTTCCTGACCTGGCAGCATAATTCCTACAGCGAGCGGTACACCACCTCCAGCAATGACCCGACCCGGAGGGACTGGCTGTACCCCTACTTTATGAATGACCTGGTCGCGGGGAAGGATTTCCGGTGGAACAAGGTATCCTTCACAGCTGAGTTCAAGGTCTATAACCTGTTTGATGAGACCTATCATTCTGTGCTGTACAGACCGATGCCGGGCAGGAATTACCTGCTGATGTTGATGATAAAACTGTAATGGTGTTTAGAAGGGCTGCCATATTATTGCTTTCGCTCCTGGTGATGAATTCTTGCATGAGGGATGAGGAATTATGGAATTTCAGGAAGCCTGATGTGGAGAGTCCTTTCCGGGGGTTGTTCATTGTCAACGAAGGGAATTTTATGTATAACAATGCATCGCTGTCCTATTATGATATCACAACCAGGGAGGTCTATAATGATGTTTTCTTCGAGACTAATGGCCTGCCCCTGGGCGATGTGGCCCTGTCCATGACCATCCGGGACAGCCTTGGGTACATCGTGGTCAATAACAGCGGGAAGATCCAGGTGATCAACACAAATTCCTTTCAGTTAACCGGAAAGATCACCGGACTCACTTCACCGCGGTATATGCATTTTCTGAGTGATTCCAAAGCGTATGTGACCGATCTTTATGCAAAGGCTGTATCCATTGTCAATCCTCAGACTTATGCGGTTACTGGTGCCATTAATGTGAACAACTATAATCCGAGTTACTACCAGCACCCAACCGGGCAAATGGTGCAATATGGTAAATATGTCTTCACCAACTGCTGGAGCTATGACAACAAGATCCTGGTAATTGATACTGAATCGGACCAGGTGGTTGATTCCATCGAGGTATTGATCCAGCCCAATTCCCTTGTGCTGGATAGATATGACAAGATCTGGACCCTGACAGATGGCGGATTTGAGGGAAGCCCGTATGGATATGAAGCCCCCGGCCTGATCCGGATCGATGCTGAAACCAGGCAGGTCGAAAAGATTTTCAGGTTTGAGCTTGGGGACAATCCTTCAGAAGTGAAGATCAACGGGACAGGTGACACCCTCTATTTCATCAACCGGCATATTTACCGATACGCAGTCACATCACAATCAGAACCGGAGCTTTATATCGAAAGTCCCTATACAGGAACCTTTCCAGGAGGATATAATGGATTGGGGATTGATCCTTCATCCTCCGAGATCTATGTAGCCGATGCCATTGACTTCGTCCAAGGGGGAGTGGTCTACCGCTTTCTTCCTAACGCAACTCCGATTGACACTTTCAAGGTCGGTATCATCCCCCGGACCTTCAGTTTTAAAACTGAACCCTGATAAAATATTCATTGGCCCATGGGGTTGTTTGCCCGGGCCCGGAGTCCCATATTAAAAATTAATGAAGGATGATGCGATTAGTAAATCCTTGAAGTATACACTTTTTTTCCGTTCGCTGCATAAACACCAAGAATATAATCGGTCTGATCCGGGAATTCTATCCGGAAGACTCCATATGTTTAGGCTGGAAGAGCTGGTGAAAGAAAGATTCCCGGAATAATCTACAAGCCGAAAGTCAGGCCAATCATTGCAAAGGGCATAAACCTGGGTTGGTATATGGCCTTATCGGCATCCTTGTAGGTAAAAGGAACATCGTTGTTCTCATTGTCATTTCTTGAATTCACATTGTCATTATCGGGACTATATGAGGTATCATGACCATGCAATGTACTCGGCAAATAAAAGTCGAGTCCGAGGGCTATTACAAGATTCAGATTTTCCTTCATTTTAAAATGACTTTCAATTCCTCCACCAACTCCCCATTGATGCGAGGTGACATCAAAATCCTCGTTCCCGCCAATGTATTTAAAATTCCCCTTAAAGGCGGATCCCCTGGGACCAAGAATGATGTAAGAATGAGGTAAGCCGAAAATAGATTTAGAAAATAAGAAATCAAGTCTGTAATCTATGGATCTTCCTTTTTTCTCAGGTTCTCCATTGGTGGCATTATTAATGAATATTCGGCGGGCATCCGCTGCATTACCCGGGTTAAGGATGGTGTATCCAAGTCCAAACCGGAGCTCAAACGGAAGCTCATTGGCAGTATTTTGGAGTGTCAGGTCTGCCCGCATACCGTATCCCCTGTTATATCCGGCCATAACTCCGGCAGAAAATTTTGAAGGACCATTGACTTTTTCCTGACCATACAGGATGGAACCAATACCCATGGGGAGTATGGCTAATAACACGAACATTTTAATTGTTTTCATCCGCTGGAATTTAAGTATCGCGTTTAATAATTAAATGGTTATTTTATAACGGTGAACATAAAATAATGTTATTCGCAGCAGAACTTTTCAGGGCGGTTAAAATTTCAAATAAGTTAAGGTGGGAAGCATTTTCTTCACGTGAAAGAATGATGGCCAGGCACAATGAATTGGAATCAGATCACTTCAACAATCCATTCAAACCTGGAAAGCTCCGGTCCGATTCCAGGTGGTACCACGACCATATACTGTAAATCTCTGTAAACTAGCGCACTACGGGAATTTATTTTTGAGCGTTGATGCTTCCGTTGATGAAATCTAATATTTACGAAACTCTAATTTATTACTGTCCGGTTTTTTGGATAGAGATCCCGATATTGGCAGTAGAATTATATGTTAGCTGCAATATATGTATAGCAAATAAGGATTGAAGTTCATATTTAAAATTACATGCTTAATTATCAGTATCCATGTATGAACGTTGACAACATACAGGCACTTTCTCGGCTAACCGGTACTGGAGTGGAACCACCGCCCTGGTCGGATCTGGCAAAAATTTGATTATTTTAACATGATTTGCCCGCCCGTTACAGGAATGGCCTGCCCGGTTTCATACGCCTGTTCCAGGATATACAGGACAGCTTTCAGGACATCCTCCACACGGCATCCGCGGCCAAGAGGTACCTGTGATTCATAGTGCTTCCTGACATCCTCAATGGTTTTCGCTCCTGGAACTTTACCGGCGTTCAGGTATTGCAGGAAAAACCCGTTTTCGGGATCCATCCAGAGAGGATCCTCAAAGAAATTACCGGGACAGATTGAGTTGACTTTTATATTATACGGGGCAAGCTCCAAGGCGAAGGACTGGGTAAGACCGATGCTCCCGAATTGTGCGCCGGCACAGGCAAAATTCTTTTTACTTCCGGTCAGTCCGGATATAGAGTTGACCTGGATGATATCAAAAAATCTCTTTTCACTTTCCTGATCATTGTCATCCGAATTGGCTGCATGGGCATCCTGCTGGATCTTCATGATCCTGCTGACTGCTTTAACCCCGTAGAAGTAGGCATTATAATTGATCCTGGTGACCAGGTCAAAGGTCTCATCATCCATTTCATCGAGTCCCCCGGGCCTTAATATCCCCGCATTGCTGATAAAACAATCTATTCCCCCGAAGGATGCCACGGTTTCAAGCATCAGTTTTTCCAAGCTTTCGGGATCGGAAATGTCTGTCTTCACGAACATGGCCTGGTTTTTCAATTCCATGTTATCTAGTTCTTCAAGCATTCCCTTTCCGGCTTCCTCATTCACATCGGCAATAACCACGTTTGCACCCTTATTGAAAAGTCCGCGTGCAATACCTGCCCCTAATCCAATGGCCGCGCCCGTTACAATTACGATTCGCTGGTCTGCCGGTCCGCTTCCTGCAGCTCCTGTTGCCGTCTTCCTCCTGTAGTGTTCGACCTCCCAGGTATCGATGAACCGGATCTGCTCATACGTCATGGGGCGCGGACCGCCGAAAGAACTGGAATGCCAGGCAATCAGCATCTTATCCTCGTAAATATCCAGAATGTTATCTGCGTCCGCTGCATTGTCTCCTACAGCGATCATTCCTATTCCCCTGATCAATAATACTTTAGGAAGATACCCAAATCGTTTTTTGAACGCACCGATCTCAATGCCCAGGTCTTTCCTAAGATCCCCGGCTGACCCTTTGTTTTCAAAGTAGAGATAATTGGATTTGCAGTATGTAATAATGTCCGGAGTATAGGGCTTGCTGATGAGGTTAAAGCTCTCTTCCGATGTGGTAAAATGTTCAATGAGACCGTTATTCCTCAGCCGTAATGTTTTTAGCCGCCTTTTGGAGACCATCATCCGCAAAGCTGGCAGTACATCTAATAAATCCCCGGGTATTTCGCTGAGCTCTTCCGACGGGGATTCGACTGCATTTTTCTCAAGTAGCTCAAAGATCCGGTCATATATTTCCCGGATCTCATCCGTAGTATCTGCCCCGACGAATATACCGTGGTTTTGGATCAGTATGACAGAAGGATCCGTCTTCGAGGATTTTCTATATGTGGCGAGTTGTCTCTCAATCTCTTTGTACAAATTGTAACCCGGATCAGTGTACGGAAGGTAAAGTGTTTCACTGCCGAAGATTGCATCAACATGTTTATCGGCCTCCACACTGCACAATATCCCGTTTACCAGGGTTGGATGAAGATGGACAACGAACTTATAATTGATCAGGTCATGAAGCGATGTTTCCACAGATGGCCTGCGCCCTGGAGTGAGGTTGGCCGCCGTCAGGTCGTACTTTATCTCCCTTTCACGCTCAAAAGGATCCTCTGAATAAACCGCTGTAGAAATAACATGCAGTTTCTCCCTGTCAATAATGGCGAATCCTCCCTCTTCAATGGTTGCCAGGGGGAAACCGCTGGCCTTGATCCACATTCGGTCCGCTGTTTTCAGTGATGTGTTCCCGCCTCCGGCTATGACGGCCCTTTTGTTTTTGCCGTAATGCCTGGATATTTCAACCAGGTCTTTAATATCCTTTTGCATGGTGTTAAACTTCATAAAGCCTGTGTCACCCCTCGCCACCAGATACTGGTGGTCAGCAATGACTGTGTGCGATCAGCAAAATCCGGATTCCTGAATGATTAAAATTAAGAGATGTATTTATTCAATCAATACTTCTTTTCAATAAAGTTCTGTTTTTAATTAGTTTTCTTCTTTCAAGGATTTAAAAAAGGCTTAACAGCGGTTGATTCTCGACCTTATTGATCTGGCCATCGAATCCATACATCTCATTACAGTGGAGGGGGACAAAACCCGGAACCTTAACATTAAAGAAGGTTTCTCAAAAATTCCGATATTTACACAGTTGATGGCCAACCGTTTTCCTGATATGAAGGTTTACACTTCAGAGATATTCAATGCCACTTCTCTCAGTGACGCTCTGGTTCTCTGGAAAGGACTGGAACCGGCACAGCAGGGGGAGGTTGACCTGCGACTTAAAATCATTAAACAATAGAAAAAATGATTGCACATGTTGTTGTCATCAAGCTTAATGCAGACACCCCGGATAATGTTAAGCAACTCATCCTTGAAAAACTTGAAAAAATGGAGGGTACCATAGGTGTGATCCGCCGGTGGGAGGTTGGCACCAATATCGGTGCATCTTCCAATCCGGGTGATATTGTCGTTAACTCTGCATTTGATTCGCTGGAGGACATACAAACCTTCAGGGAACATGCGGTACACGCAGAGTTCAAGGATTATCTCAAGCCCTATCTCGAGGTTTCATATACAGTTGATTATAAAATTTAAAACACATCATTCATGGATTGGGGAAAGAAAAACAGATTATCACAGCTTTTCGGTGCAGATGGAAAATGCTTCTATCTACCGATCGATCATGGCTATTTCCTGGGGCCAACCAATAAACTTGAAAAACCGGGTGAGACCGTTGCACCAATAAAACAATACTGCGATGCTCTCTTTGCCACGCGGGGAATAATACGAAATTGCATAGACCCGGAGGACAGTCTGCCCTTAATACTGAGGGTATCCGGTGGTACCAGTGTGGTGGGCGGTCCCCTTTCAAACGAGATGCTGACTACTTCGATTGAGGAGGTTATTCGTCTCAATGCCCAGGCAGTCGGGGTCTCCTGTTTCGTGGGCACAGAACATGAGAAACAGACACTTGGCAACCTGTCAGAGCTGGTTAACTTATGCGAGCCATATGGCATACCGGTCATGGCAGTAACGGCCGTCGGCAAGGAACTTGAAAAACGGGAGGCCCGTTTCCTGGCGCTGTGTGCGCGCATCTTTGCCGAGCTTGGCGCAAGTGTGGTCAAGACATACTGGTGTGAAGATTTCGAAAAAGTCACCGAGGGATGTCCCGTACCGGTTGTGATTGCAGGAGGGCCAAAGTGCGATACCGTACGCGAGGTCCTGGAATTCGTTCACGATGGAATACAGAGGGGTGCTGTGGGAGTTAATCTTGGACGTAATGTTTGGCAGGCCGAAAATCCTCCTGCCGTGGCCCGGGCGCTGAAAGCCATTATTCACGAGGATCGCAGCATCGATGAAGCTGTTAAGATCCACGATGAGATGGCCGGAAAGTAAAGATAACGACAGCGGATCAAAGGCCTTGACTTACCAGAGCTTAGCCATGTATTTCAGTGTTGTTTTTAATCCAGTTATATAAACTTATGAAAGAAATCTTTTCCGGTGAAGTGGTTCTGATAACCGGGGCTGCTTCAGGTATTGGGAAGGCGTGTGTGGATTCATTCCTTGCACGGGGAGCCTCTGTTGCCGGACTGGACATCAATCCAACCGTTCAGGAAACAATGGATCGCAAAAACTGCCTTGGCATAGAATGTAACATAAGCGATGAGCAATCTGTCATCAAGGCGGTAAACAGAACAGTTGAAACTTTTGGCAGCCTGGATATGCTGGTGCTGAATGCCGGCGTTTTCCCGGGCGGCTGCAATATCAGCTCGATCAGGCTGGATGAATGGCGCCGCGTTATGAGTGTTAATCTCGACGCCAACCTGATAATGATGCGTGAGGCATATCCCCATCTGAAAGCTGCCAGGAAGGGAGGCCGTGTGGTTATTAATGGTTCGCGGAATGTCCTGGCGCCCGGACCCGGTGCCGCTGCCTATTCCACTTCCAAGGCTGCATTGACGCAACTGGGCCGTGTTGCTGCATTGGAATGGGGCGGTGACGGAATACGTGTCAACATCATACACGCGCATGGTGTGTTTGATACCGGGATATGGACCGACGAGGTCCTTCAGGCGCGCGCCTCGCATTATGGCATGAGCGTCGAAGATTACAAGACGAATAATATTCTCAAGGTTGAAATTAACAGCCACGATGCAGCGGAGCTTGCCGCCGAGATGTGCGGTCCTGTGTTCGCTAAAACCACCGGTGCACAGGTTCCGATTGACGGAGGGAATAACCGGGTAATTTAAAGTTAACAGCCTGGTTTCCGGTATTTCGTAATCCCGTTCAACATCTCAGTATATCGCCCATTGATTTTCCCGGATAAAGGTAAAAATGTCCTCCGGGCGAGTTTCTCCTTTCCCCCAGGGCCGGTTTGAATTTGCCGGTTCTGAATCCTTACCGGTTTTATTCCTTCATATTTCAGCGTAAATACAAGATGGCCGTATAAAGTATCATTTGGATAATGACGAGGTGTTAATACGATCGTCTGATAGAATTACATCCTTCTTTTAAAGAAGATCCAATGGAGTACCTGAAGATTCATGTGAGGGATGAAGTATTGGCAGAAAAAATGATGGAAGGCCTTAGAGCAGCGGGATTACAAAATCATTGATTGGCGCAAGTTCAGGTTTGCTAAAAGCAGTGTCATTTTAAAATTTATCTGAAAGAGAGTATATAATGAGTTGACCAGGGTTAGGTTATCTATATTCGGCGAGGAAATCCTAAGATAGAATTGGAACTTTATGTTGCAATATTACAACATGGTAAATATTGATATAAAGGGGTTCGCTGATGCCAGCATTGATGAATTTGTTTGTCTAGTTTTTCCTTGTTTTACTACTCAAGTAAAATTTAGAGCAGAGATTAGGTTCTCAGACGCAAAATATTTTCGCTCTGCGTTAACATGGGTTAAATTCCGTAAAGAAAGACATGGTGCAGGTGGTACAACATCTTCAAATCGTAAAACCCTGTAGACTAATGTTCTACAGGGATTTTCTTTTGGCCGTTGATGATTTAATTGACGTTTTTGAAATTCAGCAGGTCGTTAATAATCAACCAGCTAGATAAATCTTCTGGATTACTTATGATTACTTAATCACAAGATCTTTTGGATTTTGACGACAATCCCATAGAGTATGAATAATTATGTCATTTTTAGATGTCTCATAGAAAATGATATAATCTCCCACAATTAATGCTCGTATTGATTTTTCGTTGGTTCTTATTCCTAAGGAAGGTTGTATTAAGTGTAATAGGCCATATGTGACCAGATTATTCTGCCTTTAGCCATGCTTGAATTTCCTTATCTAATTCCTCATTACTTATGAATAAACCGTCCTTGATTTCTTTTCTGGATTGGATTATATCTTGTTTTTGTTCTTCAGTTAGAACAAGAACTGTATCCTCTGCCTTTTCATCAAGAATTGTCTTAATGGCTTTAAGAAAACGGATATCATTTATCACTGAGATCCAATGAATTAGAATATTTTTTAATTCAAGTATTGTCATGATCCAGGTATTTATATAATGATACGAATTTTTGAACCAAGGAATAAGCAGACTTCGGTTGATGCCTGGTATAAACTCAGGATTTGAAAGTTGGAACCTATCTAGTTGAGCAAGCTTCAATTTTTTGTAATTTTGTGTTATCATTAAAAGATTGAATTATGGGATTGGCGGCAAAAAAATTAGATATTATCGGTTGGATAACGAAGCTTAATGACGAGGATATCCTGGATAAAATTGAATCTTTGAGAAAACAAGAAGATGATTGGTGGGATACGATAGGGGAAGATGAAAAAACCGAGATATTAGAAGGTTTATCTCAACTGGATAGAGGCGAGTCAGTTGCTCATGAACAGGTAATGGCTAAATACAAAAAATGGCTTTAAAAATTATCTGGTCTAGAAGGGCAGAACAAAGCTATGATAGCATTATTAACTATCTGATCGAGAATTGGACTGAAAGAGAGGTAAAAATGTTTCTTCAGGAAACCTCAAAGTTTCTGGAATCATTGAGCGAGAATCCCAGAATGCTTCAGAGGAGTAAGGGAAGGAAGAATTTGTATAGAGGACCGATGAACCGATTAACAATTATAACATATCGTCTTTATCCGCGGAAAAGGGTAATTGAATTAGTGAATATTCGAAGTGTTAGACAAAAACCACTTTATGAATAGCTTAGCCAGCAAAGTATGGTTTACATAAGATATAAAATCCGTTAAAAACCGTAAAGAAATCAGGGGTGTAGCTGGTACCCCCCCCCAACACCGTAAGGCCTTGTAGATCAATGATCTGCGAGGTCTTTTTCGTTAGCTTTGACGATTTTGGTGATGGTTTAGTAGAAATCGGTCGAAACCCCCATTTTAGCCGGCTAAAAGACTTGGAAGTTGACTGAAATTCAGTATATTTCACTTAGGATGAGGATATTGATGACAATTGGAAAATCCGGTAAAAGCGGGCAGTTTGTATACTTACAGACCACGACCAACTTAATAATAAGTTAAAATATTTAAAGATAAATTGTGTTAACTTAAAAATAAGTTGTATGTTTGTATGACTATGTTGATGTTGATATGAGCGCATTCCCTTTAAAGCTTGCCATCAGAAAACTGCTGCAGCAAAGGTCCTTTACACTCATTAATCTTGGGGGATTGTCCATATCGCTTGCAGCATGCATCGTGATCCTTGTGTATGCTTCCCATGAACAGGGTTTTGATAAGAAAATACCGGACCATGAAAGGACCTACCGGATCATTTCCCGCCTGACGGATGGGAAATACTGGTCGCGTTCATTTGCCTGCTATCCCGATGCACTTTCCGGCAGGCCGGAAATTGAAAACATGACTTCATTTATCTACACGAACAACAATGAGATCCGTGCCGGTGAATCCGATTATAAAGTTTCAGAATCGGTAATCGCTGATACGGCATTACTTGATTTCTTTAATATCGAATGCATGGCTGGCAGGAAGGAGGACCTGGGCCTGCCGAACACGGTCTTCCTGGATGCCGGACTCGCGGAAAGACTTTTCCCCGGAGTCAATGCTTATGGCCAGGAGATCCTGTTGAGACAGTATGAGGGGAATGTCCTTGATAGCCTGGGATCATTCACAGTTGCCGGCATCAT
>LJUP01000162.1 GCA_001303955.1 Bacteroides sp. SM23_62 | reverse complement strand
AGGTACAAACAGCAGAAGTCAACGGATCCATGGCGACGGCATGCATGGCATATTCAGGATCGCCGCTCAGGGCTGCCTGGACGGTCAATTCCTGCACCGTGATATTGCTCTGGTTCATGGCAGCACACTGCGACGGCAAAGCACCGACACTTTCAGGATGCAGGCCTCTTGAATCAACGTAAATGGGGACTTCCACGCAGCAACCCGCTGGGAGATTGGTGATATATCCGTCATTCCGGACATTGCCATTGAGACGGAAGACCTTGTCTGTTTCAATGGCTTCCAGTATGTAAGAACAGTATTCCACACTGCGCCCGGACAGCTTTGTTGATTCATGTTCCAGATAATTGATGTGCTGGAATTTATCGGCAATCATTCTGCAGTAATTATAATAAGCTCCGGACTCACCCCCGAAATCGGGCTGGTCACAATAGAGTTTCAGCGCTCTTTCACTGCTTCTGAACCAGGGCAGGTACTCGGAAAGATGGCCGGTACTTTCCGTCATGAAATATCCAAAATGACGCATTACTTCCGCCCGCACTTTTTCCTGGACATAATACTCCGGTTGTTCAATTTTTTCCCTGAGCACGGGATTGAGATCACGTCCGTCACGCCTGTCCCTGATGGACAGAAACCAGGCCATGTGATTGATGCCGGCAGCAAGGAACACAATGTCGTCCTTGGAAACCTCTACATACCGGCTGATCAGATCGAGTGTGGTCTGCACACCATGGCATAGACCGATAAAGGAGATTTCTGAGGCTTTGCCAAGGGCAGTGCAAACGGCACCCATCGGATTGGCATAATTCAACATCACTGCATCGGGACAGAGCTCCTTCATATCTCTGGCTATATCCAGCAATACGGGGATGGTCCGCAATGCCCTGAACACACCACCCGGACCCAATGAATCGCCAATACATTGATCTACACCATATTTCAGTGGGATCTCGTAATCCATTCCAAAGGCATCAACACCACCCACCTGTATCATTACAATAACATATTTTGCCCCCTTTAAAGCTTCCCTTCGATCAAGCGTGGAAGATACCTTGGCCGGTAACTTGTTATCAATGATTACACTCGAGACATAATCATGCATTTTGTCCAGCTTTGGTTTTGTTCGGCTCATCAGACAGATTTCAGATCCCTTCAGGGCTTCTGTAGCAAGGATATCCTTAACAAGCGTCTGGCAGAACACCAGGCTTCCGGCTCCAATCATCGCAATTTTTACCATGGTTGACATATTTTACTAATATCGAAAGGTATAAAAGAGATTTGTTATTTCCATGGGAGGGGTCCACGAGGAAGGTTTAATGACGAAAACTCAATGATTGCTTTCTCAACCTGATTTCGTAATTTATAACTCAAAGGTCGTAGTTAAATTTTAACTGATATTCATATGAATCGAAGAAAATTTATCCGGTCATTGTCCCTGGCCACAACTGTTGCTGTAATTCCCAACATTGCCATATGGGGCAATAAGAAAAATAACAAAGTAGAACTCTCACGTGTACGTAAAACCATCTTAAACCATTGTAATTCCCTATTAGATAAAAGCGGTCCCTACGGAAGTTACAGAGGTGGAACAGGTATGCGTCCCAGTCTATACGCTTCCTGTGATGTGGCTATCATGAGAACCATTATGGGTGAAAATCTGATGGTCACCTTAAGCGATTTGCAACGGCAGCAATGGATAGATTTCATTAATTCATTTGCCATAAACCGAGGGTCAAATTATGGCAGCTATTGTGATACTTACGGCCATTCGTTTCATCATGCGAATGGTATGGTGATCGGAGCCCTGGGTGTTTTGGGAGGTAAACAGAAGTATCCTGTAAAATTATATGATGAATTTGATCAGATCGAAGAAGTAATACCCTGGCTGGAGAGCCTCGACTGGGCAAAACAGTGGGATGCCTCTCATCTTTTCTGGGGTGGGATGCATTGCTACAGCATGAGTTCCAGGTGCAGTGATGCCTGGAAGGATGAGGTCTTTGCCTGGTTGGATGAGAACATTGATGAAAAATCCGGATGGTGGAAAAAAGGAGTCACTCATGCTGACCGGCACCAACCCCTGGGAGGAAGTGTCCACATACTTCCTATTTACCAGCATCTGAGAAGAAGATTTCCATACCCCGAGAAAGTTATTGACAGTGTATTGGACCTCCAACTGCCTAACGGGCGATGGTATGAAAGAGAGTCGATACATGTTATGGCTTACCTCGAACTGGATGCGCTTTATGCCCTGATGTATATGTCTGGACTGGCCCCGGATTACAGGACGGATGATATACGGCAGGCTGTGAACCGGTATGCTGATCTTGTCACCTATTACTGGAACAATCACTCACGGGAGATGCTCAGCTTGCATCCTCACCATATTCTGGCGGGAGTTGGCACATTCGGCCTGTTGAATCAGCTTAATCCTGACCGGTTTACGGATGACGTGCAATGGACAGATATATTCAGCGATGTCAGATTCTATCAAACCAGTGAAGTTGAAGTAACGGTTTAGTGGTAATGGCAACACAGATAACTCCATTCCTAATCGATGTCCGTGACGGACATGTATACGAGTGGATAATAGATTTTCAATTTTAGACTCCCTGTCTTTTCAGCCTTGCCAGAACTATAGGTTATTGTTCAATTTAACTTATTTAGTCCTTATTGAAATCCAGGGCATATTCAACTGCGGCCTCAAATCCCATATTTCTGCCTTCTTCTTCATATTCCCGGGTGAATTCTTCTCCCAGTTTTTCCCTGGCCCCTCCGATGTAGGTGTCAATCTTTTCGTCATAGATTTTAATTAATCCGTAAAGATTGACCCCCAGGCTTCTGAGTTTTTCACATGCTGCAGCATCTAACCGGATTGCCTTGGTCAATCTTGACTGCCCTGAAACCGAAAAAGCTATACATTGAAGTTCTACGGCTGCATCAAGGATATTTCCGTATTTTAACGCTGTTTCAAGAGCAAGACCATATCCCTTTTCAGCTTCCTCAAAGTTTCCTTCACCAAGTGCACAATCGCCAAGAAAACGACGTGCTCTTATTATCAAATCAGATTGTTTCTGCTCCTCAGCGGAATCAAGAAACTCCTTAATCATGGGCTTGGCCCGTTCATATTGTTTTGAATGGATATAGCTCTGGCATAAATCAATCAGACAATAATTAATCAGGATGGGATTGCCAATCTTCCTGGCTATTTCCACACTCTCCTCACTGTACATCAATCCGGTTTCCTGATCACCGGAAGCAGAGAGCACAAAACTGAAGTAACTTAAAACAACAGCCTGTTCCCAAAGATTGTCGAGCTGACGCCAGATTTTCAGACTTTCATCCAAAAGATCAAGCGACCTGGGAATTTCCCCAAAATAAAATACAATCATGGCCAGTCCATATAATACACGGGCATATGCTCCGGAATTACTGTCATCTTTGGACATGGCCCTTTCCAGATAATCCTTACCTTCTGAAATATGTGAATGCATGCTCCAGAACCAGGCCAGCCCACCGGATAACCGGACAAATTCTTCAGGGGAATGTTTTTCTGACCAATTCAAGGCGGCATTCAGGTTATCATGTTCCTGCTCCAGCTTGTTTAGCCATTTGAGTTGTGATTCGAATTGCTCATCATGGGCCGCTTCTGCCATCTTTAAAAAATATTGCAAATGCCGGTTCATGATGACATCCTCCTCTTTTCGGGATTGGAGTTTTTGATGACCAAATTGCCGCAATGTTTCCAGCCTGTTATATCGCATGGACTGATCAGTACCTTTAATGGTATAAACCAGGGACCGGTCCACCAGCCGGAACAGCATATCCATGACAGTCTCCCTGGATAGTTGATCATCCGAACATATTTCCTCTGCAGCCTCAATATCAAATCCGCCTGAAAAAACAGCAAGCCTGACAAATAGGATTTTTTCACTGTCTGAAAGCAGGTTATAGCTCCATTCAATGGTTGCTTGCAAGGTCTGCTGGCGTTTTGAGGTTCCCGGATCGGATGAAGAAAGCTGATCAAACCTGTCTGAAAACCTTTCCAG
This sequence comes from Bacteroides sp. SM23_62, assembly GCA_001303955.1. Taxonomy (GTDB): domain Bacteria; phylum Bacteroidota; class Bacteroidia; order Bacteroidales; family SM23-62; genus SM23-62. The sequence goes on along the minus strand of LJUP01000162.1, from coordinate 7,898 downwards.
GATCATATGGGTATTCATGTGCCTGGTACGGCTCGCTACCAGCTCAAGGGCAAGCGGAATTCCATCCAGCTTATTGCAAATCGTGACCACCTCATTCACATTGGCTGTTTCCAGCTTGAATTCCGGGTTATTCATCCGGGCACGGTCGGTAAAAAGCAGCACCGCTTCAGAGTCTTTTGCATGTTCCACATCAATGATGGTCTTAGGGTCAATCAAAGTAAGGGAAGGAACCCTCCATACCTGTTCACCTGTAATACAAAGAGCCTCCCGGCTTGTTGCCAGGATTTTAAGTCCCGGAACAGATTGAACCAGATTCACCGCAATTTCAGCGCAGGCTTTAATCAGGTGTTCACAGTTATCCAGGATGATCAGCAGTTTTTTAACCTTGATCTTATCAATAAGTGTTTCAATAATAGGCTGGTTGGGTACTTCCTTTATTTTCAGAACTTCAGTCACTTCTTTCGCCACCTGGTCCCCAGATGCAATGGGTGCCAGGTCAACAAACCATACACCGTCCTCATAGTCCTGAACCAGATGAACAGCTGCCTCAACAGATAGACGCGTTTTACCACAACCCCCTGCGCCGATAAGCGTCACAAGGCGATGGTCATTGATCAATTGTTTGACTATGGGTATTTCCTTTTCCCGGCCGATAAAACTTGTAAGCTGTACAGGAAGATTGTGGTTAACCGTCTTTTCTTGCTTAGCACTGGTTTCTTCATTTAGCGCTAATTTCTCCGGAGGGATTTCATGCTTTTTCCTTTGAAGGGACCAAGCAAGTAAAACAGCGACAGGCAAGCCAATGAGAAGAATGATCAGCAGAATATTCCTGGCACTTTCATTCAATCCGAAATTCTCAATAAAATACTCAGTGATCTCAAGAATGATCCAACCACCACTTATGTAAATCACAAGCGTCTGAATGATAGGGTTACGTATGATCTTTTCGATAAAAGTACTTGACTTCATCAATTCAGGTTGTGCATATTATTCCCGCCAGAACTGTCCAAGTATACCGTCACTTTCTGCAAAATGTGAGATAACTCAAATAAAGTTATGTCAATATGTATAAATTGTCAAATGGTTGGGTAGATTGTCTCTGAGGATCTCCCTCCTCGGCAACGTGCCATAATGAATAAAATCCAAGGGAATCGATCTATATTCCTGCGAAACCTCACAAAATTCAGCTAGATCCTGGTCCAGCATTACTTTTAATCCTCGGATTACATATTTTTTCCATCAGGATGGAGGCCCCAACCTGTAACAAAAACAGCCGCTGATCCAATTGAAGCTTTTTCATGGAGGCAAAGAACGTTCATGTTTAAGAAAATATATTCCCAGGTAATTGAAAAATCCCAGAGATTACGGAGATTTTCAGGAATAACGTAAATTGCAATAACATTGTCCATTCAATTAATCTACATAACCCATGAAAAAACTTGACAGCAACTCATCCAGAAGATCATTCATCAAGAAAACTGTGCTGGGCACAGCCATTGTATCTTCATCACCCTTGTTATTTGCCAGAACCGGTAATCAACTGCTGTTGATGAAACCGAGGTCTTACGCGACCAATAAATTTGCAGCAAACGACCATATCAATCTGGCGTTGATCGGTTCCGGCATTCAGGGTTGTCATGATACGAATACAGCACTTCAGGTGCCGGGCGTAAAACTTGTGGCTGCTTGTGATTTATATACCGGTCGGCTTGACAGGGCCAAAGAATTATGGGGGAATGATATTTTTGTGACCAGGGATTACCGTGAGATTCTTGATCGCAAGGATGTCGATGCGGTAATCGTGGCCACACCTGATCACTGGCACAAGAAAATCAGCATTGAAACCCTGAAATCAGGGAAAGCAGTGTATTGTGAAAAACCCATGGTGCAAAAATTTGAGGAGGGCAGTGAATTCATTGCAGCCCAGAAAGAAACAGGCAGGGTGCTGCAGGTTGGCAGCCAGGGCCTGTCATCACTGGGAAACGAAAAAGCCAAACAGTTGTATCAAGACGGTGCCATCGGGCAACTCGTGATGCTGGATATGTATAATGACCGCTATTCCGCACAGGGTGCCTGGCAATATCCCATACCGCCCGATGCCAATCCGGATACGGTTGATTTCGACACATTCTTGGGTCAGGCACCAGAAGTTCCTTTCGAACTGGTACGTTTTTTCCGGTGGAGAAATTACAAGGACTATGGGACAGGTGTTGCCGGCGACCTCTTTGTGCATGCCTTTTCCACCCTGCATTTTATACTTGATTCCAACGGGCCAACCAGGGCGCTTTCTACAGGTGGACTGAGATACTGGAAGGATGGAAGGGATGTACCCGATGTAACCATGACCCTGTATGATTATCCGGAAACAAAAACCCATGCCGCCTTCAATGCTGCCTTCAGGGTGAATTTCATTGCCGGTAGCGGGGAAGGATATGGTTTTCGTCTGGTGGGTACAGAAGGAGAAATGCAGGTGGGTTCAGACAGCGTGAAATTAGTCCGGTCAAAACTGGGTCAGAAACCAACCGGTTACGCATTGGTCGCCTACACCGAAGAAAACCAGAAAAAAATCATCGCGGAATATGATAAGAATTTCGGGGGAGAAAGATCTTCAGATCTGAATCTTGGTGAAACCATCTATGAGGCGCCCTCAGATTACAAGGGCGGTCATTATGATCATTTCAATAATTTCTTCCAGGGTGTCAGGGGAGAAAAGAAGATCATCGAAGATGCTACATTTGGTTTTCGCGCTGCGGGTGCCGCCCTGTTGGCCAATGAGAGTTATTACAGCGGAAAGCCCGTACATTGGGATCCTGATTCCATGCGTCTAATGGATTGATTTCTATAATTTCCTGGGTAACTAATATATATCTCTCGCCATAATCTTCTCCAAATCTGTTTGTGGAATTGGGACCACCATAATAATCATCACCCCAAAAAGTCGAATTATTGTCCTCTTATTAGAACAGGTAAAAAGAATATGATAATTGGCATTTTTATATGCTAATTGGTAGTTGCTGTATACTTTGTACTTACCTTCATCCGGTGATATTAAATATTGGATGCTTCTTATACTACCCTCTAAATCTTCGTAATTTTTAATAACGGCCCCCTCATATCTGGATATCAAAGGATATCCCCTGCTTCCGGACAGGTCAGTTCTCCGTGGTTCCTGTTGTGCAAAAATATTCAGATTCTCAAATAGTATGTCTGGTAAGACAAGGCAGGACTTATCGCTTTATAAAATTGATAATAACGGTTAGAATGATGCTAATCAGGATCATTGATACAATGGGGATAAAAATCCTGTATCTCTCCGTTTCAATACGTATATCCCCTGGTAATCTGCCAAACCATTTTAAGATCCATGGAGCAAAATGAAGTATAATACCTATCATAATAAGTATCAGACCTGTAATTATTATCCAGCGCGCCATTAATTTCACCCGTATAGATAATGATATACCTATCGATTTCGTGTAACAAAGTTATGTAATATATTTTTCCTGGAATTGCCGAATGATTTACTTGGTATCACTTTAATTTATTTACCTTATCAAAATCAATCTCCATCCTTAAAGGATTCTGCTGTCATTCTATTTCGTCAGGAATTATTTGATCGGCCCTAAATCCTGAGTATCTATTTGTTTTCTCCTACTGAGAAAATTTTGAACCCGAGCTGAATTACCAGGTAATTCATACTGATCTCACTGGTAGATCCTGCGGACATTTCAACCAGGTTATCACCAGTTAATATATGATACATCGCGGATAACCGGAAATTACCAAAAGTAACTCCAATTTCGGGTGCAACTCCAAAATGATTTCCCGCCTCGATGGAAGCCCCGCCGGTCCCTGATCCGGACGTATTAGCTACGGTATACCTTCCAAGACCAAAGCCCGCAAATGGACGGGTTTTATTATCTGTGAAATAATATTCACCCTTTAATAAAATAGCAGCGCGAGATGAAACTCCCACCTCAAGATCGGTTCCTTCCGGATCTGAAATGGACCCTCCGAAAAGTGCGTCTCCTTCAATCCGTAATCCTGCACTTAATCCAGGTAATAGAAAAACCTTTGGTTCAACATGGGCCATTATTCCATAAGACTTTAAATCGCCAAATGTAAAGGCTCCGCCTAAACCGGCATCCAACTTGAAAAAGATCTGTCCATTCGATGCCAGTGGAATAACTAACAGTAAAACAAATAATGCTTTTCTCATGATTGTGATTTTTTGTTAATTAATTGTATCAAAAGATTGATATCAAAAAACTTATACGGTTACTGCCTAACATTGTTGTCAAAAAGTTGGCTTGATGAACAATTAAAGAGATGGCAACGGGACTTCTCCCCCCGAAAGCTGGCAAGAGTCTTCAGTGGCCGCTTTCCGTACCGGGAAGGCTAGGAATAACGGGAGGGGGCAATGGTTCTTTGGTCTATGATGGGACTTATCCTCGCCAGGGCCGGGAACGGCTGATATTGGCAAGGGTATCTAATACGATATTAACATCCTCAACTATCTGAAAGTCATACATGCCGACACAGATGAAATCTGCTCCGTTGTCAAATGCATACTTGAAACCCTTTTCAGGCCTTATGGCTCCGGCTGCCAGTGTCTTGAAGGCAATCCAGGGTTCTTCCAGGTTGCTCATGAAATCAATGGCTTCCTGCGGCTTTAAACAGAAATTATTGTCTTTCCAGCCGGGTTCCGGAACATCCTTTCTTTCAAGATCAACCTCTGCTGACCAGTAATCGTTGGTATGAAGCGTTTTTACCCAGAAGTCGGGTTTGATGCCCCGCTCCACACATGCCTTTATCGTCTCAATGCGGTGGGCCCCGATGCCTGCGGGTTTGCCATAACTGCGGATGAGTTCAAGGCCTTCAACCAGTTCGTCAAAAAAAGATGGGTCATTCTGGTATACCCTGATATCAGATTTTCCACCATGGCTGTACAGGGCATGGGCTCCGCCTTCTATGGATACTTCAATGCCTTCGATAAAATTATTCCCGACACCACAATCTGAAATAAACTGCATCTTTCCGCCTGTTTCCTGCCGGTATTTACTGACAATTCGGCATTGCGCCGGATTGGAGATGATGGCATTGATCCCGCATTGTTCCGCCAGTTGCAGGGTCAGCATTACCTTCTCATCGTTATGGTACATCTTGATCAATTTATCCACGTAGATCAGGTCCCGGGCATGAGCCCAGCCGCCGATCAGGTTCCCCCCCATAATCAGCCGGCTCAGTTCAAATTCTCCGATTTTTCCTTTCGGTATGGTCCCTTTCAGATCTTCAAGTGAAGTAAATTGAAAACTTTTCAGGGTGGCACTGGATACTGCATCGGGCTGCCCGGCCAGGAATTTCTTCTCCAGGCTGTCCCATCTGTTCTTTTTGTATATCACGTAAGCAAATGCACCCAGGAATGGAACACTGATCATGTTCAAAAGGAATTCTCGGCGTTTATTTGAAAATCTTCCTTCCGGTCCTGATGCCGGAATGGGAGCATCCGGTTTCTCCTCTCTCCACTGCCTGAGCCAGCGGTCAATCCCATAAAGAAATCCTGTGGGAAGGACCGCGAAAACGACCAGGATAAACAGTTCGATCAGGTTTTTGTCAACCCACTGGTAATTACCTTCGGCAACGACGCCGACTGTATGGCCAAAGATCGGGGGGTATGCTACAAAATAGAAGAAAAGCAGAACAGCCCCGCACACTGAAGACCACCGTACGAACAACCCTATAAATAGTGACAACCCGATCAGGATCAGTCCCCATACATTCAAAAAATCAACCACATTCAATACATTGGGCGACGAAGCCATCCAATGAAACAGGTCTGCAAAAATCCATTTTGATCCAAGCAGGTAAAATTTTGAAGTCCATCCAGGGTCCATTAACTTGGTAATACCTTCGTAAAGGAAATGCCAGCCAACCAGGATCCTCAGTACGGTAAGCAGATAAGATGTGTATTTTTTCATGGGGAAGATTCTTTAAGGTTAAACTCCATCAACTAACCCGCGTTATAAGATAATAAGAAATAATATGACTTTCAATCAGTAATGATTAACAACATTAAATAATTGCAAGTTACAATGGCTTTGTTAAATCAGGACTGCTATGAATGAATGATCCTGTCCATGCGCTCGGAAACATCACGCAGACGGTTCCGGTCGCCTCCCTTTACTTCTGCAGTTATCCATTTTCCTTTGTAACCGATATTGTTGAGCGCTTTCATCACTACGGGCCAGTTATTATCACCCTCCTGTAATTCAACGCTGAATCCTTTGCGTACCCCCTCATTAAACATTATATCCCTGCTGTATTCCTTCATATGCAGTTTCATAATCCTTGAATGCAGGGTCTCTATCCAGTGTTCCGGCCAGCCATACCGTATGATATTCCCGATATCAAAATACCAGCCAACCAGGGGATGATTGATTTCATCCAGAAAGCGCCTGGCTTCTATCGGGCTCAGCAGGAAATTATTCCAAACATTCTCAAGGGCGATCTGTATACCTGTTTTTTCAGCATGGGGTATCAATTCCCTGATGGATGCCTGCGAACGGATATATGCCTGTTCATAGGAGACCTTTTCATTGACCACCCCGGGCACAACGAGTACCGTATCACCGCCATAATCCTTCATATCCTGCAGGGAGGTGGCAATAGATTCAATACATGCTGCCCTGACATCCGGATCTGGATCAGACAGGGGTTTTGACCAATGGTCTTTGTTGATCAGGCTGGGAAGTTCAATGCCGCTTTTTTCTTTCGCCTCAAGAATTTCTCCTGTATCAAAATCATTGGGACTATTGAGTTCTATACCATCAAATCCTAAATCTTTTACCAGTTTAAACTTGTCTGCCAGTGATAAATCTTCATCTATCATGCCGAATACAAGGCTTTTCTTGAGATCTAAATGTTTTATGCTCTTTTCCTCTGGTCGTGGCGCCGTGAATGATTCTGTCATGTTGGATGATCGTGTCGCGCTGGCAATTGCGGATAGCGGAAGGGCGGAAGCGACGATCAGTCCGGTGGAGGTTTTAATAAACTCTTTTCTTTTCATGTTCTGGTTATTTAGTTATTTCTGTTACTGCTCATGACATCGTTATGGAAAAATGGATATAAGTAAAGCATTCCGGCTTAATCCGGGCAGTGTATCATAGCTGCCTTTTATATACGAATCCTCCCAGATGAAAAACACTTCATATATGGTTCTATAAGCATTGATTTCGAATTCGTAACAAGCATCACTTCCGGCAATGAACAGCTCTACATCATTGTCCTGGTAAATTTTTACGTCGCTTTCATTCAATATAGCCTGGATGTCTGGTTCCTCGGTCCAGTAGGCACAAATGATAATTCATAATCTCTGTTAAGCGTACATCATGTATATAAATTTAGCATATTAATTGGAAATACCGACAGGTTGGATTTTTCGCCACTTTTTGGCATGACCTTAGAAAATTTGAATTGATCAGTGTGTCCACTAACTTTATATTCTGTAGCGTACGGGTTTTGCAGATTTCCGGCAGACCCGGGACTACTCTCAGTTAAAACCTGAAAACATGAATAATCAAAACAGAAGAGGGTTCTTACATAGCATTATTGGTGCCGGTGTGGGTATATCGGCACTCTCTCTGTCTTCATTCACCTCAAGAGAAAACAGGAAGCAATATCATCCGGATAGTCAATTGCCGGTTATCGATGAGGTTGACATCTGCGTTTTGGGTGGAAGTTGTACCGGTGTATTTGCTGCCGTCAGGGCTGCTCGCCTGGGCGCAAAAGTGGCTGTTGTGGAGAAGCAGAATGCCCTTGGTGGAGTGGCCACCAATTCATTTGTAAACATCTGGCATTCTCTGAAAAATACTGAATTTAACAGGGAAATCATTGCGGGA
>LJUP01000161.1 GCA_001303955.1 Bacteroides sp. SM23_62 | reverse complement strand
TGAATTTGGAAGTAACAGAAGATCGTTTCATTAAGATTCGAATGAATACCACATCATATCATGAGCAAGCAAAAGTGGTCCTCAAGGCGAAAGGGGAGGTTTTGTTCCAGGATACTATTAGGATAAGTCCCGAAAAGCCGTTTGGTACTGATGTCTCGCTTCCTGCCAGTATCTTAGAAGATGATTTAGCTGTGCTTTTACTTTGTGAAAAAGGAAAAACGTTGCTTTCTTATAAACCAGCTGAACACCATCCCCCTGATTATCCCATGCCAGAAGCGCTTAAACCACCAGCGCCTCCTGAAGAAATTAAGACAATAGAGGAGCTTTATTTATCGGGTCTTCGATTGAACCAATTTTACAATGCATCATTGGAGCCTAGGCCCTACTATGAAGAAGCTCTGAAGCGGGATCCTGGAAATTATAGGGTTAATACCCAGCTTGGGATCTCATATATTAAACGTAAGATGTGGCATGAAGCGGAAGAAAAATTACGCATTGCCGTAGAGCGAATCACATCCAATTACACAAGACCAAAAGACGGTGAGGCGTTATACTATCTGGGTGTGGTGCTTAAAACACAGGGAAAATTAGATGAAGCCTATGACTATCTTTATAAAGCATCCTGGAGTGTCGCTTGGTATACGCCAGCCTATTATCAACTTGCCGAAATCGATTGTCAGCGAAGCGATTTTGAATCAGCTTTGAAACATCTCGATCGGGCGATTTCAACCAATACGAACAACTTCAAAGCACTCAGCCTAAAAGTGGTTGTCCTGAGAAAAATGAATGATTTTGAGGCTGCAATAAAGCAGGCAGAGCATGTTTTGAGCAAAGACGTTCTAAACCACCAGGCCAAAAATGAACTGGTCGTATTGATGTCAATGTTAGGTGAAAATAAGCGAGCTTCCGAATTGCTTGATAAGTTGAAAGTGATCATGCGGGATAAGGTCCAGTCTTACCTGGAGCTAGCCACCGACTACTCGAACTGCGGATTCTATGAAGAGGCTATTGATGTGCTTTCGCGTCTGGAGCAACAAGGCAACACATATCCAATGCTGTATTATTATCTGGGATTCTACTGGTCGAAACTGGCAGAAAATGCGCAAGCATTGGAATATTATAAATCCGCCAGTCAAATGCCATATACCTACTGTTTTCCTTTCAGGGCAGAATCCATCGATGTCTTACATCACGCAATGAAATTTAATCCAGAAGATGCTCGTGCGCCATACTACCTAGGCAACCTGTTATATGAAAATCAACCTGAACACGCGATTGCTGAATGGGAAAAATCCTGTGAAATAGACACCTCCTTTTATATTGTTCACCGCAATCTGGCTGTAGCATATGAGCAAGTACAAAATGATGTCCCTAAAGCACTGGCAAGTATGGAAAAGGCAGTTATCTGCAACAGAGATGATCCGAGGCTCTTGTTTGAGATGGATCTACTATATGAAAAAAACAAAGTGCCATCGCAGAGAAAATATGAGTTATTAAAGAATAATATGGAAACCGCAATACGGCGCACAGAATCCCTGCTGCGACTGGCTACACGCGCTGTTGAATATGGTAAGTACGATGAAGCCATTGAAATCTTGCTAAATAATTCTTTTCCGCAGTTTGAAGGTGGGCGAGAAATGCAGGATACCTATTTGAATGCCTTCTCTCTAAGAGGTTTGGAGTACTTTAATAATGGAAAGTTTGCTGAAGCGCTGAAAGACTTTAAAACAGCTCTATCATTTCCAGTCGGTCGATGGGGACGATCTCGCCGGGCTCAATTTCATTATCTTCTCGGCACTGTTTACGAAGCTCAGAATGATTGGGACAAAGCGCAAATATCTTATCAGAACACTCTGGATATAGATGTCCCATGGGGTGGTCGGGATCAGGAATTTATGTTTTATCATGGTCTCGCATTAAACAAAATGGGGAAATCGAAAGAAGCCAAAAAAGTTTTCGAGGACATGCTGGAGAGGACTCAAAGTGTAAGCGGTAGTGCCTTCTTCCGACAGTTTGAAGCCGGGCAGTCAAGGGATATGCAAATAGCTGCGAATCATTATCTGACTGGACTTGCTTATGAAGGCCTGGGTAAATTTAAAAAAGCCAAAGAGGCATTTGCGAATGCACTCAAATTGAATCCAAGCCATGTCTGGAGTAAGGTTCACCTAGAATCTCTTTAGATTCAAGAGCACAAAGAAAAGGACATGGTCGTATAATTCATAAATGCGATGGTAATATCTGTCAATCTAGATTCTAATTTCATAAAATATTAAGGTTCGTTCTTATTAAAATTGGAGTAATTGATGAATCTCAGAAAATTTTTAAACAGTTGTACAAAAAGTAAACTGTTAAACAAGGCGGGATGCTTAGGTAATTTAATAAAACATTTGGTACTGATTAGAAATCTAGTCGTTATATGCGCTCTCTTATTACTGCATGTGACTAGTTTAAAGGGTCAGCCAGGGATACACAACGAATCTCATGTAAGAATCTGGGAAGAACAGGTTATTCTGCCAACTTATCTTGTAGATAATCCCGATCTTAATCCAAGGTTCTACGAAGGACGAGCCTACCAGGGCGCGCAGGGAAGGGTATACCCCTATCCAATTTATGAAAGTCTTTCAGATACGCGGATAGAAAAGTCGTATGATATGGTTTTTCTTGAGAATGAATATATTAAGATTGAAGTGCTCCCTGAAATCGGTGGAAGATTATTTGGAGCACTGGACAAGACCAATGGATATGATTTTGTTTACAAACAACATGTAATCAAACCGGGCCTGATAGGTATGCTGGGAGCATGGATTTCAGGCGGAATCGAATGGAATTTTCCCCATCACCACAGGGCTACTGCATATATGCCTGTCGATTATGTTATGAAGGAAAATCCCAATGGAAGTGCCACCGTATGGATTGGAGAATTGGAGCTCAGACACCGTATGAAGTTTATGTTGGGTATCAGCGTTTACCCAGGAAAATCCTATTTTGAAGTTACTTTTCAACCCTTCAACAGAACACCTTTTGTGCATTCATTCCTCTATTTTGCCAATACAGGCGTTCACACAAACGAGCAATACCAAGTTTTCTTTCCACCCTCAACCAAATTTGGTACATATCATGGGAAAAATCATTTTATTAACTGGCCCATATCCCATGAAATTTATAACAATGTAGACTATACAGAGGGAGTAGACGTAAGCTGGTGGAAAAACCATCCGGAATGGACCTCTATTTTTGCCTGGAACGAGATCGACGATTTCTTGGCAGGATATGATCATGGAAAATTAGCCGGTACGGTATGCCTTTCCAATCATCATATTGCACCGGGTAAAAAATTCTGGACATGGAGTACCGGACCGCGGGGAAAACTCTGGGATGAGGCCCTGACCGAAACCGACGGCCCGGAACTGGAGCTCATGATCGGGGGATATTCAGACAATCAACCGGATTACAGCTGGCTTCAACCTTATGAATCAAAATACTTAAAACAATACTGGTATCCGGTTGGAGATATCGGAGGTGTTAAAAATGCCAATATTGATGCGGCCGTGAACATGGATTTCTTGAAAAACCAGGAAGTAAAAATAGCGTTCCATACTACCGCTGTACAAAAAGGGGCGACGGTTAGGGTGGTAGTGAAAGGTGAGAAATATTTTGAAGAAACGATTGATATCAATCCTGAAAATCCTTTTATCCATACCATGAAAATACCAGCTCAAGTTGAAAAGGAGGATATCAATATTGCACTTTTCACATCCAATGGTATTGAACTTGTCTCCTATCAGCCCCAATGCATTGAACCAGATTCGTTTCCTGAAGTTGCCAAACCACCCAGGCGACCGGAAGAGATAGAGTCCATTGAGAAGTTATACTATACCGGACAGCGTCTGGAACAGTTTTATAATCCCTCCCTCAAACCGGAACCTTATTACCAGGAGGCTCTAAGAAGAGATTCCCAGGATTACAGAGTCAATACAGCCATGGGAATACTGCATCTCCGAAAAGCAATGTTTGATGAAGCGGAGAACTATCTAAAAACCGCGGTCCGAAGGATAACGGATAATTACACCAAACCCAGAGATGGAGAAGCTGTATATTACCTGGGTATTTGCCAAAAATATATGGGAAATCTTGAAGAATCATACAAAAACCTGTACAAGGCTACTTGGAGTCAGGCCTTTCACTCTGCCTCATATTACCATTTGGCAGAGCTTTCCTGTATTCACCAAAATTACGAAATGGCTCTTGAACAGCTTAACAGATCGCTTACAACTAATGCAAATAATACTAAAGCGATAAACCTTAAGTGTGCAATTTTGAGAAAAATCGGCAAATTTCAAAATGCGCTTGAACTGGTAAATTCCGTGCAGGCATTTGATCCTTTGGATTTCTGGTCTGTATGTGAAATGTTTTTCATCGGGAGTGAAAGCGGGGCGAATGAAAAGGCTGAACAAGCTTCAGAATGGCTTCGAAAAACCATGCATGGTTATGAACAGTCATATATCGAACTTTCACTGGATTATGCCAATGCCGGTTTATGGGATGAGGCCATCCGGGTGCTCGCAGAACTTTATCTGAAAGGAGACGACAAAACCAAATCATACCCCATGATTTATTATTACCTGGGCTATTATTGGCTCCAGAAAGGCGATGAGGCAAAAGCCTTGGAATATTTTAAAAGAGCATCCCAACAATCACCGGACTATTGCTTTCCATTCCGGCTGGAATCATTACATGTCTTAGAGGAGGCAAAGAGGATTAATGGTAGCTATGCCAGGGCGCCCTATTATCTGGGCAATTTGTTGTATGAAATGCAGCCTCAGAGAGCCATAAAGGAATGGGAAAAATCACTGATTCTGGACGATAGATTCCCCTTGATATACAGGAACTTAGGTATGGCCTATTATAAAATAGACAATAATCCCAGGAAGGCAGTTGATAGCTATTTGAAAGCAATTATGCTCAATCCAGGTGACCAGCGATTATTGTATGAAATTGACCTGATATATGCTGCTGACCGCGAGGATCCGGGGACGCGGCTGAAGCTGCTTCAGAAACATCACAATATAATCGCAAATAACAATGTTTGTGATGCCCTTTCCAGGGAAATCATGTTACTCGTTCAATTGGGATACTACGATGAAGCCCTTGAAATTTTAACTGAGAATCATTTTAAACAATGGGAAGGTATTAGTAAAGCTTACAATTCATTTGTTGATGCACATCTTTTAAGGGGTTTAACTAAGTATTACGCAGAAAACTATAGCAAAGCATTGGAAGATTTTATTGCAGCAGGTGAATTTCCTGCAAATATGATGGTTGCAAGACCATACCGGGGTGGACGGCTAACGGAAGTATATTATTATACAGGTACAGCATATGAAGCAATGGGAAAAAGTAAAGAGGCCAAAGAGCGGTATCAGCTTTGTGTGAATGAGAGGCAATATCCGGTATTGTCTGTTAATCATTACTTTAAAGCATTGGCTTTAGAAAAGCTTGGAAGACATGAAGAAGCAATAGAATTATTTGATGGATTGATTGCTCTGGGTCAAAGGAGAATTAATAGCTCTGAGGTAGATTTTTTTGCCAAGTTCGGCGAAAGACAGACCTCTGCGGACAGATTGGCTGAGGCATATTTTTTACTGGGACTCGGTTATCTGGGGAAAAGACTGCAGAAAGAAGCAGAAGAAATGTTTTCAGAATCGGTCAGATTAAATTTAAATCATGTCTGGGCCAGTTATTTTTTTGCTGAAAATAAGAAAAAATAAAAATTCTGATACCATTGCATCCATGTAAAAGACAATTACTAGAAGTCGATGAAAGATTATACCCTTGTTTTATTGAATTTTCTCTCTCATGATCCATCGGTACCTGAAAGTTATAACATTGGTGTCTGATGATGCAGATGGATCTGTTGTAGCCGACGCCATTAAACTTAGATTTATTAAATAAGGTATAAAACTCAAACCCAGATTATAGTGTTATAGATTATTAAAAATATGTTACTGAGATGTTACATAACAGTGACATAACTTGATTTTAGGCTATGCATTAATTTATTTTTAAAGATAAAGAATTTATTTCCACATGTTGTTTACGAATACAATCGCCTCCAAAGGGAGAAAGTGAGAGGTTGAGTAAAAATATATATTTAAAATTAATTTGTTTGAAAGGAGGTTAAGTGAAAGATAAATTTAAAGCTCAATTTTAAAACTCATGCAATTGAAAGGAGGTGGTAAAGTAGATACGTTCTATCCTATTTACAAATATAAAATCAATAAGGAGAGTTAAAGATGAAAAGGTGTCTCTTTGTTTCGATTTTTCTTTCATTATGCTTGACTTCAAGTATGCTGGCACAAGAAATGGTAACTGGCGGCAACATGGAAGATGGATCTTCCTGGCAGGTATGGGATGCATACAGTACAGTACAAGCAGATGTTGAATTTAATTATACTTTCGATACACCAGCAGCAGGTAAAGGGGGATGCCTGAACATATTTGCCTCTGCTTCGTCCTGGACACAAACCGTGATCATGCAGGAATTGACTCTTGAGGGCGGAGAATTGTATAGGCTTCATGCTGCTTTCAAGGAATTAACCGGAGGTGATCTGAGCGGGAATTGGACTCAGCTATACTTGAGTACGGAGGTTCCGGTGGAAGGCAATGACTATGATCCTCCCGGTGCAAGATGGTTAGGATTTAATGGTTTTAGCGGTTGCGGCGGCTCAGGTGTAGACGGGACCTTTCAGGATGATGCCTGCGAAGGTCCGGGTCCGTTATATTTAGCGCCAGGCGAAGGTGAAGTTACCGTTTATCTCGTATTAAAAGCGGGCTGTTGGACCGACGGGAGTTATCTTGCAGATATTGACATATTGGTCGATGAGATCAGCTTGGTTCATGTGACCAATCTTGTGGTCGATCCTGGATTTGAAAAAGGTACCGCTTTTACGGATACAGCCCACACAGAGGAGCAGCCGAATGGCGCCCCAGGTTGGAATTATTATCTTCAAGGAGAGGGGGCTTTTCTTGATGACCTTTACCCACATACAGGCAGCTGGTGCGCTACTGTTCCAGAAATTGCTCTCCCCCCAGGTTCTTATCTCGAATCTGGATTTGGGCAATATTTTGAAGGGCTTACACCAGGAGAGTCCTATATTATGACAACATTCGGACGCCTTGACTGGTATACCGGTACGGGCGATGAATGGGGACTTTATGTCGGCATCAAGGGATATGATATTACCGATCCCTTGGTAGGATTAGGGACCAGTTTGACATCTAATGAATATGTTCCTATTATATTGAATTTTACCAACACAGATACTGCAGGGGATGGATTCATGTGGGTCTGGAAGAGTTACGGAGGAGAAGGCAATACCGATGATTGGGGACTCTGGCCGTACCATAATTTATTAAAAAATGCTGACTTTGAGGATGAGGATACTCTGGCCCATTGGGATCTATGGAACTATGGCGGATTTATCGATTCTTCTCAGGAGAGAAGCGGGACATATGCCGGTGGTATGGAAGGAGTATCATGGGGCGGCGGATTTGCTCAAAGAATTCCGGTATCCCCCAAAGCTACTTATGGATTGAAAGGATATGCCAAGGTGGAAAGCGAAGGGGATGAGGCCTATTTTGGCGTGAAAAACTATAATGCTGCTGGAGATGAAGTATCTTTTATAGTGAGTTCGACAGATTATAACGAAGGAACCATTTATTTTACGGTTGGTGCTGACTGCACATCGGCCGAAGTATACTATTGGAAGGATGGTCCTGGGAAGGCTTATTGTGATGATTTTCTGCTGTGTAAGATGATTGATGCAGCAGAAATGGCAGGTATAGAAGACCAAATCGTTGAATCTTTGCCTACAATTTATAGACTTGATCAGAATTATCCGAATCCTTTCAATCCCACAACAACAATCAGTTATTCAGTACCAGCAAAAGGGAAGGTTAAATTGGAAATTTATAACATGTTGGGACAACGCATTAAGACGCTCGTGAATTCGTCAATGCCTGCTGGTAATTATGAGGCTACCTGGGATGCTAAAGATGATCAAGGTAGAACGGCTGCAAGTGGTGTGTATTTCTATCGATTGACTGCGTCAGGAGATATAACACTAACAAAGAAAATGCTATTCTTGAAATAGTATTGGAAGATATCGGAATTATCCCACAGGGCGCTATTCGTCCTGTGGGATAATTATGCAAATATGTACAAAAACACTCACTTCCAAAGGGAGAGAGTTAGATGACTCTGAAATATTATCAGCTACCATTTTTGATTGTATTTTTTTTAATGTTCTTTATCCTTCAACAAAACGGCATAATGGCAGGGACAACCGGTAAAATTTCCGGAGTTATTATAGATTATAGTACCGACGAACCTCTGCCAGGTGCAAACATAGTACTTGAGGGTACTTTTCTCGGTGCTGCCTCCGATCTAGATGGATTTTATAATATATTAACCATACCTCCAGGGACCTATACAGTTAAGGTTAGTATGATAGGATATAAAACCGTCTATGTTGAAGAAGTACAGGTCCGCACTGACTTGACGACAATAATCAATGCCCATCTTGAAACCACTGTTCTTGAGGCCGATGAAGCAGTGATAGTTGTGGCAGAGCGTCCTCTAATACAGAAGGATATGACCTCATCACTTGCTACTGTGAGTGCCCATGAGTTTGAACTTTCACCAGCGCAAAGTGTAGGAGAAATCCTTTCTCTTCAAGCAGGTGTCACAGCATCAACAGACGGAATCCATATTAGGGGTGGCCGAACAGGTGAGGTGGCATATTGGTTAGATGGTGTTATGGTGACGGACGTGTATGATGGCGGTATGGGCATATCAGTTGATCAATTTGCAGTCCAAGAGCTCCAGGTTGTAAGTGGAACTTTTAATGCTGAGTACGGAAGAGCCATGTCTGGCATCGTCAATGTAATTACAAAAGAAGGAAGTGATAACTACGATGGGCAAATCAGAGTTTCTGTAGGTGATTATGTGAGTAATTCACCGATTTATGAAGTACTGAGTGATGTCAATGTTCATCAAAATCCTCAAACTGGTCGAATAACTACTTCAGAGCAAACGGAAAATCCACTCGCAGATCTGAATCCAACATATAGCTTAGATTTCAACTTCGGTGGCCCGGTTCCGTTAACAAATAATAAACTGACATTTTTTACCAGCGGGAGATTATATTCCCGCGAAGGATATTTATACGGTCGCGAATGGTATACCCCTCAGGGGATGCCGGGAGACAGCACGCTCGTGCCACTCAATCCATATGAAAGTAAATTGGTCCAGTTAAAACTTTCTTTTCGACCATTTCCCACCCTAAAATTTAATTATAATGTGTTATGGAACGACTCTCACACCGATAAGGTGTATTCCCATAATTACCGCTATAATCCTGGCGGTATACCGAAGGGGCAAAATGCGGGTATTACCCATACATTTTCTATAAATCATATACTTTCTCCAAGCACGTTTTATGATTTCAGATTAAGCTATTTTAATTCAGATTATAAATGGCATCTCTACGATGATCCCAATGCACGGCCACACTGGCTGGTAAGAGTTGTAGACACTGGACAAATAATCGATTTAGATACACCAGAAGGTCAAGCGGAATTTAATCGTATCAAACAAGTTGGGTTGGAATTCGAATATTTTATTGATCCCGGTGATCCAGATGGATATGTCCATCCCGATTCATCAAATGCTCCTGCCAGCTACAGCTTTCTTAAGGCCGGTAATAGCCTTTGGAGGGAGTCTCGAGATATAGCGTATTGGATCGGAAAATTCGATTTGACAAGTCAGGTTTCCAATGTGCATCAGATCAAATTTGGAGCTGAACTAATCCTGCACGAATTGTCGCTTGATGCCTATAACCTTCAAGCCAAAAGATATGAGGACAGAGACGAGCAAATTGTTCCATTTGTTCCCGATATACCACCCATTTCTACAGTTTATCATGATCAGTATACACGTAAGCCAAGGGAATTTTCTGCCTATTTGCAGGATAAAATTGAGCTTCAGAATTTGATTATGAATATCGGGCTGCGTTTTGACTATTTTGATGCCAATAGCAATATCCCAGCAAATCCAGGAGATCCTAATATATATGATCCTTTTCTGAATGAAAATATTTATAAAAATCCTGAAGCCCCTGAAGATGAAAGAGTAGAATATACTCCAGAAGAAAGAAGATCTTTCATGCAAAAGAAGGTGGAGGCAAAAACCAAGTTAAGTCCCCGTTTGGGTATCGCTTATCCTATCACAGCCACAGGAGTAATTCATTTCTCTTATGGCCACTTTTTTCAGATACCAGAATTCCAATATTTATATGACGTTCCGGATTTTAAACTTTTCAGTGGTGGAGGTCGATCGATTGTCGGTAATCCGGATTTGAAACCGCAACAAACTGTTCAGTATGAAGTCGGATTTTCACAAGCATTATTCGATCTTATTGGTATTGATTTTACACTATTTTACAGGGATATACGAGATTGGAATGGGGTGGGCCCTCCAATCCAAACAGCAAGAACGGTTGTAAGCTATTCCATGTATGAAAACAAAGATTATTCCAATGTAATTGGCCTTACATTAAAGTTACAAAAAAGAATGTCACATAACTGGTCAGCAAATTTGGATTACAGCTATGAGGTTGTTGAGGGAACATACTCAAATCCTACTGACGCCTTTTATGCTTTGCTAGCCGAAGAGGAGCCAAGGCTTGACCTGATTCCGCTTAGCTGGGATCAAAGGCATATCCTGAATGTGCAGATTAACTATACTTATAAAGGATGGATTGCATCGTTCATAGGTAAATATAGAACTGGTGAGCCTTATACACCAGTTTTTGCGAAAGGCGCCCGTATTGGAGGGCAAGCTTTAAGCGGTCTTGTCACGAACAGTGCACGAAAACCGAATATTCATAGCTACGATATTCATTTGAAAAAGAGATTCCAGATGGGTTCAATGAATTTTGGACTGTTTATGTATGTCTACAATCTCTTTGACCAGAGAGGGGAATTGTTTGTGTATCAAGATACAGGTACGGCTTCTTATACCACAGATCCCAGCCCTGGAGAAATGCCATATGATCCAAACCGGATAGGAACTGTAGAACATTTATTGTTACGCCCGGATTTTTATATTGCCCCCCGTCAAATACTACTGGGCATTTCTTTGGATTTTTAAATTTATAATTGATTTATTTTGAGGTTATTCATGAAATCTTTATCCAGATTTTCAATCATTATAATTGCTATTAACCTAATTCTATCCCAATTCCTTGCCGCCCAGATGGAAGATCTTCATGGCGATGAACGATATAGTTATGAAGGTGTTCACTCTGGTAATCAGATCAGAGTAAGTTTTTATAACGATGGTATGATAGGTCAGAGACAGTCTAATCCCAATGATTTTATGGGTGAGTGGCCTATAAATTCTGGACATGTATATATTCACCAGATCATACCGTTTATTGGATCAGAAGTAAAAGATATAGATAACCAATTCCAGATTATTGTCTCCGAATGTCATGGATATAATTTAGGTGATGCAGCCGCTGGTGATTTGAGTCCATTAGGAGAATGGTGGACCATGGCGCCTCTTCCCGGTTTCGCAAATGAAGAAAGGCAGCGAATTGCCATGAGTCAATGGGCTTGGTCTTGGCCGGAGTCCTGGCCGGATAAATATGATGATACTGTAGATCCAGGTTGGCCCGGTTCGTGGAACGGTTACTTTGGAAAAAATGTACTTAATGCAGACCAGGAGAGCTATTATGTAATGGATGATTATAACAACCGTGAATTTGCCTTTTATCCAGACAGTACAGACTCTCTGCGCCGGGGTTTGGGGATTCGTGGTACCTGTCGTGGTTTTCAGTGGTCCAATGTACTGGTTGAAGACAATATGTTTTTTCTCTATGATGCGAAAAATATCGGTACTCAT
>LJUP01000160.1 GCA_001303955.1 Bacteroides sp. SM23_62 | reverse complement strand
CCATTCCTCTCATCCTGACCTACCAGGATCACCGTATGGCCATGGCTTTTGCCCCTGCAGCCATGAAGTTACCCGGACTCATCGTTGAAGATCCCATGGTTGTCCACAAATCCTATCCAAACTTCTGGAACGATCTCGAGGCAGTGGGATTTACTTTCCGCGAGGTTTAGGCCTGTCTTTTATCCCGGAAAAAATTACTCATCAGGTCCCTGCACTCCTTGTCCAGAATACCTGCCTTCACTTTCGTTTTGGGATGTATGATATCCTGGATGATACGGCTGTAACCTGCTTTCGGATCTGCTGCCCCGTAAACGATCCGGTCAATTTGCGCCCACCCTGAGGCGGAGGCACACATGATACATGGTTCCAGGGTAACAAACAGGGTGCACTGGTTCAGGTATTTCGTCCCCAGTGTGTTTGCGGCAGCCGTGATGGCAAGCATTTCAGCATGAGCTGTTACATCCGACAATGCTTCTGTCTGGTTATGTGCACGGGCAATGATCCGCTGCTCGGCAACAATGACTGCTCCGACAGGGATTTCCTTTTGCTCGAGTGCTTTATATGCCTCCTTCAGGGCCTCATTCATAAAATACTCATCAGAGAAGAGTGGATACATCATGAATTGTTCCCTTTTCTTGTTATTTTCGCAAAGTAATAAGAAAACCTGATCAATAAAACACATTATGTACAGAACACATACCTGCGGGGAATTGAACCTTGAGCACTTGAACAAATCGGTAAACCTGGCTGGCTGGGTCCAGCGTTCTCGGGACCTGGGGGGAATGACCTTTGTCGATCTGAGGGACCGGTACGGAATTACCCAGCTCGTCTTCAACATGGAAGAGAACCGGGAACTGTGCCTGGAGGCAAGGAAGCTGGGGAGGGAGTTTGTTATCCAGGTCACCGGTAAGGTGGCTGAGCGGAGTAACAAGAATCCCAAGCTACCCACCGGCGATATCGAGATTATCATCGAAACATTAAGGATCCTGAATCCTGCCGAGGTACCTCCTTTTACCATAGAAAATCAAACAGACGGGGGTGATGATCTCAGGATGAAATACAGGTATCTTGACCTCCGGAGAACCCCGATCAGAAAGAACCTTGAATTGCGGCACAGGATGGCACAGGAAGTAAGAAGATACCTGGATTCCCAGGGTTTTTTCGAAGTGGAAACACCGTTTCTGATCAAAACCACACCCGAGGGGGCGAGGGACTTTGTCGTACCTTCCAGGATGAACCCGGGCCAGTTCTATGCATTGCCCCAGTCACCACAGACCTTCAAACAGCTTCTCATGGTGGCCGGTTATGACCGTTATTTTCAGATTGTCAAGTGTTTCAGGGATGAAGACCTGAGGGCTGACAGACAGCCCGAATTCACACAGATCGATTGTGAAATGTCCTTTGTGGAACGCGAAGATGTACTCGACACATTTGATGGCCTGGCAAAGCATCTTTTCCGGGAAGTACTGGGTGTAGAGGTGGAAGGATCCTTTCCGCGGATGTCTTATGACACTGCCATGGCTGAATATGGGACGGATAAGCCTGACCTGAGATTTGAAATGAAATTCAAAGAGCTGACATCATTGGTTCAGGGGAAGGGGTTCCAGGTATTTGACGGTGCAGAATACACAGGAGGGATCTGTGCTCAGGGCTGTGCAGGCTATTCAAGGAAGGAGCTGGACGAATTAACGGACTTTGTAAAACGTCCCCAGATAGGAGCCAAAGGATTGATCTACGTGAAGTACAATGAAGACGGCACTTTCAGATCAACTGTAGAGAAGTTCTTCGGCGAAGAAGATCTGAAATCACTGGCGAACCAGTTTCAGGCCAGACCCGGTGACCTGATACTGATCCTTGCTGGCGACAGGTCTGCCACCCTGAAGGCATTGTCCGAATTAAGACTTGAAATGGGGAGCCGGCTGAACCTGATGGACAAAGATACATACCGTCCGCTCTGGGTGGTCGACTTTCCACTGCTTGAATGGGATGAGGAATCCGGTCGCTACCATGCCATGCACCATCCATTTACCTCACCTAAAATAGAAGACCTGAAACTTTTTAACACGGAACCGGGCAAGGTGCGTGCAAACGCTTATGATCTGGTGATCAATGGAGTGGAGATAGGCGGGGGATCTATCAGGATCCATGATGAGAAATTGCAGAAGCTGATGTTCAAGAACCTTGGTTTTACCGATGAGGATGCCATGGAGAAATTCGGCTTCCTGATGAGTGCCTTCCGTTATGGCGCTCCTCCGCACGGAGGTATAGCCTTTGGATTTGATCGGTGGGTGGCTCTTTTTGCGGGACAGGACTCCATCCGGGATGTCATTGCCTTCCCGAAGAACAACTCCGGCCGTGATGTGATGATTGATACCCCTTCCGGAATTTCTGATGAACAGCTCAATGAACTTAATCTTTTATTAAGGCCTGTCAAAGATCAGACTCAATGAATAAAATATCAACCATTTTTTGTTGAAAAATTCCAAAGCAGCTTTTGTGTGGTTTCCTGGAATCATTTCTAATTTAACCGGCATAATTTTCAATCAATCGCACGATGCTGAAGTTAAAAATTGAGGGTGGGGTTTATCGCATTTCGTTCCACAAGACAAACAGGTTGAATTCCCTTTTTGCTGATCCACTGCGTGAAGAACTGTTCAAAATTGTCTCCAAGCGCGGCAGGGAGGTAGTGCTCAGTCTGGAAGGGATCAGTTTCATTGATGGTTCAGGTTTCGAGGCCATCATGGCCGTCGTTAACCGGGCCAGTGAGACAGGCAGCAGATTCAGGATCTGTGATGTCTCAGGGGATGTGTATGAACTGCTGAAGTTGATGAAGCTTAAGGTAATGTTCGAGATCGATCCTGTCAAAGCAAGGGAATATATTCCCGCTATCTGAAAACCTATTGGACCTGGATGATCTTCTCGTTACTGCCGATCTTACCTTCCGTGGATATTCCTTCCACGACGATATGGAAGGTTGAACTAATGTCCGAACAATAAAAACTGATTTGTGCAAGTCCGGTAGAATCAGTCCTGATATTCGGATCCCAGTAAAGCGTAGATCTATAATCTTCCACCAGGTCATCAAATTGAGTCCCGTATTTTGGAGAATAAAATTCCCTGGGTCTATGATAACCCAGCATATCAAATTTCAATATGCCTTTGATCATAAACCTGCCCCGGATCGTAAAAATAGCAATGACACCATTGGCACCCCTCACGCCATAAATGGCTGCACTGGGTCCTTTCAGCACCTCTATCCTTTCCACGTCCATGGGATTCATGGATTGGACAGCAGACACATCAACAGGGATATTGTCAATCAGGTACAGGGGTTCATTACTGCCTAACAAGGATGAAGGTCCCCGGATCAGCACACTGTTGCCACTGACCATAACACCAGGAATCCGGCCCTGTATCATGTCAAGTACCGTACTGTAGGTCCTCATCTCATCAGTTACTTCGAGCACGTAGTCAGCTGTGTGGTAAATCCCCTTGGTGACCACCTGCATGGTATCTATTTCTTCCTCCGGTACTGGTTTAAACCTGTTCGTTCCCCTGACGATCATATCCCTGGAGTAGGAAGAAAAGATCTGTTCTGTTTCCGGCAGGTCATTATCATCAATATAAATGACCAGGTTTTTCTTTCCGTTCTTTCTGCGGGCGGTAATCTCGACCTGAATGGTGTCTTCATAATCCGGAAGATCGAAAGAATACCGGCCACGGTTGTTCGTACGTGTCACGAATATATCATTGAATTCACTCAGGACGTTAAGGGTCACCGGCAGGTCTTTCAAAGGGCGGTCAAAGAGTTCCTTGGTGATTCTTCCGTGGACCGAAAGGCCCTTCTGTATGGGATAATTGATCTCCAGGTTGTTCTCATTCATGACATCATTCCATACAAATCTTCTCCAGCCCTGTGTCAACAGCAGGTTATCCAGTGCCTTATCGGCATCCTGGTTATTTTCATCAAAATAATATTCCGGTTTCTCAATTCGTCCAGCCAGGTCGGAGGAAAGCAACAGGTCGGTGATGATTCCGGATTGAAAATCAGCGGCATTATTAACCAGGTCAC
This sequence comes from Bacteroides sp. SM23_62, assembly GCA_001303955.1. GTDB lineage: Bacteria > Bacteroidota > Bacteroidia > Bacteroidales > SM23-62 > SM23-62. Next base: position 7,937 of record LJUP01000160.1, on the reverse strand, counting down.
GGTCTGAAACGGCCAGTGAGAAACTCCCTGCCACAGGTTTATCATGTTGGTCCATAACCATGAGTGTAATATCAACCTTCTCCCTGGTTTTGAATTCCGATTTTTGTTTCAAAACGGCAATGCGCAACAGATCCTCGGACCTGATAAAAACCAGCCTTTCACAACGTGGCTCACGCTGGTCATCGAAAAGGGTGATATGAAGAATCCCGCTGGGGACATTATTGAGGGGGATATCCAGGGTCTTGGCTCCGTTGGCCAACCGTGCCTGTCCCATGTGGATAACCTTACCTCTTATATGGCAGGCAACCATGACCATGGGATCGGAGAGGGTGCTTGTAATGTTTAATCTAAGGTTTTTGTCCCGGTTCTCCAGAACCCTGAGAACGTATCCTGACCCGAGGGCTTCAGGCAAATCGAACCGGTATTTCTTGCCATTGGCCGTCACTACCTCAGCATGGTATTTCTTTCCTGCCTCCGGGACAAAAATGAAAGTCCCCATACCAAGATGTTCACTGTTTAAGGGGCTGATGGTTTTTTTCCTATTATCCAGGATGCTCCCTTTAATGTCGATACCCAGGCCGAGTTCGTTTACGGCCTTGAATCCCACCCTGCTTTCCAGTCCCTCTACAAGATAACCGCCCTCTGGAAAGAATTGAATATCAATCTTTTTTGACTTACGCATGCTTTGTTTCTTATGCCTCTTGTTGGCCAATTTGTCATCCCTGTAGAGATTGAGACTATGCTCGGGATTCCACATATTTATATCGCGCTGAAAGAAATACTCCTGGCCGAAATTTCGCATCCAGTTGGTATATGCCCTGATCTGGTACAAGCCCTCGGGAATGGTATCGGGAATGGTAAAATCACCATGTGCAAAGCCATGATCCAGCTTGAGAAGCTGTATCATAGTGGAAACGCCGAATGAATTAACCAGCTCAACAATGAGGTTTTTGCTGATGGTATCGGCTTTGTGGGTTCTTGCATCCACCAGGTAAGCCTTATACCAGATCTTTTCACCGGCATGATAGGCAACATTATCGAGATGCAGGTAGGCCTTCTGTTGCGGATACCGCTGATAATAGTTTTCCAGCTTTTCATCCAGGTTGGGGAATGGGATCTTGGGCTGGTAAACCAGGCTGATGGATAACAATCCTATGGCTCCGGCAACAAATCCAAGCGGTCTGACTCTCCTTTTCATTTTCTTCTGTATATAACCTCTCTATAAATATGATATCCGGGAACCGATTTACCCTATCATCAGCTGCCGGTTTTTATTAATTCCTCCCAGTATTCCAGTGCTCCACGGGTATGGGGTATAACAATCGTACCCCCAACAAGGTTCGCCACTGCGAATATTTCCATGATTTCTTCTGTGGTTACCTTGTGTTCGAAACATTTGTACAGGTGATATTTTACACAGTCATCACAGCGCAGGACCATGGAGCTTACCAGTCCCAGCATCTCCTTGGTCCTTGCCGTCAGTGCACCATCCTTAAAGGCATTGGTATCAAGGTTAAATATCCTATTGATCACCTTGTTATCCTGCGCAAGCAGTCTTTTATTCATTTTTTCCCGGTATTTGCAGAAAGAATCAATCATGTCCGTTCCCATAGGTTTACTGAATTATTTGTTTTTCGGGTTGGCTGCTGTATTTTCCCACCAGCATGGCGATCAGGATGGCCACATACATGGGTCCGAGTATGGACAACAAGATGGACAAGGCCCTGGATTGTTCCGTGAGAGGTAACAAATCTCCATAGCCAAGGGTGGTCATGGTGACAAAACTGTAATAGATCGCATCCAGGGTTTGGATTTCTCCTGAAATATTATAGGATCCGGGATATATAACGGCGATAGCCATGGTCAGGAAAGCACCAAAATAGCCGATAAGAATATAACCACACAGGGATCCGAAAATGACATTTTTTGTAATCGATCCTGCCAACAGGATACTCCTGAGTGTCATGATCAGTAAAAGGGCGAGAACCAGGGCCGTAATCAGGGGCCGTATGGTGTTGATCAGCTGGACCTGGGGATTGAAAAACTCTATCCAGTCAATGACGATGGCCAGCAGGAAAAAGATCGTGGTAATCTTCAGGAAATTTCTTGCCTGGCTGAATGCATACAATCCGCTGAGGAGCAGCAGGCTGTAATTAATGGTGCCATACAAACCAGCCACAAACGGATTGCCTATGAATGAAGTAATGGTAAATAAGCTGACCAGCAGGATCAGTAAAACCAGAAAACGGTTGTTTTTTAGAAAATTCATGATCCACTTATGGGTATTGACCATCAATTTTATGAATTAAGGGGATAAAATCAAAATAATCGGGGGATTTAACATGAACAGTTCAATCCGGTGCAGGTGAACCTGAGCGAGATTTTAAATTCTATCCCAATTTTGTAATTTTGCGAAGCAAATTTTAATATTTTCATCATGTCAGGACATAGTAAATGGTCGACCATCAAGCGGAAAAAGGGGGCCGCCGATGCCAAGCGTTCAAAAATGTTCTCCAGGGTCTCCAAGGAGATCCAGATTGCTGCCAGGGAAGGCGGCTCCGATCCTGAAATGAATCCCCGGCTCCGCCTGGCAGTCGCCAATGCAAAGGGCATCAATATGCCCAAAGACAATATTGAGAGGGCCATCAGCAAGGCCAGCAGGGAGGCAGATTCACTGCAGGAGGTGACATTCGAAGGCTATGCCCCCCACGGCATAGCCATGTTTATCGAATGTTTAACAGATAATAAGAACCGAACCATCAGCAATATCCGGGCGATCTTTAACAAACGGGGCGGCAGCCTGGGAACCAATGGTTCCGTGGCCTTCATGTTTGACCGCAAGGGAGTTATAACTGTACCGAAAGGGGATCTGGACCCTGAAGAATTTGAGCTCGAGATCATTGATGCCGGCGTAGAGGATGTGGAACTGGAAGGAGATGTTTTTATCATTACGACAGCCATGGAAGATTTCGGCAATGTCCAGAAAAAGCTGGAAGAAATGGGGATAGAGCCCGAAAACTCCGAACTGCAGCGCATCCCCCATGATACCGCAGAGCTGGACCCTGAAGACGCTTTAAGGGTAATGAAGGTGATCGAGGACTTCGAAGAAGATGATGATGTGCAGAATGTCTACCACAACCTCGAACTGACTGACAGCCTGGTAGCGGCCATGGATTCCTGAACGCTCCGCCCAAGGGTCAACCTTCAGGCGCAATACGTATTCAATCCATTCAGTATTTCTTTTGTTTGACTGGCAGTTCAAGCCTGAATATGGTGCCTGAAGCGGAAGTGGACTCAAAAGCCACCTTTCCATGCAGGAATTTTTCCCCAAGTAATTTCATACTGTATGTGCCAAGTCCCCTGCCCGTACCTTTGGTCGAGAAAGAACGCTGAAATACCTGTTGCCGTATGGCCTTCGGCATATGGCCAGGGTTGTGTACACGGATGATCACCGTTTCAGGAGTAAGGCTGCTGTCCACCGTCACCTTTCCTCCGGATGGTGTGGCTTCGAGGGCATTTTTTATCATGTTGCCCAGGATGCGTTTCAGCAATACCGGGTCGGTATAAATCGTAAAATCACAGGTATTTTCCTCAAATATGATCTTCCTGTCCTGACCCAGCTTATGACGCCGGTATTCCTCTATGATATGCCCCATGGTTTCATTCAGGTAAAATTCATAGTTTTTAACCACAAGCTCCCCGTTCTCAGCTGCCATAAGTGATTTCTGTGTCATGATCTCCTCTGTCAGGTCGTGGCTCACCTCGCCAAGCAGGTTAACAAACTGGTTGATTTTCGCCGGATCATCAACCTTTTTCAACAGATCCACCACTCCCTGGAGGGTGCCGGCAGTGTTCATTACATCGTGGAAAAAAATATGTTCCAGGGCCTCCTTTCTCTTTTTACTGCTGATATCCCTGGCAGTGAAAATGGTGAAACGGTTTCCGCCCCAGGTAAGAGGGGCCGCAGTAACTTCAAGATCAAGGCAATCTTCATCCCCATCCTGTGAGACACGGATCCGGCATTCATTGGTCACTTTCTTGCCGGTTTCCTGGCATTCCAGTACGGCATTGACAGCACCGCATACCTGGCAATTCTCGGAGGTTCCGCAGCCAGCTTCCATGGTATCTGAGTGGATACAATCCACGGCTTCCCCGGGACGCTGGCCGAGAAGCTCCTCCATGTTTACTATCCCGATCAGCTGTAGTAAGGCATCATTGCTGAAAACGATCTCCCGGTTCCGGTTCAAGATCGCAGCAATGTACGGCAGGGCATCGATTAGTTCTTCAATATAGTCGATGGATCTCAGTTCGGTGTAATCCTTGATTACTTTATCCCTGGTTGATCTTTCCGGCGGTGCAAAATGAGTGATCATGATATTATTTTTCTGTTTTTTTCCTGGTGCCCCTCAGAAGCAGGAAACTTCCCAGGATGATCAGGGCAAGCAGGAACAATAACCTTCCCACCATAAAAAGGATGTGATCCATGCCAATCCATCCGAAACTGGCATAAATGAGTCCACCAAAAATGGCCACCCATCCGATAAATCTTGGCAGCAATCCGGAACTGGCGATCAGGAGTCCCAGTATGATGGAACTGATCCCCACCAGTGTATATGCAGCAAGTTGCAGGTTGGACCTGGAAACCAGCATAAAATATGACAGGCTGGCAATATAATCGGTTTCCTGGCCGGAGGATTCCTGGTAAACAGAAACCATACTGATCATGTTTAATCCATTGATGGAAATAATGATATATACTATCCCGGTGGTACTGATAAGAAAGGCGGCAAGATATGCAGATGATCTGCCATATGGCAGGAAGCTCATCAGTATTAGGGGTCCAAGCATTACAATGAGGACTGAAGCCACGAACCATATCATCGAATTCAGCCAGAGCCGGTCAATATTATCTCCCAGGTAGGAAAGATCATCATGGATATTGATGTGATCTGGTTTGATATCAAGCGCAGTAAGAATGGCTGATACTACCAGGAAGGTGATCAGCAAGGCCGTAATACCGGCGAGTCTTTCAACGCCCCGTTTTTTATTTGGGATTCCTGTAATCATCTGGTTAAAGGATCAAAAGGCCTTACAATTTACAAAATAATCAATACCGGAATGAAATATGCATATAATCTGTAAATGATTCAATCACATGATTTTTTTGTTAATTTTGGGGCAGATTTTAAAACGATGCATAAATTGTATTTTATCTTGCTGGTTATTATATCATTAGCTATTTCAGCCAGTGCCCAGGATGTCAACCAGCAGGAAGAAGAGTCCAATTTATACCAACAGCTTTTCCGGCAGGACGGAGCCGGGGGCAATGTGCGGATCTTACAGGAAAAGAAACTGGATGAGATTTTGTTGCAGTTTATGGAACAGGGCAGGAAGCTTGGAGGGATACCTTGCTACTGGATCCGGATCTATTCAGGATCATCGCATTCGGCCAGGGATGAAGCTTATGAAACAAAGGCCCGGTTCCTGCAAAAATATGAAGGCATCAGGAATGATGTTATTTATGATGACCCCAATTTCAAGGTTTATATTGGTGGCTACAGGTCCAAGAGTGAAACCCTGAAGCTGCTGAACAAGATCAAAAGGGATTTTCCTACCGCATTTATCGTATATGATATCATTGATTTTCCTGTTGAATGAGTGAACAGATCAAACATGAGTGTGGTATTGCACTGATCCGGTTGTTGAAGCCCCTGGAGTACTACCAATACAAATACGGTACCTGGAGATATGGATTGAACAAGCTTTACCTGTTGATGGAGAAGCAGCATAACCGTGGTCAGGACGGAGCAGGTGTGGCATGTGTTAATTTTGATCTTCCGCCCGGGAAAAAATACATCTCCCGCTACCGGTCTGCTGATAACGCCGCCATCAATGATGTCTTCGGGAAGATCTCTGCGGATTTTAAAAAACCGGAGAGAAAAAAACCAGAACGTTTCAAGGATGCCATCTGGGCCAAGGAAAACCTTCCGTTTACCGGGGAATTATACATGTGTCACCTGAGATATGGCACGTACGGGAAAAACAAACTGGACAATGTGCATCCCGTGATGAGGGAGAATAACTGGAAATCCAGGAACCTGGTCCTGGCAGGTAATTTCAACCTTACCAATGTGGAGGAACAATTTCATAAACTCATTGAACTGGGACAGCATCCCAAGGATTTCTCTGATACCGTGACCATCCTTGAAAAGATCGGCCATTTTCTGGACCAGGAAAACCAGCGTTTGTTTGATGAATTCAAGGACGCGGGGCATTCCAATATCGAGATCTCCGGGCTGATCGCAGATCATCTCGATGTGGCTAATATCCTGAGCGAAGCCAGTAAACAATGGGATGGCGGGTATATGATTGGCGGCCTCCTGGGACATGGTGATGCATTTGTGTACCGGGATCCCTGGGGTATTCGTCCGGGTTTTTACTACAAGGATGATGAAATTGTCGTGGCAGCTTCCGAGAGGCCTGTCATCCAGACAGTTATGAATGTGCCTGCCGACAGGGTGCACGAAATAGATCCCGGTCATGCAGTGATTATAAAGAAAAACGGCAAGGTATCACTGGACCAGATCCGTACACCACAGGAAAAAAAGTCCTGTTCATTTGAACGTATATACTTTTCAAGGGGAAGCGACAGGGACATCTACCGGGAAAGAAAAAAACTGGGCAGGCTGCTCACCCCGGATATCCTGAAAGCCATTGATTACGATGTTGATAATACGGTCTTTTCCTTCATCCCCAATACGGCTGAGTCAGCATTTTACGGGATGATCAGGGGTGTTGAGAACCATATGAACGAAGAAAAGGCAAGGCTGTTGCTGAAAGGTAACGGGAAGCTGGATGAGGAAAAAATCGACCAGATCATTTGCCACCGGCCGAGGGTCGAGAAGATCGCCGTTAAGGATATTAAACTGAGGACATTTATTTCACAGGATGAGGGACGAGATGACCTGGTTGGACATGTATATGACATTACCTATGGCACCATACGCAAAGGGCAGGACAACCTGGTAGTGATTGACGATTCAATAGTCCGCGGGACCACCCTCAGGCGGAGCATCCTGAAAATACTCGACCGGCTTGAACCCAAAAAGATTATAGTCGTTTCCTCCTCACCCCAGATACGGTATCCCGATTGCTATGGGATTGACATGGCCAAACTCGGGGATTTTGTTGCCTTTCAGGCTGCCATCGCATTACTGAAAGAGACCGGAAGGGAATCGGTGATCAACGAGGTATACAACCGCTCAGTTGAACAGGTCGGTAAGCCCAAGGAAGAGGTTATCAATTACGTAAAGATGATCTACGAGCCATTCACCTATGAACAGGTATCCGGGAAGGTAGGGGAATTGCTCAAGTCAAAGGATGTCAGTGCCGAGGTGAGGATCGTTTACCAGACGGTTGAAAATCTGCACCTGGCCTGTCCGGATCATTTGGGGGACTGGTACTTCACCGGCGATTATCCAACCCCGGGCGGGAACAAGGTTGTGAATACTTCCTTCATCAACTATATCAACGGAAGGAACCAGCGGGCCTATTAAGCCATTCAGCTCTTCTGCCGACGCAACCTCCTGATCCGGTTTATCAACCTGTATATCTGGTATTTGCTCTGCGGGACATAACTGGCAATATGCCTCTCGACCTTCTGTTTGTAGAGGTCATTGGTCGTGATCAGGATGGCGGTCTCTTCAACATCCCCAAAGGAAGGGTTGATAACCGTGCCAAATGTTTTCAGCGATGGGGAAAGGTTCATGTAAGCATTGATCAGCGGAGGTATGTTCTCACCGAATGCCCGTACGCTCTGCGAGAGGATCTTGTAATCTTCCATGTAAGTGCGGCCGGAAAAGATGGTTTTCATCTCCTCCCTGTCCATGTTGGTTTCAAGGGGTATCTTGGGCGTGACCAGCCCTTCATTGTCCGGG
>LJUP01000159.1 GCA_001303955.1 Bacteroides sp. SM23_62 | reverse complement strand
GCCGGTCGCGGCGAAGGATCGCGTGTATGTCGTGGGACGGAACGGTGTATGCGTGGTAATCAGGCACGGTCCCAGGTTGGAGATTCTGGCGACCAACAGGCTGGACGATAGTTTCAGCGCTTCACCGGTGATCGTGGGAAAGGATCTGTATCTCAGGGGTCACAATTACTTGTATTGCATAGCATCGGAATAGGCCAAAGACGCGGCCAAGATTCAATTGCTGTGAAGCAGTCTATCAACGTCCAGGAAATAGAGGATGAAGGAAATCCCAACCAATGGGTGCTGCTGACACCGCACCACCGCCGCTTCGCGCTGGAGGCAAGGCGCAGCAGACCCTCACGTTATCTGCAATTGCTGTCGATTATAGAAGATTAATATTATGTTAGATAAAAGACAAATTGAGAACAATATTAAATGGTTACTGAAAAATGGCTCGTTGCCAGTAAAATATCTGACATACAGGGACTTATTAAGGGAAGATGCACATTCAAAGTCAATGAAAGGACTATTTACTGAAGTAGAAAAGTGTCATATAGTGGAAGAAATATTCTCAAAACAAAGGCCAGATGGATCTTGGTGTTCAGGTGGTTCATGGGCTTTGCCTCCTTCATATCTGCTTAAATCAGGTTATACACCCGTAAGCCCGAAATATGTCACAACTTCGTGGATTCTGCCTATTCTTGGAGATATGGGTTTTACAATTCAAGATAAACGAGTTAAAAAGGCTTGCGATTATATACTATCCTATCAGTCAAAAAACGGATTTATTTCTGAGTCCCATTCTAAAAAATATGATGTTCGTCTTGATCTGTTAAAAATTGAACCATGTAGATTTTCAATCATACTGATTGGATTAGGTAAAGTTGGTGCTTGTAGCGATCCGAGAGTTATTAATGCATACAATCTTTTTATCAAATGGCAACGTAACGATGGTGGATGGGTCTCAGAGCAACATTTTATACAGCAGAATTGGACCAGAAGTTGTCCTTTTGCTTCTTACCATGCTGCAATGGCTTTATATTCAACAAGAAATGAAACATACAAAGATGAACTCATCAAGGTTCTAAAATTTATATTATGGCATCTATCTACAAAGAGGGATGATGAAATAAAAAGATTTTTTTATCATGGACATAGTATAGTTCATGAGCTTCTGATGTTTTCAGAACTTAATATTGGACTCAAAGAAAAAGTTGTGCAGACAATTTTGGAATGGCTCATGACCATGTATCAGCCTAACGAAGGTTGTTTTCAATATACTGGTAAATCAATTTCAAAGTATTCAAGACAGAATGATGACATGGATGCCAGAGTAGCGAAATATCGTTTGTTTCACCTGATTGAAGATGATTGGCTAACTTATCATATAACAAGAATTGTAGTAAATGTTTTGAAGCATGAAATATATTGCCGATCGAGATAACAAAGCAACGGCAGATAACACGCAATATTAAAAATTGGGCGTAAAATGTTATATTTAAGTGCAAAACATTTAATAAAACTATATCACGGTCTGATAAGTATAGAGCTCTAAAGCGCCCAACTTTTCATATTGCAGGACCGTTGATAATGAACAATGAGAACACATAACGGCAGAACTCACTGGTTTTTGCGGAGCGCAGCGGAGTAAAAATCCAGTGTAGTGATTTGTTATGTGTTTTAAGAATTATTAGGAAGGAATATGAAAATGTTACATCGATTTATTAGGCTGGCAAAAGCAGCGATACTTTTATTTGGGATAACAATAATTCCATTCGCGCAGTCTTCATCAGCACAATCACAAAAAAATCATTTTGAAAAGACAAGTACCTCTGAGGACAATGATCCACAATCTATTGCTATTGCTGAGATCAGCGGTGTTGGAGAAATGGCCATGCCGACATCGATGATCCAGCGCTATAACATTCTCCCAAAAAAAAGTGCAACTGTGGAAGAACCGGTTCTATTACTCACGCTTAAAGATCGCTGGGAGGAAGCGTGGCTTGGTTCGCCGGCCATAGCTGACATTGACAACGACGATGAGCAGGAAATCATAGTCCCGCGTGCTAATGCCCTTATCGTCTGGAATGCCGATGGATCTCTCTCCTGGAAGTTTAATGACACGCCAGGTCGGATATTTGCAAGTCCGGTTGTAGCTGATTTTCGCGATGACGCACGTCTGGAAATTGCTTTCGCAGCACGCGATCAGGTTTTCATGCTTGACGCAGATGGCAATGTACTTTCTGGTTTCCCTGTCACCTGGGAAGATGAGATGCGCAGCCTCGCTGCAGGAGATGTTGATGGAGACGGAAAACTTGATCTGGTCGCGGCCCTGGCCTATTCCTCACCTGCTGACGTAATGAATGCTTGGCACGCCGACGGTTCACAGGTGGAAGGCTTTCCTCCAAACAGTGCTGGATCGAGCGGTTGTGATCTGGCCTGCTATCCCGCTGGATGCTATGACCAGAACATTGCCATTGGGGACCTGGATGGAGATTTAAAACTGGATATCGTAGTACCTCACGACAATGCATACGCAAGTTTTCATAAGGGATCAGGTGAGGCATTCGATGCGAACACCATGTTTCAGAACTGCACGAAAACCCCTGGAGTACGGTACCTGCATGACCTGGCTCTCGCCCAGCAGGGTTGGTCAAATAACGAAGATGTGGATCTGCAATCCGAGTTCACCAGTACTGCACCTGCCATTACCGATGTCGATGGTGATGGCGTCAATGAGATCGTGCTCCTTGGTCATGTCCAAAACGCTTCCGGGACCGATCTCCTGAAAGGAGTTGCATTGTGGGTTGTACGCCCTGATGCAAGCCGGATCCCCGGTTGGGAAACACCGTTTCATGCTCCTGACTACCTTGCAGGTCTAGGGAGTTTTCAGGGTACAAACATTGTTGGAGCAACCAATCAGGTTGCGATTGCCGACATCAATTCCAACAAACCCGGTCCGGAGTTTATCTTCGCCGGATTTGACGGCAAGATTCATACCGTTGCTTCCGATAAGAGTGAATTTTGGTCATTTATTTACACAACTGACACAACCGTTCTGACAGGCGGAGTCGTGGTGGGCGATCTCTCCGGAGACAGCATTCCTGAGATCGTATTCAATACGTATTCAACAGACAACGATAAGGGAGCACTCTTTGTGCTCGATGCAAGCGGCAACGAACTGCATCGAGTACCACTGCCCCGCCGGGGTGCTATGCCTGTTCCCACCCTTGCCGATATCGATAACAACGGTACGGTAGAAATTGTCGTATCACTAAAGGATGCCGAGGATATGGTTGAAAGTGTGCTTGTCTATACAGTTAATTCTTCATCGGTCAACAACCTGATCTGGCCAACGGGCAGAGGGAATCTCTTGCGCAACGGCTGGTGGATAAATCCGGATACTGGTCCTAATACAGTAAAGACTTTAAACGAGAAATCCCTGCTATGCCAACTCTTCCAGAACTATCCGAATCCATTTAATGCATCAACACAGATAAAATTTTATTTGGCAGTTCCCAATAATGTAAACATTGAAGTATACAACACCCTGGGTAAAAGAATAAAAACACTTCTCAAAAAGCGGTTAAATGCAGGTCATCATGAAGTTATATTCAACGCCCAGGATCTATCAAGCGGTATCTACTTCTACAGAATTCAGGCAGGTGCATTTCAGGACGTGAAGAAGATGATACTTATAAGATGAAGTGCCAATAACGGGCATCTATATAAGAATCGCTACAACCGACCACTTAAGGAGCGCAGCGAAGTAAGCGGTAACTGGGCTTGATCGTACGGTTAATAATAAGGATATACAATTAATGAATTGTAGAAGCTAAGACTTAGTCTGACAGTTTTCGGTTAATTTTAAAATTACAAAACTAAGTTAATCAACCTACCAGCGATGTATAATCATTGATCTGGCTAATTATTTCAATGTAAATTTCAAATATCTACAGTAGGGCATTTATTACGAATCCCTGATTTTTTTTATCATCACAACCCCCCCACTTCCTGCCAGCTGAATTGCCAGGAACCTACCTTACAAAAATGAAGCTGTTATGGGCATGTTTTACTAGGCAGGATGGTAGTGTTCCAATTTGTGTTTCTGGGTAGGAATAATATAAGTCGAACCTTAGTCGGATACCCATCATATTCCAATCTTCATAAATACCTTAATTTAATTTAGTTAGAGTAATATGTTCAATTCCCCGAATCAAGAACTTTTTGGAGCTTCTCTTCCATTAATATATGGAATGCTTTGACATAGTATCATTCCAGACCATGTTTTAAAAAGAAGTATCTTGCATAAAAACCATTTTATGCATGTTATTGCATGAGAAGCTACTTATCCGTGAACTACAGCGCGGCAATGCAAAAGCTTTTGAATTGTTGTATAAGCAATACCATGCCAGATTATTTAACTTCAGCCTTAAAATCATTCGAAACAAGCAAGATGCTGAAGGGATGGTTCAGGAAGTATTCATTGCCGTATGGGAGAACCGGGAAAAACTTGATGAAAGCAAATCATTCAGCGGTTTTATTTTCAGCATAGCAAAGAACAAAGCACTGAACAGGATCAAACAGAACCTTTCAAGAAAGGTTTATTTGGAATACATGCAGATGGAAAACCAGATACAGAATGATACGGTAAGCGATATTGAATCCCGTGAATTGATGGATTATCTTCTTAAAACTATTCAAGAACTACCTGATAAGACAAAACAAATATTTCTGCTCAGCCGAAATGAAGGCTTGACCTATAAACAGATTGCCTCTAGATTGGATGTAACCGAAAATGTAGTGGACCACGAAATCCGCAAAGCCTTAAAATACATAAGGGACAAACTTGGTAATTTTCATTTCATTTAAGCCATTTACTACCAATCCAAAATCATTTTTTCTCCTTTTTTCGCGGAACCTGTAACCTGGGTTGTAATATATATGAGCACGGGTATAGATTTAGGTTAGTAGCAGGTTTAGTGGTTAGGGAGTGATGTGGTATGCATGCAGAGGGCATGCATGCCACATCTTGTGCAAGGTACAAGGTATAAGTATAAATGATCAAATTAGCATAAAAAATCGAATGATATTTATTGTTAAAGTGACAGCAATAAAATCTGGTGATTAAATTTTTCAATCTATAGCAATGTACAAATCGGAAAAAATTAAATTACTGTTAAGGGGTTATTTTGAAGGAAAGCTTAACGAAGCGGAAAAGGAGCATCTGTTCTTTTTAATACATCAGGAAGATCTGGAGGAAGCAGCTTTTTGCGAGCAATATAAAGTCTGGGAGGAATCTCAAGATCGGAAAAGAGATATCCCATCAGAGAAAATATTTGATGGGATTAAAAGAGAATTAAAAATTACTGATGATAAGTTAAAAGAAGATGATCTGATCTTAAAAGGTTTGAAATATAATCAACTGCATTCCCGGAGAGCGATCATCAATAAATGTTTGAGATATGCTGCAATCATCGTGATTGCTTCCCTGGTCTCGGGGATTGCCTATTTCACCATATCAAAGTTGAAAACAGGTGATGTTGCTCTCCATGAGATCACCGTACCATACGGTTCCAGGATCAGTATCATGCTCAATGATAGCTCGAGGATTTGGGTCAATTCAGGCAGCAGACTAACTTATCCAAGCCATTTTGGCGAGGGAAAAAGGGAAGTATATCTGGAAGGGGAAGCTTTCTTTGATATACAGAAGAATCCAAGCCAACCCTTTTATGTAAAAACATCTGATATAGACATCAAGGTTTTGGGCACTCGTTTTAATGTAAAATCATATCCGGAAGAAGATATCATTGAAACTACCCTGATATCCGGTCAGCTGATGTTATTACCAAAACAATTCAATGAAACGGATGGCAGACAAACCGTGCTACATTCCAATCAGAAAGCCTATTACTCAAAGGACGCAAGGAAACTGGAACTCAGCAAGCAAGAATACATCAAGGATATAAAACCGGCCTCAAAAGAAACTTCTAATCTTGTCAAAACTAAAACCATAGAAAATATCGAGTATATGACGATTGAAACATCCTGGAAGGATGAACTCCTAATATTCCGTGATGAACCTTTCTCCAGTTTGGCAAGAAGGCTGGAGCGCTGGTATGGTGTTGAAATTATTCTAAACGATAGTGAAGTCGGAGACTACAAATTTACAGGTACCATAAGAAACGAAACGATTGAGCAGGCAATGAAAGCATTCAGTGTAGCATCTTCCATAGATTATACGATCGACCAGAGCAGAATTATAATAACAAAAAAATACACCCTAAATAAAAGCAGATAATTGTATGTCTAACCAAAAAAAATAACCTATGACCTAAGCACCGACAATTCAAAATTTTGGAAAAAAGACCGGAAAATGCAGGCAACACTTTCCGGTCTAAAGAAAATTGAAATTAAAACTAAAAACACCGAAAATTATGAAAAAAAATCCTAACGGGTGCATGCCTATCTCGACCGGTTATGCACTAAAAATTCTACTAATCATGAAATTCTGTCTTTTTCTGTCGTTTGTATTTACCATCCAAATATTTGCTACGGATATTCTTTCGCAAAAGACGGATAGAATCATTGCTCTTGAAGAAACTGACCTTAAGCAAGTTCTTACTGAGATTGAGCAATATACCAGTTACCGCTTTCTATATCATAGCGAAACTGTGAAGGATAAAACTGTCAAACTGGATACAAAAGACAAATCATGGATGGAAATTCTGGATGATATCAGTGAGATTTCAGATCTTGATTACGAGGTATTCGATGATAATCTCATTGTATTGTCAAAGAAGAATGCAATGCAGCCTATCACAATCACCGGCAAAGTGATTGACGAGAAAGGTGAACCTATTCCCGGTGTGTCTATATTAATAAAAGGCACATCCAAAGGGACTGTTTCCAACCTCGAAGGGGAATATTCCCTTGAGTTAGACGATCCTGCAGCGGTGCTTGTATTTTCGTATGTGGGCTACCTAACCCAGGAATTGCCTGTGAATGGCCAGACAGTTCTTGATGTGGAACTGGCTGTGGATATATTTGGTTTGGAAGAGGTTGTTGTAATTGGTTACGGTGTACAAAAGAAAAGTGACATCACCGGATCCATAGCATCAATACCCGACGAAAGAATGGAGATGCTTCCAAATCTGAACGTTGCCCAAGCCATACAGGGTTCTGTTCCAGGTGTTTTGATGCTCCAAACCGGTGCTGGTGCCAATCCCAGAACTAGCTTCCTCATCAGAGGAAGAAATTCTATTAAGGCAAGTAATGAACCCCTGGTTATTGTTGACGGTGTTCCGAGCTCATTGGAGAGTGTAAATCCCAATGATGTTGAATCTATTGAAATTCTCAAAGACGCTTCCGCATCAGCCATTTACGGATCCAGAGGGTCGAATGGTGTTGTGCTTATAACCACCAAGATAGGACGTAAAACAAAACCTACCATTTCATATAATGGATATTACTCCATACAAAAGCTGGATAATCAACCACGAATAATGGATGGTGGTGAATTTTACAATTTTAAACTCATACGTGATCCTTCCGCAATAAAGGAATATGACACAGAGCGTTATGAATCTGGTAACTGGACCAACTGGCCCGATTTGGCTTTCCGGACCGGCCAGTCACATCAACACAGTCTCTCAGTTGCCGGTGGAACTGAAAATACAAACTATTACATAGCAGGAGGCTTTTTTGACGTCCAGGGTATTGCCCTCAATGATAAGTTCAGTCAGACTACCTTCCGGATTAATTTTGATGCCAACATTACCAAATGGTTAACCTTTGGAACACGGACGCAATTGGCTTATCAGGATCTGAGTGGAGCGGCGCCCAACATGTCGGATGTATTCAACACCAATCCTCTAGGTGAAGCTTACAATGCAGATGGGAACCTGACAGTTTTTCCCATTCCCTATGAGCCTAACCATGCAAATCCACTTGCACCTACCTTGTACGACGATATAGATAAAAGGTACAGCGCATTCAGCAATAACTTTATTGAAATCAACTTCCCATTTCTTACGGGTCTAAAATACCGTCTTAATACAGGTATTAGATGGCTGTACAGTGACAAGGCTACATACATTGGAAGAAATACCCTTATCGGATTTGATAACGGAGGAGTTTCCTACAACAATAAATCTGAGAGCAATAATTATCTTATTGATAACATTCTTACCTATCAGAATGAATTTGGGAAGCATGGCATATCCGGTACCTTGCTTTATAGCATTGAATCTAACAGAAGCAACGCGAATCAGCTGGATGCTAACCGTTTTCCTTCTGACATACTAACATGGTATGCGGCTGCCCAGGCTGAGTTTGTACTGCCAAGTTTTGCCTATAGTAATTCAAACCTTATATCCCAGATGCTGCGTTTGAATTATTCATACGACAATCGATATTTATTAACCTTGACTGCACGCAGGGATGGTTTTTCCGGCTTTGGGGAAAAGACGAAATGGGGAACTTTTCCATCTGCTGCTGTAGGTTGGAATATCCACCAGGAAGCTTTTTTTCCATGGACTGATTTTTTCAGTGTACTTAAACTTAGAGCTTCGTACGGACTCAATGGGAATCAGGCAGTTGGACCATACCAAACAATTGCACAGCTGACTTCAGAAGGCGCCAATATGGTATCCCTTAATCAACCTGTGGCAGGTTATCTGCCGCTTACACTGGCCCAGGATAATCTTGGCTGGGAATCCTCCAGGACCATGAACATAGGTTTGGATTTCGGATTTCTTGGAAACAGAATACAGGGTGATATAAATGTGTACAGAACCAATACTACTGATCTACTTTTGGACAGGACAATATCACCCGTTCATGGAATAACCTCAATTACCCAGAATATTGGAGAGACGATGAACAGGGGATTTGAATTATCTCTGAATTCAATTAACATTTCCACAAGTAATTTTAGTTGGAGAACAAATGGTAACCTGTCATTCAATAAAAATGAAATTATTTCATTATACGGTTTCCTGGATGAAGATGGTAAGGAGATTGATGATGTGGCAAATGCATGGTTTATTGGTTCTCCCATAAATGTCAACTATACGTACAAATGGATAGGAACCTGGCAATTGGATGAGGCGGCTGAAGCTGAAACATATGGTCAACAGCCTGGATTTGTTAAAGTTGAGGACTTAAATAATGACGGGGTAATTAATGCTGACGACAGACAGATCATTGGACAGAGAGACCCGAAATTCCTCTGGGGTTTAACAAACACGGTTTCTTACCGGAATTTCACACTGAATGTATTTTTACATGGGGTACATGGAGTGACCAAAATCAATGGTCTCAAAACTGATCATGCACTGGCCGAGGTTAGAGTCAACCGTACTTTAAAGGACTGGTGGACACCGGAAAATCCTACCAATGATTGGATAGTAAATCACTATGATGCTGAATATCAAGGAGGTGTTCCAATGAGGGTATATGAAAAGGCAGGATTTGTTAGAATTAAAGACATATCATTAAGCTATGATTTACCTGCAAGCTTCATTACCAGGGCAGGGATAGAACAATTACGTATTTATCTTACGGGAAGAAACCTTTTTACATTCACAAAATTTGAAGGTCTTGATCCTGAATTATCCGGTACATTGGATATTCCACTGCAGAAGGAATATGTTGTAGGATTAAACATCAGTTTTTAAGTAATGTTGAGTTAATAGTTAAATCTAAATGACATGAAAACTAGACCATATTATATTTTAATACTTACAGTGTTTTTCACTACACTGATTGGTTGCGAAAAAGATTTACTCTACGAAAAACCCCCGCATATCATTACAACCGAACTTTTATATACCAATTTAGAAGGTTTTGAAACTGGCCTGAATGGTATGTATTCAGCGGTAAGAGATGAGAGAGGCGGTGCCTGGGGGAGCGTCTTTTCAATGGCCAGCTATTTTCTCTGTGGTACAGACCTGTTTACGGCAAATACGCCGGATAATAATAAGGGGATGTCCACTTTAACGGCCAACTGGGGGGGTACCAATAATCCCAGTTATTTTGCTCATGAGAATACCTTTAATTGGCTGTACAAGATAGTTAATGCGGCCAATATGATCATTAACCGATCGCAAAAAGAGGATATTGACTGGACAGGAATGGGCAATACCCCAGCAGATAATAAAAACAGGGTAATTGCTGAGGCAAGAGCCATTCGTGCATGGGCATACCGCCATCTGTCCTATTTATATGGAGATGTGCCATTAAGTCTACAGGAATCCGCAGGGTCTACAATTAAAACTGATTGGACGAGAACGCCTGTCAGTGAGGTCAGAAAACAAATCATCAGTGATCTGTTATATGCCGAGAAATACATACCGGTAGAAGCCTCATTGCCGGGAAGGATTACCAAAGGTGCTGTGCAGACATATCTTGCCGAAATGTATTTGGCGGTTGATAAACCTGATAGTACAATTTATTGGGCTGACCAGGCAATCAACAATCCCGCATATAGTCTGGTAACGGAAAGATATGGGGTGAAAATTGACCAGGCCGGGGTTCCATATATGGATATGTTCTACGATGGGAATGCAAACAGGGAGGAAGGGAATACAGAGTCCCTCTGGACATTTAATTATGCATATAATACCATTGGAGGTGGTGATGCATTATTGAGAAGGGTATTTATGAGCAGGTATAACAGTATAGTGATCGATGGGGTTGTGCCTTTTCAACTAACCGTTGCCAGAGGAGGAAGACCGCAATCCTGGGTGTCAATGACAAAATTTGCTCTGGATTTATACGAACCTCAGGATGACAGGTTCTCAGACTATGCCATTAAAAAATATATGGTATTCAGAGATGCGCAGGAAAATGCTCCACAGCCGGCTGATAATTTACCTGCAGGGTACAATTATGGTGATACCATTCATTTTAACTGGTCGGAACCCATTAATCCATCAAAATTCCACGTGTTTGATTGGCCCTATACCCGTAAATTAGAGGGAACCGACCCCAATAATCCAGCGGCAAGCTATCAAGCCAACGATCAAGTATATTTAAGGTTGGCAGAAACATACCTTTTAAAAGCAGAAGCTCAATTCTTACTAGGTTCTTCAGCAGATGCGGCAGAGACAATAAACATCATCAGAAGAAGATCCAATGCCAGCGAGGTTTCTGCAGGTGATATTGACATTGATTTCATCCTTGACGAGAGAGGACGTGAACTGATTCTCGAAGAACATCGCAGACATACACTCGTGAGACTTGGAAAATGGCTGGAAAGAGTTCAGGCACATGACCATAATGGGGGACAAAATGCAGCGCAGAGGGATGCACTATTCCCACTTCCACAAGTGGTAATAGATGCAAACCTGACAAGTCAGATGCCTCAGAATCCTGGATATTAAAGAAGGAGGTAATTTTTAGATCATACCTAGGTTTTATCAATACCCTTGTTCCAGATAAAATAAGGGTGTCATTAAAATGCTATGCATCTGATCAAAATTTGTAAGCTTAATGTAATGCCATACATGACGGGATATTAACTAATTTAATATATCTATTATATTAACCATGATAAGAACTACTATACATTCATGGGCTGCGCTAATATTTTTACTGGTTTTCCAGTTTGGTTGCAAGTCCACAGGCTCAGGAACACTGGAAATCCGCCATTGTTCGGTACCGTCTCCAGGCCTGGCAACAATTCGGCAAAGTGAACGCGATCTTCCGGTTGTAGGGAAGGCTGATGTGGTGATCGCTGGAGGTGGTGTAGCAGGTGTGGCAGCTGCCTTAAAAGCTGCCGATGAAGGACACTCCGTGATTCTGGTTGAGACCCGTAACTATTTGGGCCAGGAAATGACAGCCACCTACCGATGTAGTACCGTTTCCAATCAGCCAGTTGAGATGACCCCACTTGCCCGGATTATGCACATGGAACTGGTTGAGAAGGACATCGTTACCGTTGATCAGTTCGATCCGGATGCCTTGCGCTCTTACCTTCATAAGAAGATCAGCGAACAAGCAAATATCGAAGTATATTTTTTCTCCCTGGCAAGCGGCGTGGTTTGTGAAGACAATCAGGTCCGTGGCGTTGTTATCACGGGCCAGAATGGAAGGCAAGTCCTACTGGGAAAGGTGGTGGTC
>LJUP01000158.1 GCA_001303955.1 Bacteroides sp. SM23_62 | reverse complement strand
ATAGACGAATTCAAGAAAACCGTTTTCCATTTCGACCGATTACTAAAATTCTATACCTATTAGAAGCACATCGTCAATTTGCTTTACATCCTTCATCCATTTTTCGAAGTCCCGCTCAAAATAATGCTCATACTGGCTCATTGTAAACCCCTGGTTTTCTAAAATGATATTCTTGATCCGGTCAGTGGAATATTTCTTCCTTTCAGGACCCCCCATTTGATCGGGCATTCCGTCGGTGAAAAGGAAGATTTTATCACCGGTGTCATAGTGAATAAGATGGTTGGTAAACGGACTTTCGGGCTTATTCCGGTTCGGAATATCCCCGATGGCTTTCCGGTCACCTTTAAACTCAGTTAATTCACCATTCCTTAACAGGTATAATGGGCGATAGGCTCCCGAATAATGGATTTCAAACAATTTAAGGTCGATCCTGCAAAATGCCAAGTCTATCCCACCCCCTGTATAGATATCTTCAGATTCCTTTTGCAAGGTCTTCCTGATACCGGCATCCAGCATATCGCATATCTGTCCAGCTGTAAACCCCGGCTTGTGGTCTACAATATTATTTAAATGGAAGTAAGCTACGAAGGATAATAACGCACCGGCCATACCTTGGCCCTTGCAATCGACAGCGGCCAGGTAAACCAGGTCACCATCCGGGAATATCCAGGGAAGATCCCCCGACAATATATTACGTGGTTTAAAATAGACAAAGCATTTTGGAAAGATCTCCTGGACCTGGCGGATGTTGGGAATGATATTGCTTTGTATCCGTTCAGCATAATCAATACTATTCTCTATGTCAGAAGCATTTTCCACCAACCGGTGTGGTTTTTTTTGAGTATTATTTACATCCTGTAGCTGGGATTCCAACAATCGTTTTTCAGTTTTCTGGTTTTCCCGCAAATTAAAAATAGTCCGGCTGAGAATATCCCCTAATTCATTAACCAGTTCAATGGTCGGTTCCGGAATTTCGGGACTCAGGGAAGCAATTTCAACTACCCCCTGTAGCATATCATCCGTGATCAGTGGTACGATGAGCAGGCTCATGGGTTTTTGTTCACCAAGCAGTCCTGAAGAGATCGTAAAATAATCCTCAGGTATCTCGGTCCGGTAAATATATTCCTTATCATAGGCACACTGACCAATAAGGCCAAAACCAAGCTTGAATTGCTGGTCGATTGATTTCTTTTGGTGATAAGCATAGGTGGACAAACTTACCATGGAATTTTCTTCCTCATTAAAAAGGTAAATGGCACCCTGTACGGCATCAATATAATTGATAAGGTGTTCCAGAAATTGATCCCCTAGGTCCTCCAGTTTGTGATATAAACGTAGTACATGGGATATCAGATTCTTTCCTTCATAGATCCAGTGTTGTATTGACTCTTTCGTATAGCTGGCCTGCAGATTTTCCTTCAGTACCAGAAGGGATTTTCCCAGGACATCCTCTTCCCCTTCGGGGATGATTTGTATGCTGTAATTTCCTTTGTCTAATTCGTTGATAATTAAGGCATTCCTATCTATTGTCTCATTTTTTCTATTGATCATCTCCTGATAGTATCCTTGGTTTTTCTGCAGGCGGTTATTAAAGAAATGTATGATGTACGCACTGATTATCGGCAGGAGATAAAGCATGAATATTTCGGGGTGGTCAACATGGATACTGATTATATTTTTGACTGTGAAGTAGGTCTTGTTATGCAAAATAATAATGGTGATGGAGACTAAAGGGAATAATAAACCCGATATTGTTGCGATGAACATGGCCCAGTGTCTACTGGGGAATCTCCTGCTATGCTGTAAGGTTTCCATCAATTCTCTTCAGTTGCTTTTACCTTGGTTACAATCGCATTTCCTATCATTCTGGCCAGGTTCTTTAATGTCCATATCTTTTCCTGGTCGAAAAACTTAAAAGATGCCAATTCAATTATCCCGATCGTTTCCTTGTTCAACATAAGTGGTATGATCAGAAGATTTTCAGGAGAGGACTTTCCAAGACCGGATTGAATCTTCAAATAACCTTCAGGTATGGTCGTGAGGTACATTAATTTTTTGCTCTTGGCAACCTGTCCCGGGATACCCTCCCCTACCTTAAAAGATGAAGGATTTTTTTCTGAGTTATAGGCAAAAGTACTGATTGACTCAAAGACATCTGTAATCTGGTTTTTAAGGAAGAAAACACCCTGTACAATCTCAAAATGCCTGGATAGGTTCCGAAGGATGCGCTCCGCATAATCTTCAATTTTCTCCCTCATATCTATCCGGGGAATAATATTTTCAGCCAGCAGGTCCAGGTCTACCTCGAATGGTGGTGTAAATCCACCCCTGGAAAGAACAGCGGTTTCTTCCGCCTTTTCAGGCATTTCATTCTGTTCAGGGATTTCGGTGATTCTTTCCCTGCCCTCCTCAAGCAGGTGGATGATAAATATAACAGATGCCAGGATTACAATGGACAGAAGCAGAAAATACATGCCATTTTCAATCTGAACTTCGGTATTCATGCTCAAATTATTCCACATGCCAATAAAAAAAATAATGGCACAAATAATGAGCAGGATATATGATATAATGATTATGATCTTTGGGCGGTCTCCGGTATTCATTTCATAACAAAGATACAAATTCAATAATCTCCCGAATTGTTAATATCTGGTCGGGAATTGTTAAATTTATTGCTGATTCACACATGGTTGATATTTCACAGTCAGCAGGATCCTGAACGATTGTATATCCCCCAAGCCGTTTAACAGCAGCGATACCTTCAGTACCATCCTGGTTCCCACCAGATAATAAGATGGCCAGTGAACCCTGTTTATAAACTTCAGCGGCACTGGCAAAACAAATATCTATGGAAGGTCGGGAGTATTGAATGGGATCATCTATTGACAGGGCAATCATTTTTTTATTTTCAATGAGCATGTGGTAATTGGCAGGGGCGAGGTATATTCTGCCAGCCTTGATTTTTTCCTTATCGAAAGGTTCTGTTAAGGTCAAAGATGATATATTGGCCAGCGTCTCTTCAAATCCTTTTCTTACTTGTTTTAGTCTATGGAGGCATAAAAAAACTGGTATGGAAAGATATCCCGATAGCACTTCCAGCAGGTTTGCGATGACCCGAAAACTCCCTGCAGAACCTCCGATAACGAGGGCTTCATGTTTCATCCTGCTTTCGAATAGATATTGAGATCCGATGAGATCGTACGTATCCGCCCTATCAGTTTCAAATGTCTGACAGATTCCCTGATCCCGATGATGAGAATGGTCCCTTCATCTGACTGATCAAGCATTTCTCTGATCCTCCGGCGGCTTGTATCCTTGTTTAAGTATATCATACGGTCACGGTATAGGATAAGCTTTGTTCGGCTGTCAATGTCTGGATGGTCTTCGGCCTGCACCTTTAATTCAAACATGTTCAGCATTCCGGGGTTTCGAAAATATTTCCCGTCACGTAGTATAAAGTATTTGTCAAGGCTGGAACCCGGGTTAAAAACCTTGTAATTGTCGTGGCAGTTCTTATACCGGCCTCTGGGCAGAGGCTTGTTTTCTATTTCATCCCTGATGCAGTCATTAATGCAGGTAGCCGTAAGTTGAATTTGATGATCCAATCCGGCTTCTGTAAGCAGGACAGCCATGGAATATATATCTTCGCCAGAGACACTGTCAGGAATCAGGATCTGTGGTGTTACTGTGTTTAATAATATCTCAGGTATTACTTGGTCCCGGACTGCAATCCATAATTCTGGATCACGGAACATATCCGGAGAATTTGCATAAATTCCAGTTATGAATTTCTCAATAAAACCCGGTTCATCCAGCAACCGGACTATAAGACTATCCGGAGTAGAAAGATGGTGATCTTTACAAAATTGGGATAATTTCAACCGGAGGGAGGCCAAGGCCATAACAGACAGGTCTATCCCAAATTTCTGAGATACAACACGAATAATGTTATTTGTTTCATCGATTGTAATCGTAAACATGACACCGGTTTCATCTGTTTTACTTTAGATCTTAAAATCCTGTCTAATAAGTGAATCTAATGTTTGAATATTTTAAAGATTTCACCAGAATTCACTCTGATATCTTTGCCCATAATCTTTTTCCTGTGGATTAATGTTCATGCTGAAAATCAGAAATCCAGCCGGTAACCAGAACAGGACAAATCCGGTTACCAGCAGAAAGAATCTAGATCTGATCGAGATATTCCTAAAGTTCATTTCTTGTAATATGCTTGAAATTTTTTCTCAAAATAAGCCGCATAGGGTCCCAGGATGGTTTCATGTACACCCAGTATCAATACACTCCCCTGATTCATATTATCCAGGAACAATTTAAATACTTTGTTCTGTAATTCATAATTAAAATAGATGATTACATTCCTGCAGACCACCACGTCAAATTTAAGGTCAAAGGGATTAGGATCTGTTACCAGGTCCATTTTCTGATAAACAGGCTTTTTCAGCAGGCTGTCCTTTATGCGTATGATATCGCGGACCTTATCAATGGTCAAATATTTTGAATAGGGGACATCAAAATAGACATTATGATCCCTGGGATTTTCCCTGATGACTGCATCGAAATTGGAGAGGTAACCAACATTGAACCTGTATCTGTACACTCCTTTACGGGCCGTTTCAATTACGTCTGAATTGATATCAGTTGCATAGATCCCTGATTCTTCAAGCAAATCCATCTCATTCAGCAGGATCATCATGGAAAAGACTTCCTGTCCGGTCGAACAACCCGCATGCCAGATATTAAGATTTGACCGGTGGGCGAATCCAGGCAGGATATCATATCTCAGAGAGTGCCAGATGGCCGGATCCCGGAAAAGTTCCGTGGTATTTACAGTGATATCCTTTACAATGCGTTCCAGGAATGCGTGATCGTCAGAGATCTTTTGAAGCAGGGAATCAGTTGTGAGTTGATAATCATGGAGGATTTTGATCAGGCGCCGCTTCAGCGATTTATCTGAATATTCTGTAAAATCATAGTCAGAAAGCGATTTCACAGTGTTAATAAATGTCAGTATTTCCTGGTTTTCAAGTTCCATGCATGTCTGCCTGGGACAGCGCTCTAAGATCAAATATAGGTTTTTTCTATATCTTTACGGGCAACAAAGCCGCGTTACTGAACTAAATCAATTTGCATGAAGACTGGAGTCGTTATCTACCCTGGATCTAATTGTGACCATGACATGATCTATGTATTAAGGGATATCATGGAACAGGAGGTTGTGGAGCTCTGGCACAAAGACACCGACCTTCAAGGAGTGGATGCCATCATTCTTCCCGGGGGATTCTCTTATGGAGATTACCTGCGCTCAGGTGCCATTGCAAGGTTCTCACCGATCATGGATAATGTGATCCGCTTTGCACATGACGGTGGTTTCGTTTTTGGGGTGTGCAATGGTTTTCAGATTCTTTGTGAAGCGGGACTGCTTCCAGGGACACTGCTTCACAACAGCAATCAAAAATTCGTTTGTAAAAATGTTTTTATCCTGCCAGATAACGACAATACCACACTCACTTCCCTGCTTGACAAGAACAAGGCTTATAAAATTCCCATCGCCCACGGGGAAGGCAGATATTATGCGGATGACGAAACCTTAAAACAAATGAGGTTGAATGACCAGATCCTGTTCAGATACTGCGATGAAAAAGGGGTGATATCAGAAGATTCCAATCCAAACGGCAGCATTGAAAATATTGCCGGTGTATGCAACGAGGGCAGAAATGTTTTCGGCATGATGCCTCACCCTGAACGTGCCGCCGACATTGAATTGGGCAATACAGATGGAAAATCCATTTTCGAATCCATGCTGGCTATGATCCGTGTCCAGGATCATGACTAATCACATCAGGGCACATCTGGCGCTGATTGCCGCCAATCTGATATACGGGGTAAATTACGGTATTGCCAAACAGGTTATGCCTGATTATCTATCCCCTTTCGCCCTTGTATTCGCCAGGATTTCAGGAGCCTGTTTATTGTTTTGGGCAACAAGCCTGCTATTACCGAAGGAAAGAGTCGACCGTAAAGACGTTCTCAGGTTGCTCATTGCCACCGTATTCGGGGTGGCTGTGAACCAGTCTCTTTTCCTGAACGGGCTGAATATTACCACGCCTACAGATGCAGCCATTATCATGACGGCCACGCCCATACTGGTATTGGTTGTCGCCAGGCTGCTGATACGTGAACCAATCACCATATTTAAAATTATTGGCATCGCAGCGGGGGGGACAGGGGCCATTTTGCTGATCCTTTACAGCGGGAAAATAAGCTTCGGTGACAATCATGTAATTGGAAATTCCATCATCGTTGCCAATGCCACATCTTATGCACTGTACCTGGTCATCGTAAAACCATTGATGAATAAATACCATCCGGTGACACTGATGAGGTGGATCTTTTTATTCGGCTTACTGCTGGTGAGTGGTCCGGGACTACCGGCATTTATCCGTGTGAACTGGGGTATTTTGCCCGGGGATATCTTGCTGTCAGTACTGTTCGTGGTAGTTGGTACCACTTTTCTGGCCTACCTGTTAAACATGTACAGCCTGAAGTATGTAAAGCCGATCACAGTGAGTATTTACATTTATTCCCAGCCCGTTATCGCATCCATTGTTGCCCTGATCCTTGGCCAGGATGCAGTAACACCTGTAAAGATCCTGGCCGCTTTGCTTGTATTTACAGGTGTATATTTTGTAAGTTATTCCAGCAGCAAAACCGGAAGCCGTTGATTGGCAGAGCTGCCACATCCGGATTTGCTAATAATTTCGTAAATTCATATCATAGAAACAGAAAACAAAAATAACCCATTGCCATGAAAAGAATCTTCTTATTATCAGTATTCGGCCTACTGGTATTTATTTACCCGGGGTTGGCCCAGGATTGTACATTCTTCTATCCAATGGAGAAAGGGACCCTCATTGAATTAAAACATTACAACCAAAAAGCCAAATTACAAGGGTCCACCCGCCAGGAAATAATCGATAAACAGACCAGCGGCGGGGCCGTCCGGCTTACTATCCAGAGCACCTTTTTCGATGAGAAGGGGAATGAGATGATGACATCCGAACTTACCATGGAATGCAAGGATGGCGTTTTCACCTTTGACATGGATCAATACCTGAACGATGAAATGATGAGCGGGATCGAGGATTTGGATTTTACCATTGAGGGTGACAATCTTGAGTTTCCTGCAAAGATGAGCCCCGGCGACCAGCTCAAGGATGGCACCATCAGGCTCATCGTGCCTGAGATGACCATGATGAACATGACAACCAGGGTATACAACAGGAAAGTTGAGGCCATAGAAAATGTAACCACGGAGGCGGGCACCTTTGAATGTTACAAGATCTCCTACGATGTGTTTACGGATGCCATGATCGACATCAATACCAAGGGGATAGAATGGATCGCCCGGGATGCCGGAGCCGTCCGTTCTGAAACCTACAACAAAAACGGGAAACTTACCGGGTACTCGGAACTGGTCAGGCTGGAGAAATAAGACTGTACCTGGCGCCTTTCTCGTTGAGCCGGATCTGGATGATATCCAGTACAATTAAATCTGAGAGGATCTCTTCGGCTTGCTGTAAGCGGATCTTGCCGATTCTGCAAAACTTCGACAGGGTAATACAGTCGTTGGTTTTCAGGTAATTGAGAAGCAGTTTTTCGGTATTGCTGTATTCAAGGAATATCCCTTTTTTCCTTTTCTCCTTGCGCCAGACTTTCATCATTACCCTGTTGGCCAGCAGGTTCTGGTCTTCTACCCTGAGATAGGCCAGCCATCGTTCATTCTCGCTCTGAGCCAGGCAGGGACGTTTGTCCGCTCTGGCGATGTCTACCTCAAGGATTGTTTTACCCCGGATTGTCCACTTCTGAACTTCAAAGGGAATCACAGGCCTGCAATACAATTCGGCGGCAGCTTCAAGCATATGGTATTCTTCCTCTGAACGTATCCCTGCAATTTTCCCGTTGTCTTTTACCCCTATCAGCAATTTTCCTCCGTCGGTATTTGAAAATGCAACCAGCGTCCTGGCGATTTTCCTGGCATCGCTGATCTCAAACTTGAAATCAAGCATCTGGTTTTCACCCTGATCAATAAGATTCTGTATATATCTGTTCAAAGATTTAAGCGTTGGCTGCCCTAAACAAATTTAAATCTTTTTAGAGACGAAATCTACCATATTCTGATCGATCTGTCATCCTTCATGTAAAAGAGATTTACTATATTGTGTGAACCCAAATACAGCCCATGAGATCCACATGGAGTATGATCATCATCCCTTTAATTGCTATGCTTGATACCAGTGCACAAGCAGATGCGAAAACAGGCTTTCCATTGATCTATCAACAGGATTTTGAAGAGCAGGAAGCCATTTATGGGTTCGTTTTCTCTGACCCTGCTCCCTGGTTTGTGACCGGCGGAAAGGATGGGGGACTGGCACTGGAATATGCCGGCCGGGGTGATTATGAACCAAAGGTGAGGTCTCCGCTGATCATCAGGTTGCACACACTGTCCATATTGTGAATGATTTACCACAAGAAGGGATCGCCAATGAGAGGACTGACGGGATACGCTGGATAGACAATCACTGGCACCATATCCGGCTTGAAAGACTCACAGAAAATGGGACCATAAGGATGTATTTCGATGATATGGATACACCCGTAATGGTGGCAAATGACAAGACTTTCCCGGCTGGTTATGTCGGATTTGGTTCATTTGATGATTCCGGCAAGATTGATAATATCCTCATCTGGGTCAGGGAGAGCAGGAAAAAGAAGTCAGATATATTCATGAAAAAATACTAATTTTAAGGATGCAAAGAACCTTTAACATCCTGTAACTTTAATACTGAATTATGAAAAAAGAAAACAAAATGGAGAACAACTCCGGATTCTCGAGGAGATCATTTATCGCAACCTCGGCTGCTGCAACCGCAGGGCTTACCATCCTTCCGAGCAATGTCATAGCGGGACTGGGGCATAAAGCGCCCAGTGACAAACTGAACATTGCCGGTGTGGGCGTTGGTGGTCGTGGAGGTGGTGTCATCAAGGAAATCACAGGGGAAAATATTGTCGCTCTCTGTGATGTTGACTGGAAATATTCCAAGGGAATATTCAGTGAATACCCGAATGCGAAGAAGTTCTGGGACTGGAGGGTAATGTTTGACAAAATGAAAGACAGTATCGATGCCGTCGTAGTCGGTACCCCTGATCACAGCCATGCCCTTGTATCCATAAATGCCATGAAACTGGGCAAGCATGTTTATTGTGAAAAACCTTTGACCCATGCAGTCTGGGAATCCCGTGAAATGACCAGGGTTGCCAAGGAATACAAGGTGGCTACCCAGATGGGTAACCAGGGAAATTCCGGCGAAGGGATCCGGCAGGTATGTGAATGGATCTGGGATGGTGCGATCGGGGAGATCGAGGAATGCCATGCCTGGACCAACCGTCCCATCTGGCCGCAGGGACTCCAGCGTCCGGCCATCGGACAATGGCCGCCTGATACCCTGAACTGGGATCTGTTCATCGGTCCGGCCAAGATGAAACCCTATCACAGCATTTTGCATCCATGGAACTGGCGGGGCTGGTGGGATTATGGAACAGGTGCCCTGGGAGATATGGCCTGCCATATCATGGACCCGATCTTCAAAGCCCTGAACCTGGAATATCCAACCAAGGTACAGGGAAGCTCCACACAGTTCAATACCGAATGTGCACCAGTTGCGGAAGTGGTAAAATATACTTTCCCGGAAAGGCCTAAATACAAAAAGGTTAAAATGCCGGAGGTGGAAGTTACCTGGTGGGATGGCGGACTGCTGCCTCCGCGGCCTGAAGATCACCCGGCTGGAGAAATACTGGGAAGGGACAGCAATGGTGGATGTTTGTTTATAGGCACCAAGGGTAAATTATTGTGTGGTACATATGGCATAAATCCATTCCTCCTGCCGGAATCATACGAAGCATCCTATCAAAAGCCTGAGCCTTACCTGAGGCGAGTAGATCTCGGACATCAGATGGACTGGGTAAGGGCCTGCAAGGAAAGCCCTGAAGACAGGCTGGAAGCCAGCTCAAATTTCGGATATGCTGGTCCGTTGAACGAAATGGTGGTCATGGGTGTACTGGCAGTACGTCTGCAGGACCTGAAAAAGGAACTTCACTGGGATGGCAAGAATATGAAATTCACCAATATAGGTGAAAATGATAGCGTCAGGATCATCAAATCGGATACCTTTGAGGTCATTGACGGGCACCCGCATTTCAATACAGAATATACGGATCCGATCAATGCCAAAGGATTTGCCGAAGAGTTGATCAAGCATAATTACAGGGAAGGCTGGTCACTCTAGGTATTGCATTATTTCATTTGATGCCCGCTTCAATCCTTTGGAGCGGGCATTTTAATTAGCAGATTTTTAACACACCCTTAGCGCAGGTTTAAATAATTTCGCCTGAAATCCGTAAAAGACTGCTAATCCTGGCCTGGACATTCGCCAGGGGGATTATCATGAGAGGGAGGAATTTGAGCATGCGCTTAAAGACATTGGAACATATTTCAGTGGGTGAAGCAATCAAGAGGTTTCAATTAAACCATTGATTGTTTTTTTGGTCAAAGAATAGTTATTGTATGTATCTTTACATGCTTTTTAAAAAGATTTTGCAATGCTTCTCCGAATAAAATTAGAAGATGAAAAAAATTGACAAAAGGATCGTAGTTATTGCGGCCTTTATATTTATTGTCGGACTGGCTTATGGACTGATGAGATTCCTGGCTGCGCAGAAAGAGGACCTGCAACAACGTCCGCCTGTGGAAGCCAAAAGATACGTAAAAGCGGAACCTGTAAAATATACCACCATCATTTCCCCTGTTTCAGCTCCCGGCAGACTTACTTCCATTGCAGAAGTAGATATAGTTGCCGAGGCTTCCGGCAGGTTGCAGCAGGGTGATGTACCCCTGAAAAAAGGAACCAGATTTTCTCAGGGTGATATCCTGTTTGTTGTATATCCGGATGAGGCTGCACTGGAACTTAAAGCCAGCAAGAGCCAATTCCTGAATACCCTGGCAAACCTGTTACCAGATATTAAGATAGATTTTCCTGAATACGAGCAGGGATATATGGAATTTTTCTCGTCCATCAGCCTGGATCACTCGCTGCCTCCTTTTCCGGAGGTGGAAGATGAAAAGCTAAGGATCTTCCTCACAAGCCGGAATGTCTTAAGCCAGTATTACAATATCCGCAAGGATGAATTACAGCTTAGCCGGCGTACTACGATTGCTCCATTTGACGGTACTTTTACGGAAGTGCACCTGGAAGTTGGTTCGTATACCAATACAGGAGGAAGGATTGCCGAGGCCATCCGCATCGATGAACTTGAACTGGAGGTACCGGTAGAACGGTTTGATGCAGCCTGGATCAAGATCGGTGACCCGGTCATTGTCCGGTCAGACAGGCGCGGTTTAACATGGAAGGGGAAAGTGATCAGGAAGAGCCAATTTGTGGATCCCAACACTCAGTCTCAGTCGATCTTTATAAAAATTCAGAACCATCGCAATCCGACCCTGCTTGCGGGAGAATATCTGAATGCTGAATTTCCCGGCCATCCTATTGAAAATGCCATGGAAGTCCCGCGCAACATAATTTTCAACACCAACGAAGTCTTTGTAATCGTTGATAACCGTTTAGAGAAAAGAACCGCAAATATTATTAAAGTAAATGAAAAAACACTGATATTCAACGGACTTGAAGAGGGAGAAGTCCTGGTAATGCAACCGCTGATAAATGTACTGGAAGGCACCCTGGTTGAAAAATTGGGAGATCAGCAGGAAGAGCCTGCGATAGGCCGGAGCCAGGAAATGGGTCCCGGAGGTGAAAAAGATGGTCGGCTTAAGGAAAATGCTGGCCAAAAAAAACCGGGAAAGCATTCGGGTGACAATCCAGCAGGAAGTACCCCTCAAGCTCAAGATGAAACCACCCGGGACAAACCAGCCGAACAGGGGGGAAGAACCCGATAATCGCAAGTTTTGAAGCAATGAGGAAATTAATCGAACGAGTTTTTGCATATACTTCCATGAAAAAATCCTTTTTCCCGGAAACAGAGAGCCGTTTTATCAGCATATCCGTCTTTTATCCGGGAGCCTCCCCGGTAGAGATGGAGGAGGGGGTTACATCCCGTATCGAGGAGGCTGTTAGGGGACTGATAGGCATCAAGGAAATTACCTCAACATCGGTTGAGAACCGGTCCATGGTCTCCATCGAAACAACCGGTGAGTATGATATCGATGAGGTCCTGATCGAGGTTAAAAATGCGGTGGACGGTATTTCTGCGCTTCCGTCCGCTGCGGAAAGACCCATTGTAGCAAAACGCAGATCCAGGGCCCCTGGTCTCTATATGAGCCTCACGCCGATCGAAGGTGCAGATGTGGACCTGATGACCCTCAAGGATTATGCCCAGCGGATTGAGGAGGATTTCTACAATTCCGGAGTGATGAGCCAGATATCCTTGTCAGGATACCCGCAGCCGGAGATTTCCATCGAAGCGAAAGAAGAGATGCTGCTTCGGTACAATATCACCTTTGATGATATTTCCAATGCGGTCCGGGACAACAACCAGGATGTTTCCGGTGGACAGATTAAATCGGATGAAGAAGAATTGCTGATCCGCCTGCGTTCCCGCAGCACAGATCCCAACAAGATAGGCAACATCATCATTCGCGGCCAGCCTGATGGAGGTTACCTGAGGATCAGGGATGTTGCCGAGGTGAAGAAGAAATTTGCCGATACCTCCGATAAATCCTGGCTGAATGGAAGAACTGCAGTGAGAATAAGGGTTGAAAAACTCCCGGAGGAGGACCTGGAGGCCATGACAGATTTTGCCCGTCAGTATATGGAAGATTTCAATGCCAGGAATGTGGGTGTAGAACTCGGAATGTCGAGGGCTTATCTGGATATTTTACAAAGCCGGCTGAACATGTTGACAAAAAACGGTCTCATGGGTTTGTTCCTGGTCATCCTCTGCCTTACCATGTTTTTAAGTTTACGGGTTTCTCTCTGGGTTTCCTGGGGCATTCCGTTCAGTTTCCTGGCCATGTTCATATTTGCCTATTTCTATGGAATAACCATCAATATGATGTCCCTTATGGGGATGATACTGGTGATCGGGATACTGGTAGATGACGGGATCGTGGTCGCAGAAAATATCTACCTGCATTTTGAGCGGGGGAAAAGTCCCATGAAAGCCGCCGTGGACGGAACCATGGAAGTCTATCCCGCTGTACTCACTTCCATTACCACTACCATCATCGCCTTTACTCCCTTGTTATTCATGCGAGGGACAACGATGGAGTTTATGTCACACCTTGCCGTTGTGGTGATAGCCAGCCTGGCTTTCTCACTTTTCGAGGCATTTTTTATATTGCCTGCTCATCTCTCCAATCCAAAGGTTTTGAACCGCAAAAGTCTGGAAAGGAGAACCACTGGGATTAAAAAATATTTTGAATGGTTTATCGTCTGGCTGCGTGAAAGGATCTATCATCACATGCTGGGCTGGCTGATTAAGTGGAGACATGCAGTGATTGCCATTCCTGTTGGCTTGATGCTTATTACGGCCGGTCTGTGGATGGGGGGTTATATTAAAAATACCTTCTTCCCGTCGGTCGATTTTGACAGTTTTGAGATAAATGTGGCTTTTACCCCGGGGGATGGTGAAAAACAGACCATAGAATTCCTGAGAAGATTTGAAACGGCCGTCTGGGAGGTAAATGAGGATCTGAAGGCAGAACTTGGGGAAGAGGAGGATATTATTGAAAGGGTACAGACCAGCGTGGGGGACGCTTTTGACCGCCAGGAATCCGGTGCACATGCGGGTGAGGTTTCTGTTTATCCGCGTGACCTTGAGGGACTCCCGATCGCAGGTTTTGACATTGCCAACAAAGTCCGCGAAAAAATCGGTCCGGTTCCCGAAGCCCGCAAGTACACGGTGGCAGGAAGGAACAGGTGGGGCTCGCCCGTATCCATAGGCCTGATGTCAAGGAACCTGGCCGAATTAGAGGAAGCCAAAGACTACATGATATACCGTCTGGGTGAATTGCCCCAATTGAAAGACATCAATGAAAATGTGGCGCTCGGCAAGCAGGAGATCAGGCTGGATCTGAAGCCAAAGGCCTATTTTCTGGGACTTGATGAAAATGCCATTGCCCGGCAGGTCAGGCAGGGATTTTATGGAGGACAGGCACAACGGTTGCAGGAAGGGCGGGATGAATTGCGTATATGGGTGCGTTATCCGAAGGAAGACCGGCTGACGATCGGACAAATGGAAAAAATGAAGATCAAAACCCCATCCGGTGAGTATCCACTGATTGAACTGGCCGATTATCATATGGAAAGGGGACCGGTAGCCATCAATAGATATAACGGTTCAAGAGAGATCCGGGTGGAAGCAGAAACAGTAGATCCCTATGCCTCCGTACCGGAGATACTTGAACAAATCGATTTGAATATCATGCCTGATATCCTGTCTCAATACTCGGGGATCCGCTATGTATTTCATGGACAAAGGCGGTTCAGCAGGGAGGCAATAGATAAAATATACAAGTATTTTGGCGTAGCCTTCATTGTTATTATCCTGGTGATGATTTTGCATTTCCGGAGTTTCAACCAGACCATCATCATCATTGCCATGATCCCGCTATCCATGCTGGGGGTTTTCTGGGGTCATGGGATTCATGGTAAACCAATATCGCTGATGAGCCTCTGGGGAATGGTCGCTCTTACGGGGGTGATCATCAATGATGCCATCGTATTCCTTGCCAAATATGACGGACTGCTGGTAGAGGGCAAGAAAGTGCAAGAGGCGGTTATCGAGGCCGGAAAGATCAGGTTAAGGCCTATCATCCTGACATCTATCACAACTACAGTGGGACTCTTCCCCATCGTTCTGGCAAAGAGTATACAGGCGCAATTCCTTATTCCAATGGCCATCAGCCTGGCATATGGAGTAGCCATCGGTACCGTATTTATCCTGATCTTTTTCCCCATTCTGATTATGCTGCTGAATGATGTCAGGGTATATTTCAGGAGATTCTGGACAGGTCTTAAACCGGAACGTGAAGATGTTGAAATTGCGATCATTCATCACCGTCGCAAAATGATGCTGGAGTCAAATGGTAAAAATTCCACCGGATCAGAATCCCAACTGAAATGAGTTTAAATCCATTCCAAATGAACCGGAATCTTAAGATATATGGCCTGCTTTCATTTATTCTCCTCACTTCATTTTCGGCCTTTGCTCAACCGGAAGACCTTAACCTTACCGATGCTCTGGCCAAGGCCCTGAAATATAACTATGGCATCCGGATCTCGAAATCGGATGTGGAAATTGCCAGCATCAACAACAATTGGGGGGAAGCTGGCAGGTACCCGACCATTGGTTTTGATGCCAGCTCGAACAATACTTATAATTTCACGGATACCAGTTGGACCAACAGGTTGTATGCCGGTGTGGGACTGGACTGGACCATCTTTGATGGGTTCCGTGTAAATTTTACCAAAGATAAGCTTGAAACGATCGAAGAATTATCCAAAGGGCAAATGGGTGTGGTAGTTGAGAACACCATCGAGGATGTGATCATGGCCTATTATGATGTCCTGCTCCAACAGGAAAACCTTAAGGTGCTGGAAACGGTGATGATCCTTTCTGAGGACAGGTATACCTATGAAAAGACGCGCTATGAACTTGGGGGTACAGTCACCTATCAGGTCCTCCAGGCCCAGAATGTCTACCTGAATGACAAGGCCTTTTTTATGAACCAGGAAGTGGTGGTGCGGAACTCAATCCGGAACCTTAATTTTTTACTTGGATTGGATCCCAATCAAATGTGGAATTTTCCTGACCCTTTTGAAGCGGATACAACGGACTATATCCTGTCCGACCTGTCCGGTAAAATGATGTCTAACAACCAGACCCTGAAGAACCAGTACACCAACCTGCAATTGCAGAAGAAAGAGATCGACCTGAGAAAATCAGCTTTGTATCCCTCCCTGTATGTTTCGGCAGGCCTGGATGAGAATGTCGGTAATGTGCAATTTATCGGGAATACCGATGCCCTGTCTACCTATGGAAATCTGAGATTATCCTGGGATATCTATACCGGAGGGACCCGCAAGCGGGCTGTTGAAGTAGCCCGGATCAACGAAGAGATTGCCCTGGTTGAGATTGAGCAGATGGAACACGCCCTCATGAATGAATTACTAAACCTTTATGATTTCTACAGCATCCGGATCGCCCTGCTGGAAGTTGCCGATGAAAGTCTTGAAGCGGCAGAATTGAACATGTCCATTGCAGATGAAAAATTCCGTTCAGGTGCCATCACGTCTTTTGAATACAGGGATATCCAGCTGATCTATCTGAATTCCGCCCTGAGAAGGCTGCAGGCCATTTATAACCTGATCGGGTCACGCACTTCCCTTACCAGGTTAACAGGTGGTTTTTTGATGGAGAATGATCCGGCATCGCAGTCCTCAGGATTCTAAAAATCATCAGCAGGCCCGTCAGTTCCGTGCCAGCCTGTTCGATTGGTTTGATCCAATTAAGTTAAAAAATTTTATATATTTGCACCGCCCGGGGATATAGCTCAGTTGGCTAGAGCGCGTGACTGGCAGTCACGAGGTCAGGGGTTCGACTCCCCTTATCTCCACCAAGCGTCCATCAGGACGCTTTTTTTATGTTAGGAACATATAATTTACTTTTGTACTTAATTTAAATACGCCAACAAATGAGAACAATTTTATTTTCTGTGTTTGTATTTATGATTGTTGCCTCGTGCACTCAAAAAAAAGAATCTTTATTTAATGGGGAAAACCTGGATGGCTGGACGATTTTTGTGGATGAATCAATAATCAGTCCCGAAGACTTCTTTTACGTCAACGATGGAATGATTGAAACGGTAGGTGTTCCGAATGGCTATCTGAGAACTGTTAAGGAATATGCTGATTATCATCTGCATATAGAATGGCGGTATCCTGATGAACCAACGAACAGCGGAGTATTCTTACACACAAGTGGTCCCGACCTGATATGGCCAGCGCATTATCAAGGACAACTAAAATATGAGAATGCAGGTGATTTCATTGTTCATGGAGTAAGAGAAAGGGCCACCCTGGGTGATAGTACCTATGTTTCTTCCGATACCCTCAAACCGATTATCCCCAAATTAAATCCAACGAATGAAAAACCTGCCGGCGAGTGGAACAGTTATGATATAACTTGCAAAGGGAATACAATTGAATTAAGGGTAAATGGTCTGTTGCAGAATGCAGCAACCAATTGCTCCTTGACCAGTGGAGGAATAGGCTTGCAGGCCGAGGGGTCCAGGATCCAGTTCCGGAATTTATGGATTGAGCCTATTAAGTGACCGGGTATTGGGGTGATAAAGTGTTGAATTTTCAGCGCATGGAGTTTTCATCAACACCCCTGGGTCGCGGTCCGTAGCGAGGAAGAGGCTTTCCGATTTCATAAGCACCGATATCAGGGGCCTGGCCGGTAAATCCATCGTTGATATTAGGTAGCAGCAGGGCAGCATCCGCAGCAGGTGAACCGGTGGCTATACGCAGATCCTGAGGGGGACGCTCCGGAAAAACCGGGTCGGGGAATGCAATATCCGCCGCGAATACATCCATGTTTACCTGAACACAGTGACCACCACCGGTTAAGCGATGCATTCCCTCGATCGATTCGAAGCGCTGATCACCAACTAATCCGGCAAAAGGTGTGTTTACAGTGCCGACCGCATTATAATCAAATTTGCAGGTAGCGTTGTAGCCTGGCAATGCAACTGCCAGTCCCTCGCCACCCGAGTAACGGCCCCTCTTGCCTCCCCCCGAACCGCCGATACACAAGTTGTTGAACCACCAAGTCCTGAAAAAGGCATTTTGCCCGTGGTGTTCGAATAATCCGTCACCGGATTTAACCACCGTGTTGTGCAGGAAGAGGTTGCCGTAACTGCGGCGCTCAAGTTTAAAAGGGGCCATGGAAATATTGTACATCACATTGCGGATAAAATACACAGGGCCACCCAGTCCGGGCTGGGAGCTCAGTCCCATGCCACAGTTGGTGATCCGGTTATGCATGATGCGGCAGTTGTTCATAGCAAAATCAGCCTCAATTCCGTCATCTGGTCCCTCGGAAATGTCATTATTGTATATATCAATACACATCTGGTCGTAGACCCATAAATCTTCCATGGTCGATATGCAATCCCTGTAACCGGAAACGCGGTTATAGCATATGACGTTGCCAGGTCCCGTGACTTCGATCCCCTCGCCAATGTTGGCCGGACCACCCCAGATACTGCCGGAGCCGGTTCCTTCGGCCACCCAGGGCATCTTATAGCTGACGGTATTATCGGCGATATAGCAGTTCCTGCAGCCTGGTTGCTGCTGGGCTATAATTCCGAATTGTGATTCGATGTTACAATAGCGTACGGCCACGTTTTCTGCCCAGCGCAGAAGTACCGGTCCCCACACTGTCAATCCATCAATGATCACGTTTTGGCGGTGTTCAAGGTTGACCGAGTTGAACGTGCTGCCGATTACCGGATGGGCATTGTCGGCACGTATGACGATAGGTTTTCCCGGTTCTCCGTCGACAGGCATTGCAAAAGAATCGTAGTAGCCCGGACTCAGTAGCAGTATATCACCTGGCTCAGCATGCATTGCGGCCTTTTCAAGTGTCCGGGGAGTAACCTTAATAATTCGCGAATCCCTGGCTTCTGATGGTACGGGACGAGTTTGTGCTTTGACAATCTCTGTGGCTTCACCGCCATCGGGATCACTGAGTGACAAACGGATTTCATACTCGGTATCCGGCTTGAGATTAAATATACTGCCCGAATGTTTGTTTTTCCATGTGTAGGTTGGCCGGGTGCGGTTTCCGGTACTCTCCGCAGGAACGCGCACCAGGGGCATGGCCGGCAGCCATTTATCATCGCCGGCAACTTTGTAGGACACTTTTACCTCAC
>LJUP01000012.1 GCA_001303955.1 Bacteroides sp. SM23_62 | reverse complement strand
AATCCGTAACAATGAATTCAGATTTCTGATCAGTAACCTTTTTTCGGGCCTTATTGATCATTTCTTCTGATATATCCAAGTATATTCCGGATGCTTCCGGAAATTTTTTTTGGATGAAATGTCCCAGAAATCCATCGCCACAGCCTAGATCCAGAAAAGTTTTGATCTCAGGGTTGAATTTCTCAATGATTCTTGAGATCAACACCAATTGATCACTGGCTAGAGGGAAGAACTGCCTCACACCACCTGCGTATTTACATAGCTTTTCTTTTTTGTCCCAATACCTCATATGAATATTGTTAATACCTTTTGAGTGTTCTTTATATTACCACCTTATTGACTTTGTTTGTTTTTTTTTGAGTTTTGTTCCCTGACTCGAAATTTTGTGATTTTTGCAATCAGGTCATAGGGAACCGGATTATTGAAGGGAAATTTTATCGAACCTTTGGAAGTTTCAAAGTCAGTTAACTCATTTTTAAACCGCTTTATTCCGGTTGGGCTTGGATAAAATCCAATATGTTTTTTAAACGCTGCATAGTGGACAAGATTCCCATTTAGCTTAAAAGTTGGAATTTGATAATTAATAGTCTCTTCTGCATCAGGGGCATTCTTACGTATTGTTTCTCTCACTTTTTTTAAAATATCCTGTACCTCCCCAGGAAATTCAGCTATATATTCATCGATTGTTTTTGGTTTGCGTGCTGGCATCGTATGTTTTTCGTTTTGTTATTGTAATAATGCACTTTCATGGCATCGTCGCAAATTAAATTCTGAAAATAGTAATTTAGGATGTCTGTACCATATATGTTTTTGTAACTCTTTAGCAATTAATTTATTTTGCAGAGGTCTGATAAATGACAAGCAGCCATATCGCAGTCTTTTTGATCCCTGGGCCAAATCTGTATTTATGATTAGGAGGAAATCAAATGAGAAACTGGATCATATACTTTTAAACCTGGCAGGTTGTGCGACCGGGCAAGATGTCTGCTACTTCTTTGACAATCCCAGCCACCATGTATGGCAGGACGACAATACCATACTGGAAGGCCGCTATTTCGGTCTTTTCAAAGATGACGGATCAGGAGAAATGGCTCAAAAACTGGCCGAGGTGAAAGCCAATGTCAATCGATGCTACCCATGAGGGACTGGGGAGACAAATGTACATCATGGATATCGCCTACATTTTAGATAATCCGCCGCAGTATGAGGGGACAGCTGCCCATTGGAATTTTTCGATCTGTTTTAGTGTCATATCTCCAGAAAGATGGGAATAATCTCTTCTACCACCATGGGGATTTTACTTCGTGCTTTCCTGCCATTGCCATAATCCGATGCGGTGGTCACCACAACCATGTTCAGATCCCTGATGATCACAATGTATTGACCACCATATCCCAGTGCTATTATCTTATCCTTCTCATCCCTCGTTCCCATATCCGATCTTTCCCACCAGGGCATATTTTCCTTTGAACGGTGCCACCAGTGATAACCATAATCATAATAAATACTTTCCTGTACATGAGGCTTTGTAGATTCATAAATCCATTTTTTTGGAACGACCTGTCTGTTCCGCCACTTCCCATCATTCAGGACCAACAGACCGATCTTGGCAATGTCCCTGGGGAGTAAATGCAGATCGCTGTGACAGTGAGGTACACCATTCTCAGATTCCCAGTAATAATGTGAGATACCCAGTGGACCAAAGAGGTTTTCTTCAGCATAGGCGTCCACTTGCTTACCCTCAAGTGAGTAAATGATGCCTCCGAGAAGATTAGAGCAGTCATTACTGTATTTGAATTTCTCACCAGGTTTCGACACCAGGGGCAGGCTGAGGATATATTGAAACAGATCATCGGTCTCATGTTCCTCAAGATCTTCTTCCTCAAGAAATCCAGCTGTCATCGTTAAAATATGTTTCAGGGTGATCTGTTCATTTTCTTCAGTTTTTAAAGAATCATATTGTGGGAGAAAAGTGAATATGGATTGGTCGACATTCATGGAATCATGACCCTCCAGGGCTATGCCAAGAAGCAAAGAAGTAATACTCTTGGTGCAGGAATGTATGTTATGAATTTGTGAACGGTCATAACCATAAAAATATTCTTCCAGTATGAGTCTCCCATCCTTGATAATGATCAAGGATTCCAAATGCCCGTAATCCTGCCTGATCAGCCTTGACATCAGGTCATAGATAGCTGCGGAGTCAGTGGTAAACTGAAAAATAGGGGCAGATTGCCAGCCATCTTCATTTTGCTCGGGTTGGTGGTAAACATATTTTATACTTCCATTTAAATCAGGAATGCGAGGCATAAACAGTCGGGTTGCATGAATCGAATCAGCCCGGATAAAGTCAAGCTTGTCTTCCGGAACACTGTTGTTTGGATCATTTGAATAAACATATCCGATGATTGTTCGCATATTCTCATCCACGACGCCGGCATATTTATTTCCGTTGCCATCTATCACCGTCAGCTGGTTTGTTGAGTCATCAAACTGTATATCAGACAATTCCCATTCATCATAATAACGGCTGTCCCATAAAAAACAACCCTGGACTGTCAAATTTCTGTATATGGCTCCGCTGATTTTGATTACTGGTTCCAACGAGCCGTTCGGGAATTTCAGGGATGTTTCCGGAGTGCATCTCCACAAACCATCTATTGAAACATAATATGATGGTCGCCAGGTATCGGAAGAAGTATACGCGACATCATTTTTGTGATGACACCCGGTAAAGCTGATTGTTGTGAGAAGAATCAATGATATCGGTTTCAATACATACATGACTTAGTTAACCGTAAAAATGAAGTATATCTCCCTATTCATTCGCCGTCAAATTGTATGTAAGATTATTTTGTTACAACACTGCCTGAAATTAATTGATCAATTACATTTGCCACAATATTTGCTGATGGCTGGCTGTAATTTGCAAGTACGGCATATGTATATCCTGAGTCAAGAAACATTTTGAAATGACAGTTCATACCCTGACCATCACCGCTGTGTGATGCTTCGCGGCCTGCAACGCCATTAGAATGAAAGAAACCATATCCGTGAAAAGAAGCGTTTAATTCCGGTCTTCCTTTCAATAATATTTCCATATATTCATTTGACAACAATTTGTTTGACCTTAATGCAATATCAAATCTCAACAGGTCTTCAACCGTTGAATAAATACCTCCGGATGGGCTGCCCCTCATTATTCGGGTAAACTGATGATTATTCCATTTTACATCACCATTTTCATATACCTTGGAATACCCGGTAGCTCTGTTTATAACCGGGCTGTCTTTATCAAAACCATCCGTATTGATCATTCCAGCGGGTTCAAAGAGGTTCTTTCTCAAATAATTGAAGTATTTTTCATTGGTGACTTTTTCAATAACTACTCCCAGGAGTAACATGCCCGTGTTGCTATACGAAAATCTTGTTCCCGGTTCAAAAATCAGCGTATCATCAACAATCAATGATTTGTAATCCTCCAGGTCTCTAAAGAAATGTATTTTACATTGGGTATATGCATCTCGAAAATAGTCTCCAAGACCTGATGTGTGAGTTAATAAATGTTTAATTTGTATTTTTTCGCTTAATTCCGGACTTAACCACTCGGTTGATACATATTTATTAATAGGGTCATCGAATGACAGCCTTCCTTGCTCAGCCAGTTGTGTAACAGCCACACCGGTAAACATCTTTCCTACTGAAGCGATATTAAATTTAGTATCTATTTTATTGGGTACTTCATAGGATTTGCTCGCCATGCCGATGGCTTCTTCCAAAAGTATCTTTCCATTTTTAGCAACGAGTACAGTACCGGAAAACTCTTCATCCTCATCAAGTTTTTTTAAGCATTTTTGTATTCGTATGATAATTTCATCGTCGCTTAACTGCTTCATTTGTCTTTCTTTGGTTGAGGCTGACATTAATTCAGTCGTAATGAACCTGTTGATTTTATGAAGTGGGGCACCTGAGGTTGGAATTTTTAAAATCAATTTAGCATCCGTTAATTCATTGTATAGTTCGGCTGAAATCAGATTTTCTTCTGATGGAAGTATATCGAGCAATTCATAACCCAATCCTCCTGTTTCGTAATAAAATCCAAGGTTTAAATTTACCACCGCGAACAATGGGATTCTCTTGAGAGCATTCTGGTCATAATGCATCAAGATAAAATCCTGCATGGTCTTTCTCTCACCAGCATTGACTGCTGAAAGAAAATCATTTACGATTTCACTTACCACGGTGTCCGTTACCCCGGCATCACCAAATAAAATATCCTTCGAAAATGAATTTACAGGATTTATTAAAAGTATTAGGGCAATTTCAAAGATAAGGCAATGTTGTCTTTTCAGGATCCTTTTCATTTTTATGAATAATTACTGATAACCAACTATAATAGGAGTTTTTCTATTGAATGCCAAATAAGGATCTCTGATTCGAGATCAGTACTCTTCTCCTTCAAGTAACCACTTTAGATTAAATACGGCCACACTGGTTTCATCATACAGCTGATTTTCTCCACCCTCATAAAGTAAGTAGACCGTTCCATCCTTATCCACTGCCAAAGATGAATAGGCACTGAGGTTCGCATCTATGAGACGTTTAACAGGCCATGTGGCAGATCCGTTAAAGGAAGCCCAGACGGTCATTTGATAACGCCATCCTCCTGTCCAATCCGGTGAACTGTAGACCAATACATCATTTGCAGGAATCATGCCGTCCGGCATACGCACCAGCCCGGCTCTGCATCCGTAACTTGGCCTGGTTGCATACTTGAAATAGAATGGTTCGCCAATTTCAAAGAGATCATCAGATACATGCCAGTCCACAAACCTGTATCCTCCATCGTAACTCCATGCGAGCCGTCGCCTGTGGTCAATGGACATATGAGATCTGGAGTTGTAATAAATCCTGCCGTCAGACAATTCCACCAGGGCCGCTTCACCGGTGCCACTCATAATGCCTTCACTTACCTGCCATGTTTTACCGCGGTCATCACTGAACATGGCGGTATTATAATTATACATCCAGTATTCCTGGTCATTATTCCCCAATGGCGGCTGGATTCGCCCGGCAATGAGCAATCGTCCTTTATGCTCTCCATATTTCAGGGTGATACCGGTCTCCATGGAAGCTATGTTTATCGGGACATCCCCCGTCCCATGCCTCATGGTATTGCGTCTGATTGCAATGGCTTCCCTTTCCCATTTATTGCCGTTATCACTGCTTCTGTAGAGGCATGGATTTCCCTTATCAGGAGAAATGATCAATATATCACCTGTTACATCATCAATGATCACATTCTGCCCCTTGAATCCAAGGTCTTCTTCAGGGGACCAGGTTTTACCCTTGTCCCTGCTTTTTCTGATGGAGCTGCACCCCCGGCCAAAAGCCAGGATGGTCCCATCCGGAGAAACTATGATGTGGGGTCCCCTGGCTGACCCAGGGGTATCTGATCTGTAAAGTACCTGGGTATGGAAAAGCGGCTTTTCATCTTTCAATTTACTATGATCCAATAGGTATTTGGCGTTTTTGGCATCT
This sequence comes from Bacteroides sp. SM23_62, assembly GCA_001303955.1. Lineage (GTDB taxonomy): Bacteria > Bacteroidota > Bacteroidia > Bacteroidales > SM23-62 > SM23-62. The sequence goes on along the minus strand of LJUP01000012.1, from coordinate 30,692 downwards.
GTTTCCCGTATATTGAATCGCGTACTGACCAAAGAATGTTTGCAGCTATCATCCCTGTATTTGATATATGTTGTTGCGATAATGGTGCCATCCGGCAACAGTTCCATGCCGGGGTAACCGCAGTCTCTTCCTGCATAGCTGTGTAGCAGCTTCACCCGGTATTCCCCGGGGTTACTATTTTTAATATCCTCATAGGTGCCGACCCATGCAACAAAATGTCCCCTGGTGGGACTGTTGGGAGCCATATCCCGGAAGGCAATTATCAGACGTCCATCTTTGGTGTACAATCCCATATGCCTGTCTCCTGATAAACCCCAGGGTGTGTCAACGGGATCACCCCAGGATTCACCCTCATCAGGACTGAACATCATAAGGCTTTTTCCCGTATGTGTATTCTCTCTCATCAAACAGCACAATTCCTTGTTGCTGGGGGAACGAAATACAAAAGGCTCACAAGGTTTTTTGCCGACAACATCGGTGACAACCCTGGGTGCTGACCAGGTCAATCCTCCATCATTTGTCTTTGTTTGCAGAACAACCAGTGTTGAGTCCTTTCTTCGGTGATAGAATCCTAGGTAATTCCCATCCGATAACCTGATAATGCTACTGAAGGTCATCACACATTCAAAACCCAGGGGAGGCAATTCAGTCCACGTTCTTCCACCATCCTCGCTCATGATTCTCGGCATATTGGGTTGTGCTGAAAAAACCCAAAGCCTGACAATGCCGGTATTCATATCCATCAGCCTGTAAATGCTCGGACAGTTAATATGGTTTTTAAATCCTGCCGGTAAGCGATCATCTATTCTCTCCCATGTTATTCCACCGTTCCGGCTAACCGCCATGGGTCCCGCAGGGCCTCCATGACCGATACTCCAGACACAAAAAATGGTTCTTTTGTCTTCCATTAATACAGTCGTAGGATGCCCCTGATAAATATCCTCAGTTCCGGCAGCTATTACAACATGACGATGGGTTTCCTGCGAAATATCAATCAATGGCAGGTCCTGGTTATGCTGGGCAATACTGACAGTACTAACAAATACGATTAAGAATGAACCAAATATCTTCTGCATGTTTATCATTTTTTAAATGCCACAGAACGTTTCATATACACACCGTTGTGCGTTGACAAGCGTCAGCATTTATTTCAATAATACTGTTTTAAGTCAGGCAGTTTTTGTGAACAGATTACTTGATTTTTCTTTCTATTTTTCTTTTTATAGATCTTAATATCAGGCGTTTAATAAATGATACGGATAAAATAGTATTATAAAAATATTTTAAATATTTATATTTTACATGTAGTTTCATTTTATGGGTGTCAAGTAAAGCATGTGCTGGGAATGCTGGAAAAATGATTTTTTCACCAACCAGATAGTAAGCAACCTGATAAGCCAACATTCCTGTAGAAACAAATGTACCAGCACATATTACAGGAAAGTAGTCATTTACTAAGAGTTTCTTTCTGGACATAACTTCAGCAAAGGTGCGATAATCATCATTACTTTTGTCGATATTTCTTTCATCAATTTCGTACGGGTATATATCCCTAAAATAAGTTCCTTTTGGAGGAAAGGAAACAAATATTATTTCATTTAATAAGGGCACACTTGTAAAACCTATTTTATTATTCCTCTTCAATGCTTCCTGTAATACCATTGTCATGGCACTGTCCATTAGCTGTAATACTACATCGCTCTGTTTTACCAGTTTATCGACATTATTCTTTGTTACTCCTTCCGGGATAACCACAATCTCTGAATAAGGATGAATTTTTTTTAGATGGGATTCCAAGACTTTGGCTTTATGTTTTCCAATATCTTCTACGGTTGAAGGAAGTTGCCTGTTTAAATTCGATACTGAGTATGAGTCAAATTCAGCAAGTATTAATTTACCGATTCCCATCCGTACTAACACTTCTGCTAATGGGCCTCCAATCCCTCCGGTTCCAGTAATCAATACTGTACTATTTTTGAGTTTAAGTTGTTCTTCTTTGGTAAATATTCCGATATTCCTTTGAACAATATCGAAATACTTTAAGCCATTTATTATGTCTTTCATCGTATGGTTTCTTATAAAAGATAAATTCACAGAAAAGGAAGAATAACAATGTACAAACACCTGAAATAATGGTGTTTATCATTTGACCGCTGAGATATATTCCTTTATAAACATTAAGTTTTTTATGCTCCCGGCATCAAGTTCAAACCCGATTATATGCTTTGCATCTCTCCTGAACCGAAATAGAAGTTCCTCTCCTTTAACTGTAAACTGATCCACATCATATGCTTCCAGGGTTATTGGCTCAAAATGGCCAATCTTTACTTTTAAAGCTTCATCCTCAACAAATAACTCATAAGTAGTATTCAGCTCAATACTGTAATAATTACCACCGTATTCATCAAATGCGATGCTTGGGGTATCCCATTCAACTTCTACTTCTTCCCGGTCATTTTCATATATTTCAGGTTCAATTTCCTCAGCTATGCCTTCCTTGATAAAGTCATCCCGAAGAAATATATCCGCTATTTTTAAAGCCTTTTCTGCTGGGTTAGCATCAGACCGATTCGCCAGTATAATAACAGAAAATTGCTGGTCAGGAAATCTCAATAATTGAGCCCGATAGCCGGCAAGGGACCCTGAATGGCCTACTGTTCTCAATCCATGGTATGTTCCAATATCCAAAGCAAAAGCATAGCCGCAGCTTTCTCCATTGTTCAGAATTCCTTCTTCATGCATTTTCTGAATAATCTCCTGCCCGCCCCTTCCCAATTTATTATTGTAAAAGTTCTGGTCCCACAAGTACAGGTCTTCAACGCTGGAATACATACCACCGGATCCAACAAGATCAAATCTCATTATCAGGTTATCGAATCTATCTTCATCTGCCGACTTGGCATAGCTGAAGACACGATTTTTGATGATATCGGTATTATCATCATAAAATAAGGTGTTGTTCATCTCCAGAGGCTGAAAAATATTTTTCTCAGCGAATTCTTTCAGTGATTGACCAGCTGCTTTTTCAATGATCATGGCCAGCATGAAATAACATGAGTTGCTGTACATGTATTGCTCTCCTGGAGAGAAATTCAATACACTTTGTCTTTTAATAATTTCATAAACCTCATCTGGTTTAATGTGGTCGAGATAATTCCTACCCATAAGATACATGAGTGAGAAATAGTCCCTAACACCACTTGTGTGATGTATAAAATGTCTTATGGTCAGGGGTGTTTCATACTCGGGGTAATCAGGCAGGAACTTTTGAATTTTATCATCCAAACTCAATTTTCCCTGTTCTTCAAGCAATAAAGCACAGAAAGTCACAAACTGTTTTGAAACAGATCCAGTGTAGAAGACAGATGATGGCTCTATGGCGATGTCATGTTCCAGATCACCTGTTCCATATCCCCTGGCGTAGATTAACTCTCCATTTTTTATGATTCCCAATGCCCCACCAGGAACATCCGGTTTATTCCATTCGGCAAAAATGCTGTCAACAACAGCATGCTCTTCAATTTGCCCAAAGATACATACAGTAAGAAAAGTGAAAACAATTACCAGACTTAAATTTCTCATATATGTGAATTCTGTTTTGATGTTTCAGCACACGGTAAGCATCAATGCTTTGCCAACTTTGCATCTCTACTGTCAGTATAGGGGATATTAAGCTGCCAGTTATGCTGTTTTGATCTCACCTTTATTTTGACTTCGCTATCATTCTCAGATATGATTTCTGCCCCTATCTCTGGTATCTTTTTTCCCGAAGGCAGAAGCAACCATACGATGGTACTGTTCTCACTTATATTTGTGCTGTAGTAACTGGCAATATTTGGCTCAAATATATTGTACTCAGGACTGTACCATCCCTGTATCTCAGGTTCTTCCTGACCCTGAATAAATCTTATATCAAATTTTTGTTGACTAACCGGAATAACAGCCAGGTTACCTTCCCTGTTATTGGTTTTGACAGTTACATTATCTTTCTCTACCAAACATGCCGGGTGCCAATGCCACAACGCATCGATTTTTCTTGGTCTATCGGTGATTATTCTATCAACCACCACCCAAAATTCCCCGCGGACATAAAAAACAGATCTGATATGTTTTACCTCTCCATCCAAATCCATAAAACGATCAAATGAATCTGAAGCATAATCAAAATCATCCGTTATTTTAAAGTGGCTTATATCCAGTGGTTCCTTGGCATGAGTGGGACCTGCATCCTGGCACTTACTGTCAATCAGAATGACATTATGACCGGCACTGCCACGTGCATAGGGCCTGAATTTCTGAGCTACATCTCCGGTATATGCAAATCTCCCGGCATCCACAAGCAGATCCCTGCCGTAAGCAGATATGGAAATATGTAACTTATCATTATGCTGGTGTCCGCTGCCCCAGGGTCCGATATCAAAGAATGACCAATGAGCGTTTGCATCGTATCCGCTTCTTGATATTAATTGTCCTGCCCAGGGATAGAAATAGGATGGCCCGTGTAAAGGTTCAGTTCCGGATTTACCATTTGTAGCAATGTATTCCCACTCAGGTTGATTGAATTTCTTTGCAGCACTTATAACAATATCACGGTCACTACCTCTATCGCCATCATTATTGAGAATACGGTAACCATCGGGGCGCATAGCATGAGCCAAATAGCTATACATATCCTCAATGGTCCGGTTGAAAAATTCAGGGAGCGTTTTATTGGCATTGTCACAAATAATCTTGAATAATTCAAAATTATATAATGAAACATTGTGATAATGCGACGTGAGTTCTGTTTGCACCCCATCGGGATAAACCTGGTCTTTCATGCTTTCTGTCATTGTGGCAATGGAAAACTCAAGCCATTCATTGGATTCTTTATACTCAGGAAAATCGGTTGCTATGGTTGCAAGTGCTGAAATTTCCATGGTCAACCAATTATTACCGCCATGGAAATGCCTATTATAATGCGCATGATCGGGCAGACTGCTTAAAATCAAAAGTTGAGTGGAAGGGGATAAATATTCACTGTTTATCAGGCCATAAAAAATGCGCGACCAGACCTTCGCCCGGAATGAGACTTCCAAACCTCTCCATACTGAAGTTCTGCTTTTAACAGCGGGATAAGGCATGCTTGCAATGATAAAATCCCGTAAAAACAAATCAATGTATTTCGCATATTCAGGATTTCCTGTTTTAAAATAGGTGGTAAGTACACTGTTGATCTGGCTGTGACGGTTTGAGAGCCAGGCCCATTCTCTGTCATTGTTTGGCCCTTTGTAATACCAGTCGCGATGGCCATCATCACGGTAGGGAACCTGGCCCCTGACATTCTGAATAACAAAAACATCATTTAGGACTGTGTCCGCGCTGGCCAAGGTATTGTCTGTTTTTGCAGGTTGCTCTTTTCTTAAATGTTGTGCAGTATTGCAATCTTTATAATAGGCTAACAAATAATGGCAGGCATCCACAATATTGCCACTGTTAAATGCCGTTTTGACTCTTTCAAGGCCCTGATAATTAAGGTTGAAATCATCAAACATATTTTTCATCGTCTCAGGGTAGGATTCACATAAATCTTCAACCGATATGATTTCCTTCCAGTTTTTCTGTGCGACTGCATTTCCGGAGATAGAAAATAAGAGGCCAACCAGTAGAAAGGATCTTGCAATTATGAACATAATTTTTCTTTCAGGGTCATTATCTTGTCCGAAAACGGATTTTTTACCTTGTTATATCGAGTATTATTGCATCTCAGATTGATCATCAATATATGTTCACCTTATTCACTGAATCCGTTAAGTTAAACCAATCAAATTTAAAAGTGCTTTTCTCATCTCCGTTAAACTTCACAAGTATATTCCTCTTACCAGTGACACCACCTAATTCACATGATATAACCTGATGGTTATCCGGGTTCACTATCGGGTAGATCGTAGCAACCCTCAGCAGTGATCCAGTCAGGCTATCAGCCCGGATCTCAATATTTCCGTTTCCTCCAGAAAGAGATATGCTTGCCTCAAACAAACGGCGTCTTCTCTCAAAATTCATATTGGCAAATTTCACCCAGCTGCCATCCTTGATGTCAGTAAGCACAAATCCATCTTTTCTGGTTCCTTCTTTCTTAATACCATGTGAAATCTTGTAGTACCACTCTGCCTGAGTTTCCGGCCAGGATGCATCATATTGTCCAACTCCCGTGGTAAAATGCTTATCTAAAAAATCTGTGTCAGTAACCATGGCGCCATTTTCATCGAAATGGCAGTAGGTAATAATGGACTCGTGATATTTATAGCCATTCCTGAGGTAGTACCAGATGTGATAAAACTGCCCTTTCCACATAAAAAAGCTTCCATGGGCAAATTCGTTTAAATGATGTCCGTTCCCGACAGCTCCAACACATTCATAGGGTTCATAAATAATATATGGGGTTTTATTTGGATCATCATCTATGACAATTGTCGGATCATGTATTGGTGACAGAAGCGGTTTACCGAGGGCATCCATAAATGGACCCTTGGGAGATTCAGATCTCATTACTCCAATCCCCCTTTTTCTATCTGAAAAATAAAAATAGTATTCTCCGTTTCGTGTAGCCGCATCTCCAGCCCAGTAGTCAGTGCTGGCATCATCCATGTAATTTTCTTTTGGTGAAATGGTCCCCTCCGATATCCAATTAACCAGGTCAGTTGTGGAGAAAACCCGCCAGTCCTTCGTAATCCAGGTTACATCATCAGGACTTGAATCATGGCCGCAATAAAAATAGACGGTATCATGGAATACCTGTATATGGGGATCTGACATGCCAATATCCTTTATAACAGGATTTTGCCCAAAGCACTATGGCTTACACAACACCAGTAAAATGAAAATAAAATGGAATGGTATATATTGCATCTGTCCTCGGTGATATGTTGTGGCAATAATTTAATGTGAGTTTAAAAACTTAACTTCAATATGCTTGTCTACCAATGCCAAAAACTCCTTTCCCCTGTTTTGCTCCAATTTATAATGGATCGGAATAACAATCCTGGGATTTATCAGATTGGCAGCTTTTGAAGCTGTCTGTGGATTCATGGCTGTTTTACCTTCTCCTATCGGAATGATGGCAACCGTTATGTTTTCAAATGCTTCCATTTCCGGAATGAAATCGGTATCTCTGGCAGAAATCGTTTTTACTATTTTACCTTTAAGTTTTCTGGTTACTGGCTCCGGTCCGATAATGATTGTTTCCGGTTTTGAAAGTTTATGAATATCAGGCATGGAAAAGTGATCGAGATGGTTATGAGTTATAAAAATGTAATCTGCTTTTGCTGTATCATCAGTAACCAATGGATCAATATACAATAATATGTCATCTGATTTTATTTTGACACCAGCGGATATGAAATCGGCTTTAATAATTCCGAAAATATTTATATAAACAGCTCCGGTTGATGATATTGTACATCCTGCTATTTCTATGCTTTCCGGATTCGGTTCTCTTAACGGACTATGCTTGATTTTAATGCACGATTGAAATACAATGATTATGATGATCACATAGAGGATTCTTGTATTCATTATTGATTTTGGTTTATTTCAATAATATTCAATCCACTGTCAAGTTTCAATAAATCTCCATTCATTGTGATAATCCTGTCATTAAGTACAACTTCAACTACCTCATCCGGGATTATGAATTGCCCTTTCATGTTTTCCGGCATCTTAATCTTATAAATCTTGTGATTCTCATTGAGGGATCTGTATTCAGCATGAATAAATCCATTGATGGTAGGTACCTTGATTTCAGAAAAGCTTAAATAGCCGAGCTGTGGTTTTATTTGTGCAATAAGGAAACCGGGACTTTCAGGGATTATGCCCCACATGTGCCTGGTGATTATATTGGCCGGTGCAGCTCCCCAGGCATGATTCCAGTCCATATTCGGCTTGTATTTCATATCCCAGGCCTCCAGCGTTATGGTCGACCCTATCCTTATCATATTCCACCAGTTCCTGTCACCGGTTGTATCTCTAATCAAATGTGTTGCATAGGCAGATCCACCATTTTTGAATAATCCCTCCAGCAGGTACTGGGCTCCATAAACGCTACAGGCCATGCCTCTGGATTTGATGAAGCTGATAACTGTTTCCAGGTTTTCCTCTGGTACCAGATCAAAGGCCAAAGGGAACATATTCGCATGTAATGATGCGTGATCCGAACTTTCACCATCAAGGTAGACTCCCCGGGTTTTATCAAACAGTTTTTGATTGATCGATTTTTTTACCATTTCAGATTTTTCCAGAAAGACGATAGAGTCTTTACGTTTTTGAAGGTATCCTGCTATTTCCGACATCAATTTTAAATTATAATAGTAGAATGAATTGACGGAGGTGTTAATTTCTACCATTTCATATCCGTCTCTTTCACCTTCTGCGGTTGCCAGTTTCCATCCCGTATCTTTTTGGGCTGGCGGCCAGTCTACAATATCCCGGATCCGGGTTTCCGGATTTTTAAAACCGAGTTTCAATATTAATTCATTATTCATTTTGGCTGATCTGGAACTGATCAGGCCATCATCACGCTCCAGCTCCATTAAGGTCCTTATTTTAAGCACATCATAATACTTTTCAAGAACATCCAGGTCCCCGGTGTACATGTAATCATTATAAAACAATAAAACGGTATGAAGAATCCATTCTGTCGGCCAGGTAGGATGTTTCAGAAAATATTCGTTTGTTCTCCTGGCCAGTGAATAAACGCTGTCCACGGCATAATGACTTAATTGATTGATATATGCATCTGCTTCATAAGGGATGCGTTCCCTGTCGCCGTCAATATAATACCCTGTAAAACTGGTCGCTTTGATGGAATGCTTACACAGATCCCAGATGGCGTTCAAGACCTTGTCAGAAGATGAAAAATGGCTTGATTCATCATAAAACTTATAATGAAAAGCCCTTTGCCAGATTTTAATATCTTCAATGGGGATCTTCAGATTTTCAAGTTCACAGTACCTGAACGGCATGATCACGCCAAACGAATCCGGAAGTAAAACTGCCGGTGGATTTGTATTTCTTTTATCAGGAACAAGATCTATTACCAATAATTCATGGGCATTTAGTTTTTCCAGTTTAACATTCTGATACCTTATCGTACCTCCGGGTTTTCGGTCAATCCTGCAGGTACCTGATAATTTTTCTCCCATATGAACAGTAAGGGGGGCATCCTGGCCGTGCTTGGCATTCATCAACACCGTTCCAAAAAATGCCCTGCCAAAATCTATAAAGTAATGACCCTTATCTACTTTTTGAATCTTTATAGGTTTGTTTAAGGTGGTTTCAAATTCAGCTTCAGTTGTTATAATATTATTTTGAGACTGAGCTGAGATACTTATCACCCAAAGAAACGATAATACCAGATACTTTTTCATCCAAAGTTGTTATAGTTAAACATTTAAGAGAATGTCTTTAGCATTCGAATGGATATACAATTCTCCAGTAGTATTGCCTGCATCGTTCCAGTCTATTTTCGTAAAAGAAATGGCCATCAATACTGTAACACCAAATTCTATCAGGGTTATGTTTTTCATGTTATCTTCATTTTTTTAATTGATCTTGGGGGCTTCCCTGTGTTTTGTACCTTGTTCATATGAATATGCCAGCCTGATTAAAATTGGTTCATCATACATTCTCCCCAGAAATTGAAGTCCCGCAGGCAGATTGTCTTTGCAAAAACCCATCGGAACGGTAAAGGCAGGTTGTCCGGTATGGGGTGCAATGATCTGATTATTGTCTCCTTTATACTCCACTTCGAAAGAATCAATGCTGGCAGGTTGGTTATTCCAGGACGGATATATTAAGGCATCCAACTCTAATGAATCCATTACTTTTTCAACAGCTTCACGAAAGGCAATACGACGTACGTCCGTGTATGCATCTAAACATTCAACGTCAGGATTTTCGTACCTGCCACTGCTGTTAGCATAAAATTTCAATTGTTCCTTTGTGAACTCAGAACTGGAGCCAACTTTGATAATATCTTCTAAAGTTTTCAGGGTGTCATTTTTGACATATTCTGCCAGATAGGTTTCCAGGTCTTTCCTGAATTCTGAACACCATTGATTTTGCCTTAAGGACGAGAAACCCGGAATGAATATCGGATCTTTTATCTGTGCACCGAGTGAATCCAGATCCAGAATTGCTTTCTCAAATAATTTCTTTATTTCCGGGTCTGGATGATCATTACTTAATTCTCTAAGCACACCGATGCTGGAGCCCTGAAGACCATCTTTGATTAAAAATTGGGTGTAATTATCAGGTATTTTAGCCTCGGAATATTTGGTTATGGGATCTGCCGGATCAAATCCCGCAATGATTTCAAGAACTTTCGTGGCATCCTCTACAGTCCGGCACAATGGTCCAACCACATCGTTCCGCAAAAATAATGGTATGATGGCACTTCTACTGATCAATCCCAGCGTGGTTCTGAAACCCACAAGAGCGCAATGGGAGGAAGGTCCCCTAATTGAATTACCGGTATCGGTGCCCAATCCGATTACACCAAGATTTGCTGCTACCGAGGAAGCGGTTCCTCCGCTCGATCCAGCAGGAACATGCTCAAGGTTATAGGGATTGCGGGTTGTGCCCGTGGTGGAACTTTCCGTATGCATTGGACTGAAAGCCCACTCGGCCATATTTGATTTAGCAAGGATGATGGCTCCTGCATTCACCAGTTTTTGTATGATAAAAGCATCCTCATCCGGTATAAAATCTTGAAGCGCCAGTGATCCGGCAGTAGTTGGAAGTCCCTTGGTATTGATGTTATCTTTCACAATCAGAGGGATCCCATGAAGTGGGCGGAAAACCTTTGTCCTTTGATATTCAACATCTAGTTGTTTTGCCAGGGAAAGGGCATCCGGATTGATAAATGTCAGTGCGTTAATTTTACGATCGTACTCCTCAATTTGCGCTAGGAAGGCAGATACGAGCTGTTGACTGTTATAGGTTCCTTTTTCATAAGCCTTATGAATTTGGGAGATGGTTAATTCCTTCACATCTATTGGTGCATCTTGCTTTAATTCCTGACAACCAATGATCATGACAACCAAGGTTACCCAAACTGATATGCACTTTATGCATCCCATGTTACTACTGTTATGTCTTTTTTCATCTTCTTGGCCTTACACGGTTACAATGTTCCAGGTAACTCATTTCGGTTATCCTGAAGATATCAAATTCATATTTACCGTCAGGGATTTGATGAACTATGCAATAGGTGAGTTTGATATCCTCCTTCTTAATTCTTGAATAGAGTCTTATAAATGTATCAATATTGGAAGGATCATAAACCAACAAAATCATGCATTCGATTTCATTTCGCTGGTTCATCCAGATGATGTATTCATTTTCAACAATTTGATTTAGCTGCCTTCTTTTACACTCCTCTTCCAATGATTCAATGGCTTTTTTTAATTGACAAAACATTTTCCCCATCGATATTTTTGATGCGGTTTCAATCTGCTAAATAAGGTATATAAACTCTCACCTGTTAACTTAAGTTCTTGGGCTTTATGTCTGATTTTTTTGATCCTGAAATGATTACAGTGCTGCATATAACTTAACTGATTCAACCTGAATATGTCATAAGCCTGCTTGAATGTATGTGCCTGATCGATAAAAATAAAATTTTGAATATTTGAATTTTGTTTAGCTTCTCTGTAAACTTCGATAAGTTTGTTTATATCAAATGCTTTGATGTTGAAATGAAAATCAGGTGCTGGTTATTTTCCCCGTCTTTCCAGATCATTTTATCGCCCTCAATCTCAGAAATCATATTGTATTTTTCCGACAGGTTGGATAATTCATGAATAAACTCAAGTTCTGAATGACGCAGCCTGTTCAACAATCTGTTATCCAGGTTTCTGTCAAGTGGATAAAATACATGATCCGTAATGCTAATCATGCTGCTCTAAATTCACATTTCTTTGGATTACCTGATTGCTATTCTCCAAACAATTCAGACCTTAAAGCACTGATCTGATAAAGTCCAAGCGGGATTTTGATTCCGGATTATCTTTGAAGAATGTTTCAAGTTTTTCACAGATGTATTCGCCGCAATATGCACAGTTTGAAATTTTTTTCTCCCTGGCACAATTCCTGATTTGACAGTTAACACACCCTGGAAACAATCTTCCATTCTCTGCCAGGCAACCATCACAATCTGTAATATCTTCTGAACAGTATTCTGTTTTATATAGCTCATTGCATAATCTTGAGATTTCAATCTTCATTTTCTCTTTCAACTCCTCATTTTCTTCATTTGTCGCCCAAAGAATTGGACACCCTTTGCAAATGAGTCCACAATATGATACCACGTCTTTCATATCACTCGATCTCCTTCTGAATAAGCGTAACCCAATCTTCCTGGTGATCGGATGGCGGTAATCCTAAAGATACTACACCACCGGCCTGAAAGCGTCGCGGCTTTCCTTCAAATGCACCAGTCCGGGGATTGTACCATCTCTGCAGGAAAGTTCCCTGAATCCGCCACATGGTCAGGGAACCGGAAGGATCGGCCTCAGGCAGATAAATGGCATAGGCTTCCCCGTGTTTGGCAAACACCTGCACACCGCCCAGTTCGTTCGTTCCATTGACAACGGCCAGGTCATCCGGTTCCATTTCCCAGAATGGTAAATTCTCCTGGACAAAACGCCGGGCATACCAAGTCCATTGCCACATTTGTTCTACATCTTTAAGACTCTCGGTTCCCAGAGATCCTTTCTGGATGAATTCGAGATGACCTCCGGACAGATAAGTCGGCCACAACATTTCCTTTCTTACCTGCGCTTGGTTTGCCGGGCCCAAAATCATAAATTCATCCAGATTGATCGGTAAAGGACGACCAGCAACCTCGGTCAAGCGACGCCATTTTTCCACCCTTTCCCCCCATTTTGCATTCCCTTCATAAAATTGCAGGGAAGTTGTGCTAAAACGCTCGTCTCCTAGAAATGGCAGCCAGTTAGGATCCGGATCACGACCCTCGTTATGGACTGTTACAGGATGATCATAAGGATCAACATCGATAATGTACTGTGCAAACTCCCGAATTCGTTCGGGTTTTAAATCAAGAAACAGATCATATTCCTCGGAAAGATTCCATTGCAAAGCATTATGATGACCAAACCGGGCGATCAGCTCCCGATAATAAAGTTTTCGCTCTATTCCCAACTCAGCTTCATCCAGCTCACGTTTGTTCATCTCTTCTGCTTCATTGAGTACGAAATGCAGAAAAATCTCTTTTCTCTGTGCATGACTAAAGACAATATTCCATTGATGCAGCTTACTGACATCATAATGGATATTGTCATTATCAGGATGGCCCTCAGGGTTGATATTCCCGGCAAATGGCCATACATTTTTCCCATCGCCGCCGATGTTTTGCGCCAGAAAGTAAATCGAGTTCACATGCTGTGAGGCGAGATAATTTAGCAGTCCGATAATGCCCTTCCCTTTGCCTTCCTTCCATTCAGGATCATTTTGCTGCCAATCCTCTTCATGCGCCTGGTACCGATGCCCCGCGTTGGGTGTGTTGTCAAAATCTGCATAGGACAGAAGATCTTCAGGAGTATCGGTTCCTCCCTTTATCCAATAGGGACCGTCTACAAATTTCAGGTAGTGTCCGCCAACGTATTCCAGCCGGCCCCATTTCAGAAATCCTGGAGAGCCAGGATCTGTTGGCAGGATAGTGAACGAACCTGATGCTCCATCGAAGGCGGCGGACCGACCTGCTGTGATATTTATTTCGACAGCGATGTTTTTACCCTTTCGGAACGAGGCCAGATAGGTCCATCTGCCTTCCTGATCCGGATTGAATCGCACCGTCCAGACATTGCCTTTTCCACCTCCTTTGCCATCTCCGTTAAAAAACCCCGGGACGTTGTACCGGTTGCCATCCGGTGAGGTAAATATTACCTGTAGCTTATAATCCAGAAAAGGATTCGGATCATCATCCATTTCATCTGCAAGGGGCCCTTGGAAATGGATCTCCATTGGATGCCATTTCGGGTATTCGTCTGAACCTTCTTCAGCAAGTGCATAAATGAAATGAGGAAGCACCATCAGCAATATATAAAGGCGGCTGGCTCGAAAATTGCCCATTTTTGTTTTCTGTTTCGTGAGTTTTTCTTACAATTTATTCAATGCTAATGATTCATGCAAAAAAAAGCAACCATTCCCCCCATGAAATGCTTCCTCTGTTGCAGCAATATATGCTTCACCTTCCTCATTTCCGGACAATAAATCCATTTGAGGCCTCACTTCCCAGCACTCATTGCATTGATACTTCTCCGGCTTAATCCGAAACCACTTGTAGGGCGGTGGAACCTGCCGGCGGCAAATCCCCTGTCAGGTTGCGGAAAAACCTCTGTACAGCATGATCTGCATTTGTTTCATTACAGACACCGGCCCCAGGTATGCCCGCCGTCGACACACAATACTTGGCCGGTGATCCAGTCGGCATCGTCTGAAACAAGGAAACGGACTGCCCGGGCAATGTCATCGGGATGACCGCATCGTCCCAGGGGTATTCTCTTAATCAACATTTTTTCTGTTTCAGGATTGATATAAGATTTTGGAATGCCGGTGTGAACAGGGCCTGGAGCGACAGCATTGACACGAATACCATATTTGCCAAGTTCCACAGCAAGCGAGCGAGTGTAAGCCTCCAACGCTGCCTTGCTTGCTCCGTAGTGAATCTGCCCGGCAAAATATTGTGCAGCATTGGTGCTAATGTTGACCACAGCCCCTTTTTCCCGCTTGGAAATCCGATAACGTTTTAAAAACTCCTTAATCAGGAGCACGGAAGCCCGAATATTTACAGCATAAGTGCGGTCAATCATCCCGGCCTCACAGGATTCCAATGTATCATTACCTTCAGCATGGGCAGCGTTGTTTATCAGTGAATCAACTGGACCAAATGCCTTTTCAGCAAAGTTAAATATGGCAGGAATACTTTCTACACGCGAGAGATCTGCAGCGATACTCTCTGCCTTCCCTCCTTTTTTTACTATTGACTCAACAACCTGATCTGCCTTACTTTTTCCTCCTATCGTGTGACGCATCTTCGCTTTCTGATTCTTTGAGTAAGTATAATCCTCCGGATTCAGCCAGGTGATGATGACTCCGTAACCTTTGACAGCCAATTCTTTAGCGATCGCCTCGCCAATACCGTGATTGGCACCCGTAATAATCGCAACTTTTCCCATGTGGCATTTCTTTTAGATCATTTATTAAATCTATCAGTGAGATATTTATTCAAATACGAGCAGACATTCCGCCTGACGGTCAGCAGTATTAGTCAGGTGCTGGTGCCTGATCATAGGCCATGTCTAGTTTCTGGTATACTTGTCAAACACGTTGATCACCGGCAAGGCATTTCCTTCCTCATCAAAAAAACTCCTGGATCCTCTCCTTGATACTGCAGGTTCCCACCAGAAAACTCCACAACCCCTGTTGTCAGGAACACTTAAGACGATCCTGTTGACTTCTTCCAAAAATTCTTGCTGCCCCTCAGGCGATTCTGGAAATGGTGCATTTCTGTCTATATATTCCCTGGGTGTCCAGTTGTATGCTGCTTCAACAACAATAACGTCTTTCTTGTATTCATTTGCGGTAAAATTCAAACATTCCCGCAAATCGAGCAGGAATCTGAACCCCATTTGTTTGGCCTTCCTGGCCAATGCAATGGTATATTCCATGTCATTGGGCAATTGTGTCGGCGTATGAAACAACCTTAAGCGTATCCAGTTATACCCATGGTTCTTGAAAGCAAAACCATTATCTTCTGCCTGTTTTATAAAAGAAAGATCTGCCCCGATGGCATAAGTCTGAGCACTGGACGATGGAAAAATCACCAGGCACCAAAAAATAAAACATACAGACATTTTTATGCCGGCAGAAACGGTAGTTTTAATCAGTGTTTTCATAATGCTGGAAGTTATAATATATCAGGAACAGTTGACTTCAATCTTACAGATACAGTTTTTCCGGCGAATGGATTTTCAAGCCCTGGAATGGTGAACTGTGTTACATTTCTTTGTTGGATCCATCTGCAGTTATCGCAATCAACTTTCAGACCGACTTCCACATTAATATCGGTCCTTGAATTTTCCGGATTGGCTACAGACAGATCAAAAGCAAATTCATCTGATTTTTCTATGATGACAAGCGTACTTTTATCCACTGAAAGAGAGAATGACTCGTTCAACTTAATTTCACCAGGTTGATAAAAAGCAATATGATACTGATTCAGTTTCTCGTGATGAACCGCTTGCATGTGCTTGTTATTGGCCAGGATCTTAATATGCTGGATCAATTCGCTTGCATTTTCCATGTCTGAGACCGATACATTGGGAAGAATGCAGTAACAGATTGAATCCGAAGAAGAGATTTTATTGCCCAGATTTATGCCAAGCGTAAAAACATCATTTGTTACAGTATCATCATAACTTTGGTTAATTTCCTTCCAGCTGGCCGTTCTATTTTCCCTGGAAACATTTACGGTAAAATTTCCCGGGATAAAGTAACCAATTGAATCGTGGTGTACCCAGTTCAGTTTTTTGGATATATCGAATGCGCCTTCTAAAAGGGATGCTTTATTATTTCCCATCACAACCACTTCCCCATTTGCCAAGCACTGGTTGATCGTTTGATAGAGGTCCGATTTGCCAGTGTACGAGATGCCCGAAATCAGATGCACTATCTCATTGTCAAAAAAGAACCATGCCCGTTTTGCCTCAAGGTTTTCCTTGTGATAATCAAATACGGCTAATCCGTTTCTGCCGTTGGTTACACCCCCAACAAAGGATGAGGCTTTATTTACAGCGCCACGTCCCCAATTGATCAATGGCAATCGCGCCGAGTCCTGTTCACATAAAAGTCCTGGAAGCTTTTTCCAATCCCAGATTGGAAATATATTAGAGTATTCCCTACCTGTCCTGAAAAAAAAGTTTGTCCCATTGCCCAAATAATATCCCTTCAGATTCTCACCATTGCCCGATTCTGACCATATGATCCTGTTGGATGCCATTTTCACTGAAGCATAATAGGCTGGTTGCTTGTGCACCATAAAGTCGGAATGCCAGAAATGCTTGTTCCCGGTAACTCTCACCATGTCATTCAGTGCGTAATAATCCTGAATCAGAATTTTATACTCGCCTTCCCTACTTAAATCAATGGTTGACATCAGTTCCAGGGCCCATAACCATAGGGTGTCATCCCGTGGCGGCCGTGATATTTCACGTCCGGTAGCGATATAATCTGGCTGGCCTTTATAGATGATCCATTGCTGGCCATCGAGGATGAAATCTGATATAAGACGAATCTTTTCAGGAGGAAACTGAAATTGTGTCTGATGTGCTAGATAGGCAAACTGAGCAAGAAACAGCGTGAAAACGCGTCCGTATCCCCAGCTGTAATATTGCTTGCCATGCTGATGAAAGCTGTGATCGAACTGAATGCCTTCCTGGCTGGAATAGGATATCTCTTTCACTGTTTCACTGAAAGCCCGTTTCATCCCCTCAATGTCTCTTTCAATGGCAGCAATATGTAAATGCACACTGGCAAGCCATAAAAGATTCTGTCCCGTTGCACGGCCACCGTAATGATAATGGTCCTCCCTGATGCCAGGTCCCATCATATCCAAGGCGCTGTTAATCGTCGAATCAGGTAATTCACCATGGTTAAGAAGAACCAGTACTTTACCTATATACAGGGGTATACCTATGGCATTCCACCACCCATTTGAAGATTCGGGTTTATGCTTGATCCAGTAATTAATGCCGGCCTCAATGAGCGCTAATTTCTTTTCGTTGCTTTCAGCTTTTTCCCTTTGATTTGCATAATCAATGGCCAGCTCACAGAGCCTTCGCCAATGTTCGGCAGATTCCCAGGTTGCAGGATCATCATCATGATAATCAATATCACTCCAACACCCTGCTTGTACTGAATATCGATCAATGATGCTGTCTATGGGGAATTTGGTTAATCGCTCGGGTCTATCCCTTTTTTCAATCGAGAATTCATATAATCCTTCACTGATTTTCTCAATATCCAGTGAGTCGTTGTAATAGCTATAACCTGAGAAACTGCTGATGATCCCTGATAAGAACAGGAAATATATTTTTACCATGGGTTTAATTATTTCATCTCTGTACTGGTTCCTAACGGTCAAATTTTTCCATGCGGATTGTCTTTACCATGCTTGCTGTTAATAATCCAGCTTAATATCTAAATTTAGTGATGATTTGACAATTCAGAAAAATTAAAGGACCGTTTCACATACACTTTGTCATACCCGTTGGCCAATGTCTTTATTCATTATAAACTATGATATTTTGGGCATAAAGTTTCTGTGCAAAGTGAGCGTTTGTTTGTATATTATGAATTATTTGCTTTTACAGCAACCTGATGCACGATCGACTGAAATATTTCATTCAGCTTAGCAATTATCCCATTCTATTCATTAAAAAGGGAATAAGAATTCATGAATGATCTGAAATTAACCCTGTTCCATCTTTTCATACTATTATGTTGTAAATTTTCAATTCAAGCACAAGCACAATCGCCGCGTCAGGCCGGTGCTGCAGACCTCAATGCCTGGAGCCGTCAGGTGGCAGGTTCAGCAGGTCACTATACCAATCCAGATACCGAGGATTGGCTTCCATATATTCCACACAAAGATGATATTACCGCTGGGGGCATTTTAGATGCCGGCCGGTATATTGAGAAACCGGGGGGCATGCACGGATTCCTCAAACAGGACGGCAAAGGCCATTTCGTTTTTGAGGATGGTACTCCGGCTCGGTTTTTGGGTGGACAGATCAATCCCTTTCCCGACAAGGCAGATGCGGAGTGGTTGGTGCAATGGATGAGGCGGCATGGACTGAATTTCGGCCGGGCCCATGGTTTTGGCCTGCCGTCTCCAGAGGAATGGGACCGGATGGATTATTTAATCTACCAGTGCAAACAGGCTGGAATTTATCTTGTGCTGACCCCGATTTACTGGACGGAATTTGAGATTATTGATCCTGAAGGGAATGAGGTCATAACATCCAGCCATGTGATCTTGTTTTTCAATGACAATATGGAACAGACAGTCCGGGAACTTTGGAAATCGTTCTACCATCATCAAAATCCTTATACCGGACTTCGTTATGCTGATGATCCGACCCTTGTTGCATTTGAATTGAAAAACGAGGATAGTCCCTTCTGGGCTTTGAACTGGATTAAAAATGACCTGCCTGTATTCTGGGCAGAGATACAACAACAGTTTTCAGCGTTCCTTCGGGACAAATATCAGAACACAGAAGTCTTGCGTGAGGCCTGGACCCTGGATGAATATCCTTGTGCTCTGGCAGCCGCAGAAAGTCTGGAAGCAGAGAACATCGATTTATTTGAAATGGCCGGTTGGCATGTCGAAGTTAACGATAAAGACATTGGCATGAGACCACGCAAGTCCGACCAAACAGAATTTCTTCATAAAAAACTGACGGCATTCTATGCGCGATCATACGCCTATCTGCGAGAACTTGGTTGCAAGCAAACCATCTGCGGTTCCAACTGGCGTGGTCATTCATATTCCATGCGGCATGTTCTTGAAGCCGATTCGCACCTGGACTACCTGGACCAGCATGATTATTTTGATCATCCCCAGGGGGGATGGCGCACACAGGATGCGGTTTTCCACAACCAGTCAATGCTCAAGTCGCCACAGGCCGGATTGATTGGTAACCTTGCACCCCGGCAGGTTCTGAATCGCCCCTACACGGTCAGCGAGTGGAATATCGGAGCCTGGAACGAACATTTAATGGAGGCATCGTTCACCATGATCGCGTGCGGGCTGCTTCAGGGCTGGGACGGTCTGATCCAGTTTTTGCTGGTCCCCCGCCGACCACCGGAGGAAAATCCCATGCTGACAAATGGTTTCTTCAATGTCGGGCAAAATCCTTCCGTGGTTTTGCAATATCCCACGCTTGCACGGCTCTGGCATCGACAGGACATCGTCGAGGCTGATCCGGTGTTTATCCGACGCATTGCTCCGTCCCAGCTCAACATGCCTTCTGCCATCCCTTCACGTTTTTTCCCTGAAGCATTTATGTTAACTTTTAATGAAGAAATTCCGGAAGTAAATGAATTCGGACATATGCTCGCGATCGTGGGGAAAGTCGGCAATGAATTTGTATCCCAGCCCATGCCGCACTATGAAGCACACGGCATTAAATCCTATCTGAATCAAGAGCAAAAAGTTGCCCAGAGTATGAGCGGGGAATTAACATGGGACTGGGGGCAAGGTTATATGCTCATCAACACACAAAGGACACAGGGTGTTTGCGGTTATATCGGCGGAATCAATATCAATACCGAAACCATTTCCATTGAATCCAGCACCAGCTACGGTCTGATTACATTAACAACCTTAAACGATAAGGAATCCATTCACAGCAGTAATCATCTTCTCCTGACGGCTTTGGGCCGGGCGCGGAACAGCGGCACGCAATACGGAAACGCTGCAGATCGTGATCAAACCCATGACCGCCATGCCTCGAGAGTGGCCTTGCCACCAGCACAACGCGTTGCCGTGCTGGAGCTCGGTGAACCACCGATCATTACTGAACCGATCAAAGGGAAAGTGTTGATCGCACTGGATCATCCGGAAAATGCAACGGTCTTCATTCTTGATGATCTGGGAAGCCGTGGTGAAAAGGTCGCTTCCGAAATCAAAGCCGGAAAACTGGAATTAAACCTTCCGGGAGATCACAGCACACGGTTTTTCGAAATCATTGTCCGGTAAAGGGTATATTTTCATCCATAGTTACCGCCAATTCTGCTAAATACCTTTTCGGGCTTCCAGTCAATTTCCTTTCCCAGGATCATTCTTGTCCCTTTAGTCTCTGAGAGCGTAAATCCGTTTTGTGTTAAAAAGTCAATACCAATTTGGTTTTCTGAAGGAAGGACTGCTTTGTCAACCTTCGAATATTTAATCTTCATCAATTCCAGACCTGCTTCTGTGGTATTGGCAAGTATGATTCCTTCACCCAGATCAGGCATATAAAATCCTGTTATAGAGCTACCTTCAATGTAAACAAGCGTAGTTTCTAAATAATCTGCCAGAAGTGACCTTCGATCTTCACCTGATATTTTTTTATCCATTTCATATATTTCTGAGTTAAGATTATCTTCATACGGGAAGATATTCGGGGATAATTGAAAATCTCTCCAGGGATTATCTCGCTTGAAATATTGATACTCTGTTACCATTCTGAAACCTGCCTTTTTATACAGAGGTAAACCAAGTTCAGTCGCTATCAATAAAAGGGTGCCAACTGATTTTTTCTTTCCCTCATTTATCAGTTTTTCAGTGATTTGAAATCCGATACCTTTATTTCGATAATTTTGATCTACAATAATATGTGCCAGCCAACCTGTATTAGCGAAAACAATCAATGTTCCAACTCCCACAATGCTATTATCAATCATTGCTTTTACGGGAAAACAAAATTTTTTCCTGATATAATACTCAAATTCGGGCACTATATCCTGCCAACCTTCGGGTTGCAATTTCCCTATTTCTTTCAGATCATTATATGTAATATTACTGAGCTGCATTTTTAAATATTTATACTGTGGAAAGCGGTAAGAAGTGTCGTGCAACCTAAGAAACCTTTCATCTATAAAATGTTAAACGCTATTTCTCCTTCTAACAATCCATATATCTTGTGGTAATTTATTGTCAACCGGATCTCGCTCAATATGTTCAAGGATCTCAAAATTTGAGAATAATCTTTGAATGAATCCAACCGGATGGAAAGCTGTAAACGTCCTGTGACCTTCTCTGACCTTATCTCTTATAATAATATTACCATTCTCAAACCGGGTTTTTTCACTTTGTGTAAAAAGGGATTTAAAAGCACTCCCGGCAGTGGTTAATAATATGATCCCATCTTTTTTTATGATACGAAACAATTCATTTATCCAGGCAAAATGCATTTCCTCTGATAGATGTGTAAAAATCGAAATACCATATATAATATCAAATTGATCATTGGCATAATTCAGCGGCGGAGACAGCGCATTATGGGAGAAATAAATACCTGGAATATTTGCGGCACACCACTTGATGGATTTTGAATTATAATCAGTACCATAGTATGTACAGCTATCATCAAATAATTCAGGCATGTGGCGAATAATTCTTCCCGGGCCGCACCCCCAATCGAGGATATTCAGGTTATGCCGGGATTTATACTTTGAAAAATGATTAAACAAATCCTTTGCAGATTCTCTGCCGCCATAATAATATGCCGGGTAATTTAAGGCAAAGGATTCATAGAGCAGATAATCTGGGGGCATTTTAATGGATGGATTATGCTGTCTAAAATCCTGATTTATTTTTCGGTGTTTTATTCTATGAACTTGAAATCTAATAAAGTCGGCAGCATAAAGCAGCCCGAGATTTCTGAAAAAATGTGAAATATTTCCTCGATTCATTTCATTTATTGGCGTCTTGAATAAACACCCGTTTGACAGGTGCTTATTTTATATCAGTGTCTTTGATGTTTAAAATCAGCAATGTGTTGATATTTTTATACTCTTCAATTATTTCATATTCAGACGAATCCAGTTGATCAAGTTCGTCTTTAAAAATGTAATAGTAATCATCATTTTTACTTATGCCATTACGGTCAACAGGTAAAAGCCAATCAATTTCCATTTTTTCTCTGTAAAAATTAATGGTAGGTTCGAAAAGCCAGTTGACTCCAAGTTTTATATTTCCAGTGCTAGGATTATTTTTCTCCCGGTGAGACATCAGGGCTTGAATCATATTTTTCGTTTTCATATCGTAAGCCCATTCAGCAGATGAATACAAATTAGCTTTTTGCCAAAAACTGATCATGGATGCCAAGGCAATACTAAATATGACCGCAAGTATTACTTTATCATATTTCAAGGACATCAAATAATGAACAAGAAATCCGAGGTGAACCATAAAAAGCGGAAAAAGAAAGATTGAAAAACGAGCAATCGGATAATCTGCTCCGAGTATTACGTGTAGTAGTATTATGATTACTGAAATTAAAATCAAAAGAAAACAAGAAACGATTAATCCTAAATGTTGCTCAAAGAATGGTTTATTCTTTTTAATGATCATGCGCACAATAATGAATAAGGAAATGAATAGCAGGCAGGTGAATATTATCTGAAGAACCAGTGTTGCTACTGAGGGAAGGCCTGTACCGTGAAAAGTATTAAATATTAAAGCTGTTACCGTATCCTGGTAAAATCCTGTCTTACCACCAAAATCAAGTGTACTGTAAGTAAGCACTCTCCTGACAGGCTCGTAAAGGACTATGATTACCAAAAGGAGGGGAATGATATGCAACTTGTTTGATTTAAAGAAGCTATATTTTTCATCAGAGATGGATTTAGCATACAGAAATGCAATCAGATTGTACACAAGCATAATGGCAACGTAGAAGGTTAGCAATGTGAAATTACTCAAACATGACAAGAGAGCCGCAGCATGAAAAAGCGCAAGATTTCTTATTTTGCTGTCTTTGCAATATTCCATGAAATGATACAAACTCATTAACATAAACCCGCAAGACATACCATATCCACGAGCTAATCCAAATAAATCCATCAGTAAGCAATTGGTGCACATCAATGAAAACATTGCAACGGTCAGGAGGGACTTTGTGTTCTTGAACAAGAAATAGCTATAGACCATGTAAACAATGAGTAACAATAAGTTGGGCAGTCTTAGTGCAATCTCAGAACTACCGAATAGCTGTTCTGAATATTTCATGAATAGACTATTCAATACATGGTTATTTGTATACCAATTGCTGAAAGAGATAATTTCCATGAAACTCTCTTTACAGTAATTCAGATAAGAAAAGCTTTCATCATGTGTAAATGCTGAGACATAAGATTTAGTAAAAACATACAGGAATAATATAATGCCTATGGCGATTACTGAAAACAATATTATTTGAGGACGACTGATTTTCACATTGGTTATCTTTGATTTACTGCCACTGACGGTCAACGGTATGCGTAGTTTTCTTGCTGATCTAATAATTGTTATTGTAATGTTACTCAATCATAGGCTGCCAAACGTTGTACGATTTTGCCATCTTCAAATCTATCGATAATAGTTCCGCTAAAAATTACATGCTGATTAGTAGAAGCATGGGTTCCGGTAGCAGTCCACTTCCATGCTACTTTGTGCCCATCAGCTACCAATTCATCAATGGTAACTTCCATGTCAGGATACTTGGTTTGGTAGTTGGTAATAATTTCTTTAAATGCCTCAGGTCCTTTCTCACCTGTCGTTGACGCAGGATCAACAAAATCATCCCCAATTATTGAATCTACCAAGTCGAGGTTCCACTTATTCCATACTTCTTCCACATAAAGTTCAATAATTTCAATGTTTCGGTTTCTTATTTGATCATGCTTTTTATCAGGGCCATTGCAGCCTGTGATAAAAAGAAGGCCAGAAGTTGCCAGTAGAATCATTGCCTTCATCTTGTTGAATTATGTTACATAATTGCTAATGATATGTATATGAAATGCTGGCGATTACAGGTGATTTGCTATCCAGTTAAATATGGCTTGGAGCGTACCAAAACCATTGATTTAAGAGTATCTGGCCTATTTTTCATATACATTGTTATCAGTTGTATAATACGTCACAATTTTATTCCTTTATGATCCGAAGTATCACATGTTATTCTATGTTATGCGGTATGCTCAAAACAGCATCAAGGGCAGGTTTGGCTTTTTTGTCCCTGTCATACAACAAAGGATGGTTTGTTCTTCCCGGTACCGGATAGCCATTCTTCCAGGACATGCCATCATGTACACCCCACAGCGTTACCCGGTCAATTTTGTCACGTTTACTATAAAAATACCGAATAACTCAGCATAACGATCAGCAAGTTTTTGTTGTATACCGGCAAGAAGTTCATCTGTAAAGGGATCCAGGAACTCCTTGAATTCCTCTGACTGAAACTGTTTATCACTCATAACGCTACCGATTATCTGGCCTTCTCTGGTCAAGGGAAGGACATCCACACCCAGCTCAGTAATCATTACCTCCACACCCAGTGAGGCAAAAGTATCAATGGCTGCCTCGATGTACTCTGTTCTGGGGTAATTGAGTCCCCAATGACCCTGAATGCCCACGCCATCAATCCGGATCCCTTCTTCCTGTAATATTCTGACAAGCCTCGCAATACCATCCCTTTTAGCCGGTCGCCAGGCGTTAAAATCGTTGTAATATAACTCGGCACCGGGTGCGTATTCGCCGGCAAACTTAAAGGCCAGTTTTACGAGTTTATCTCCATTTCCGATACCCTTAATCCGGGTTGTTGGTCGGTAGGAACCGTCATTATCTATTACTTCATTCACCACATCCCATGCATGAACCCTGCCTGCCACTGTTTCGATATGGTTTCTCATTCGTTCAACCTGGGCTTCGTGGGTATTGGGATTTCCATGCTCATCCAGGAAAAACAAGGCAGGGGTTTGATTATGCCAAACCAATGTATGGCCGATAATGAACATGTCATTTTCTTCTCCGAATTCAACAAACTCATCAGCTGGAGTAAAATTATATACGCCTGGCTGTGGGTTAATTGGCCCGGCCTTCATGACATTTTCTGCGGTGATGCTATTGAATTGCTCAAGTACAATAGCCTGAGAAGCCCTATCTGCACCAGAGACGATTCCTTCATTCAAGGCACTTCCAACCAAAAAGGCATTTTCGTAGACCTCCTGCAAAGAAGCCGGGATTTCCCGACTTACTTCAGGTTGTGTACATTTTCCCAGGAGTAGTATACTACCTATGAAGAGGATTGATTTTTTCATCGTTTTTGATTCCTGTGCAAATTTTTAATCCTAGAATATATAAAATTATTTGGATCTTTCAATTGACGGGATACAATAGAAGTCAGTGATTAAGATCAGGGCAGGGTTTCGAGAGGATCAGGTTACGGAAGGCAGTTACGTGTAGGAAACGTTCTGGATTGAGGGCTTTATCCGTATTTATAAAAAACGCAGATGTGGTGTAATGGCTATCTATAACAGGCATTACTTTCCTGGCTTCAAGAAGCTCCTTCAGAAAAACCAGGTCTTTATGGTTTGCGTTCGCATCTCCTATGAGACCTATTTTCCTGGTCCCGGTCATTGAAATCAATGGAATGGTCCCAGGAACATGGTCTGTAACAAAAGAACCGGAGAAGAATATCCGATGATGACACGAATTCCTTTGGGACTTAATGCACGTTCAAGATCTGAAACCTAATGATTTGGCGAACTGCACTGCTATCATACCCACAACACCAGACGCACCATTAATCAGGACACTTTGTCCCGGCTGAAACTGCTTTACGGTTCCGCCAACTGCTTCAACCCGTCTCTTTGGTCTGATTGGTCAGCGCCCTATGCTGGCCGGAAATGGTACACCTCTCAGGAAATGCCAGTCAAGTGGATTTACGGATGCCGCATGTAGTTTAATCAGGATGTCATTGGCCTTGGGAACAGGTTTTTGGATCTCCTGTAATGCAAGAACATCCTTTACGCTTCAGATCTGTTCAAATTTTCTCTTCTGGTTTTAAGTCAGATTTACAGGTAGTTTTCTTCAGGTAAGCAGCAGATCAAATAAACGATTAATCAGATTGATAGCACAAATGACCCTATGCACCAACTTATTAAATGCCTCAATCAACGAGATAATTTTGTTTACTGGTTTGAGTAGGACATAAAGTGCCAGAGCCACCACTGAATTACACGTGAATTTGATTAAATCGCCAGCAAACCGAGTACAGAATAGTTGTTCAGAAACCATAGCTTTATTGCCTGTTGCCCTATCACTCGGTAAAGTATGTTTGAAGCGAACAAAAAATTCATCTAACATACCCCCTATTAGGAGAACTAGATAATCGAATCCTTCGATACTTACGGTATTTTTGGATGAATTCACTTTTTAATTTTTTAGTTCTTCAAATTCTGATCAAATCTAGGGTAGCCAATATCAGATCACAATTTCTTGTAATGCACAGGATAGGTTTTGTTATGATCTGCGATATTTTTGGGATGAATGGTTGAATTTGGGATGAATGGCATAGGGGAGAATGACTGAATCAGTTTGATAATCCTGGAGTATTTGTTGGATCGTTACAGTTTCCCGGTCAAAAGGAACTCACTGAAACAGTCAGGATCTGACTTTTTTGACCGAGATCTGCTTCGACTATCCTGCTTCACGGAGTCGAAATCTGCCGGATGGAACGATCTTTTAGAAAAAATTTAAACCTGCTATTTTTTGAATTTCTGCGGTGGAGCAATCAATAAACCTCATATGATGCTGGATACTGCTCAGGTTTCAATTCAATTCGTCAATCTGTAAACCAGTGTGTTACCTGTTCGGTGGATTCGTGTTTACAGGATTAATCAATTTCTCCTCGTTTACGGGAGGCAAATTTTTTTCTTTACATTGCAAAATATTATAAGTAGTCGAACCTGAAAAAATTATTACCATGTTGATAATCAAGCATATAAAGTTAATATTAATGATGGTATAATCATCTCAGATTGCAAGGTTTTGCCGAAAATAGGGTAAAACCTTGCACAATGATCGGAAAAATAGAGAAGACACCCCAGTTAAACATGTACCAGGTTCCATTGGTTCAGTTTATTAATAATGAGCACGAGTTATGCCGGCTTGCTGAGAAGATAAACTGGGATGGGTTGGAGCAGGATTTATCGGCTTATTACTGCCCTGATAACGGAAGACCGTCCATACCAATCAGGAAGATATCCGGGGTTACCTTACTGAAAAGGATGTTCAAAGAAAGTGACGAAAGTGTGGTAGACAGGTGGAAAGAGAATACTTATTGGCAATACTTCTGTGAGGAGGTGAATTTTCAACATCACTGGCCTTTTGATACAACCGAGCTGATCAAGTTCAGGCAACGCCTGGTTGAAGAAAGGATGGAGCGGATACTTAAACTGTCCATTGAACTTTTTGAAAAAAAAGAGATCCAGGAGAAGCAGTTGTTAGTGGACTCAACCGTCCAGGAAAAGAATATAACCTATCCCACAGATACTAAACTTCAGAAAAAGATTATCGAAAAGTGCAGGGAGATTGCCAAAGATGAGGGTATAATATTGCGTCAGAGTTACAAGCGAACCTTAAAGCAATTGATAATAGACCAGCGTTTTCGGGAGCATCCCAAGCGACGCAAAAAGGCAAATGCCGCTGCCCGGAAGATTAAGGTAATAGCCGGAAGGGTCGTCAGGGATCTGGAGAGGAAGTTAAATGATGAACAGCTGGATCGGTACCAGCAGGATCTCCTGATCTTTAAGAAGGTTTTGAGTCAAAAGCAGAAAGATCAGAATAAAACCTACAGTCTTCATGAACCTGAAGTGAGATACATTGCAAAAGGGAAAGAAGCAAATAAGTATGAGTTTGGCAATAAGTCATCCATTGCCAGGAATATGAAGTCGGGAATTATTGTTGGAGCTTTGCCATTTAGTGATAATCCATATGATGCAGCTACACTGGATCCCCAGCTGCGGCAAATTGAGAGGCTGACAGGCCGGTTTCCGAAAATTGCAATCCTTGACAGAGGTTACAAGGGAAAAAAGAATGTTTTAGGTACTGAGATAAAGATCCCGGGAAAGCTGCCGGCAGATGCTACCTATTATCAAAAACAGAAAACACGCAAGTACTTCAGGGCCAGGGCGGGGATTGAACCTGTAATCGGCCACATAAAACATGACCATGGAATGCTCAGAAATTATCTCAGCGGATCTCAGGGAGATGCAATAAATACCTTACTGGCGGCTACTTGGTTCAATATGATGAAGATGTTGCGGAAAATCAAAGCCAAAACCAATAGTTTTTGCCTCAACTATTTGATGCTTTGGAGAACAAAATATAATCAAAAATACAAGCCTGGGAAAACCGATGGGTTTTTCAGGTTTAACTAAGTAGAAGACAATGTTAAAAAGAAGAAAACAAGTACCATCCGACGAACCGACTCTACAGAAACCGCTCAAACTTTGGCCCGGTGTGATCATCGTGATGCTGCAGTGGTTGATCAGGTTTGGCATCCCAGTTATTATCCCAGGGGCTAGCACTATTGTATTCGGGGTATTGGGGGGACTCTTGGGAGGGTTGGCCATTATCATGTGGTGGGCGTTCTTCAGTCAGGCTCCTCGAACAGAGCGCTGGGGTGCCGTCATCCTGATGATAGTCGCGCTGATCGTTACACCTCGATTAATCCACAAGTCGATTGAGACAGGATTTCAGGGGATGATGTTCTTCGTATACGCCATCCCGGTCCTGAGCCTCGCCTTTGTCATTTGGGCGGTGGCCAGCCGTCGTCTCTCTGCCGTAATTCGTCGGGCGACCATGGTCGTAACTATAATGCTCGCATGCGGAGTCTGGATCCTTCTTCGTTCAGATGGCATTACAGGAGACGCCGGTGCGGTTTTCGCCTGGAGATGGGCGAAGACACCTGAGGAGCTGTTCCTGGCCCAATCCGGCAATGAGCCGACGGTGGTCCAGTCTGTGCCAGAAGCGTCGGAGACCGAAGCCGTCTGGCCCGGTTTTCGCGGACCCCATCGCGACGGGATCATTTTTGGCGTACAGATCAGGACCGACTGGTCCTTGTCGCCACCAGTAGAGTTGTGGCGACGACCTATCGGTCCGGGCTGCTCATCCTTCGCGGTTCACGGTGACTTCTTCTATACCCAGGAGCAAATAGGTGATGACGAGGTCATCGCCTGCTACAATGTAACCACCGGCAAACTTGTGTGGAGACACAGTGATTCGGCACGGTTCTGGGATTCACATGCTGGGGTCGGTCCGCGAGCGACACCGACCCTCAGCGGCGGTCATGTATATACATTGGGTGCGACCGGAATCCTGAACGTCCTTGACGCCCGTGACGGCGCTCTTGTGTGGTCGCGCAACGCCTGGTTTGACACCGGTGTGGAGCTTCCAGGCTGGGGCTTCACGAGTTCGCCATTGGTGGTTGATGACATCGTCATCGTTGCCACTGCTGGCACTCTCGCCGCCTATGAATGTAGTACAGGTGATCCACGCTGGTTTGGTCCGGATGGCGGTGCCGGCTACAGCTCGCCACACCTATTGACAATCGACGGCGTTCCACAGATCCTATTGATGAGTGAAATCGGCGCGACCAGTGTTGCACCAACAGACGGTAGGCTGCTTTGGCAGCATGAGTGGCCGGAAGAACGCATCGTGCAGCCTGCTATTACCCCAGACGGCGACCTCCTGCTTAGCGCCGGCGGGGTAAAAGGTATGCGCCGCATCTCTGTCGACAAGGAACCCGGTGGATGGAAAATCAAAGAGCACTGGACGTCGGTCCGGATGAAACCCAACTTCAATGATTTTGTCATTCACAAGGGCCATGCCTTTGGCTTTGACGGTCCCAGTCTGGTCTGCATCGATATTGAGGACGGTGAACGGAAATGGAGAGGCGGACGCTACGGTGGTCAGCTCCTCCTTTTGGCCGACCAGGATCTGCTGCTGGTCTTGTCGGAGAAGGGTGAGCTGGCACTGGTCTGCACAGCCCCTGACCAGTTCACTGAGCTCACTCGGTTCCCGGCGATCGAGGGCAAGACCT
>LJUP01000157.1 GCA_001303955.1 Bacteroides sp. SM23_62 | reverse complement strand
TTTATCCGCAAAAATTCTCAGTATTATGACCGGCATTAACAGGGATCCGCCAAATGGATACCTTTTGGCCCGGCATCGTTTACCTTGCTGCCCGGATAATGGCTGGTTGTAAAGTTTGTAAACCCTACACATTACTGGCCGCCGTTTTGTAACTGCTTGAATAAGTTTTCAGCATGCTTTAAAACAATATAAATTTAAGTGAACTTTTGCTCACTTTAAAATAATTTAGACTAAATTTAAATAAATTTCAGTTACAGTGAATTCTTAATTCCCAGAAGTACTTAAAAATCATTGATTGTCTGTTGGTTGACAAGGAATGAGGTATGTTTATAACCGAAATGAAAGAAGGACAGGGCGGAACAATCGTTTCTGTTCTGGGGGGGCGAATGGCCGTTAAAAGATTGGCTGATTTAGGATTAACTCCCGGAACCCAGTTTAAAGTGTTAAGAAAAATTCGTCCTTACGGTCCCATAGAAATTGAAGCCCGGGGTTCAAATATTGTGCTTGGAAGAGGGATTGCATTGAAAATCCAGATAGAAACCAAGTGACAGGTATGAAAAAATTAGACATTGTGCTGGCCGGCCAGGCCAATGTTGGGAAATCTGTCATTTTTAATCATCTAACCGGTCTTCATCAGCATATCGGAAATTGGCCGGGGAAAACCATTGAGAAAGCGGAGGGCAACCTTTTTTATAAGGGTTACTCCTTTCATATCCTGGATTTACCCGGAATCTATTCCCTTACTTCATATTCAGCTGAAGAGCTGATTTCAAGGGAGTATATCATATTACAGGAGCCGGATTTAATAATCAATGTCACAGATGCTACAAATTTGGAGAGAAATTTACTCTTTACCCTGCAATTGCTGGAACTGGAAAAACCATTGGTGCTGGCATTGAATATGATGGATCTGGCCAAGAAGAAAGGCATTGAAATTGATGTAAAGGAACTCGGAAAAATCCTGGGCGTTCCTATCGCAGAAACGGTTGCCTCGCGCAGATACGGCCTGACGGAGGTGCTGGATCATGCCATAGAGCTGCAAACAAAAAAACCGGTTTTCAAAGGTTTCAAATATGGCAAGGAAGTAGAGAGCCGGATTGAAAAACTTACCGGAATTTTACAAGGCAGTGACCTGACTTATCCTGTTCGATGGTTATCAATAAAATTGCTTGAAAAGGATGAAAAAGTTGAAAAAATCCTGCAGGAAATCCATCCGGAAATAATAGAAACTGCTGAAAAATTATGCGCGGAACTGGAGGAAATTCACGGGCATGATTCTTCCATACTGATGGCTGATGAACGATGTCATTTGGTTTCCCATATCATAAAGAATGCTGTAAAAATCATTAAACCCCAAAAGAAAAGTTTTAATGAAAAACTGGATGATATCACCTCCGACAAAGTGTTTGGCTATCCGGTGATGCTGATTATCCTGGTCATGATGTTCCTGGCCATTTTTACATTCGGGAACTGGCTTTCTTCCCGGATGGATTTGGTAACCGATAAATTACAAAACTGGTGGGAAACTTCAGTGGATCCTTCGCTTTTTACTTCCCTGGCCTTTGCTGCCCTGGAAAGTACATTGGCCTTGGTCCAGCTTGCCCTTCCCTACATTCTCCCATTTTATATCCTGTTATATTTTCTTGAAGACGGGGGATATCTGGCCAGGATTTCTTTCTTGACCGATCATGTAATGCACAAAGTTGGCGTTCACGGAAAAGCATGTATCCCCTTGTTTCTGGGATTTGGATGTAACGTTCCTGCCTGTCTTGCCGCGCGCATTATGGAAACGGAACGGGAAAGATTCATTACTGGATTTTTAACCACGCTTGTTCCCTGTTCTGCAGTAACGGTCATTATCATTGGACTTACCGGAAAATACCTTGGGATTGGCTGGGCATTCGGATTATATGTTTTTGCCATCCTGGTGGTTTTTCTGATGGGCAGGTTGGCAACAAAAATCATCCCCGGTGAAGCAACAGAACTTATCATGATGATGCCAGATTATAAACGACCACAGCTGCGGACAATTTTTCTGCAGACCTGGTTCAGATTGAAGGAATTTATTTGGATTGCCGCCCCCCTGGTAATTATTTCAGGGATCATCATTGAGGGGATTTACGCAGCAGGATGGTTGTCATCCATAGCAAATGGTTTATACCCCCTTACGGTAAAATGGCTGGGATTACCTGTGATGACCGGGATTGTATTAATATTCGGGATATTAAGAAAAGAACTCATTTTGGTCATGCTGGTGACACTGTATGGGACCAATGACTTCAGCCAGATATTAAGTCCTGTGCAAATGATAACCCTGGCTCTGGTTTGTATGTTTTACATTCCCTGTATTGCAACCATTGCAGCACTCTGGAAAGAGTTTGGTTGGAAAAAAGCACTGGGAATCTCTGTGATTGAAATTTCATTCGCCGTTCTTATTGCTGGATTGGCTGCGAGGATTCTGAAAGCATTTTTATAAATCTTCATATGATGCTGGAAAAGACAAGATTAAAAATCATGGTCGGTTGATCCAGATTGGATTGAAGACCTGCAATCACTAACAGCTTGTATCATAAATCTGACCAGCGGTTCGTCAGCAATTATTTCACCCCGTTCTTTGAGTAGCGTGGGATTATACTCATCCAGGAAATCCTTATAGAAATGTATAACTGGATTGCTTTGCCGAGCGGACTCACTGAAATTTCCCATGAAGGCAGCTAGATCCATGGTTCTGAATAAATATGACAGCTCGTTTATGATCCAGATAAGACGGTCATCCAGGTCCTCTCCAGCAAGATATTGAAACAGCTTTTTCAGGAAAGAATATGATGAAGGTATTAATTCATAAGCATTTTGTCTTGAGAATTCTGCCAGTGCAGAACCGCCGTATAAACGGGCAGCAAACATACCGAAGGAGATGGTTTGTGCATAGATGTCTGCAAGCTCTTTTGCTGAGATATCATTTTTAAGTACAATGCTAATATCTGTAAGTTGTTCTTTTAACGTGAGCTTAAAGGGCTTGTAATGTTGATTTTTTCGTTTCTTCTCATCCTGGATGATTGATCTTTCTATCACAGAGGCCAATAATTGCGCTTCCCTGGCCAATGCCCTGGAAAGCATAAATGCAGCATTGATGGCAACCCTGTGATAACTGGAAAACCCTTTTATCAGGATTTCCACAGATGGGTGGTCCCCGGGTCTGGATATCACCTCACCATTCTTTACCTCTGCGATTGAAGCGGAGGACACGAAGATACCATCCCGGTATAAGTGGAATTCAAGATGGTTGGTAAGCATTAGATTAGACAGGGATCTTTTCAGAAGATCTAATGCCTTTTGATCTCCCTGGCTATCCAGTGGCTTATCAATATGAAATATTACTAGATAGCCGACAGGCACATTCCGTTTTGTGATAATACAATCCGGAGAAGTGCAGGCTGATTTTGCAGGATTTTCAA
Source organism: Bacteroides sp. SM23_62 (assembly GCA_001303955.1). Classification (GTDB taxonomy): domain Bacteria; phylum Bacteroidota; class Bacteroidia; order Bacteroidales; family SM23-62; genus SM23-62. Next base: position 8,878 of record LJUP01000157.1, on the reverse strand, counting down.
TCACAGACACATCCGGTGCACAATCTTCAATCAGTATCTTCAAGTCTTCCCGAAAAGATTGTCCTGATGTGATTCCTGATTTGTACTTCCCAGCAATCTTTGCAAAATATTGCCGAATCGTCATTTAATCATTCAAGCCACCATTGATTACTCAGATGTTCATTGTAATAGCTGAAAAAGACGCAGCATTCCGTGACCCTGTTTTACTTTTTCAGAACTGCCTTGAGCACCTTTTCTTTGTCCAGTTTTTTCGTGCAGAAGAACCAGTCATAACATGTCACATCCTCTTCCTTGCCCTCCATTCTGTCCTTGGCAGTGCCGCATGAACCGGCCGGAGGCACGATCACATCATCACCGGGACGCCAGTCGGCCGGTGTGGCAATGGAAAACTCATCAGCGGTTTTCAATGCGATAAGCACCCTGTAGAGTTCATCAAAATTACGGCCCAGGCTCAGCGGATAATAAATAATGGTCCGTATGATGCCTTTCGGGTCGATGAAAAAAACCGCTCTCACAGCTTTTGTAGTATCTTCTCCCGGTTGTATCATTCCATATTTTTTTGCCACCTCCATAGTTATGTCCTCAATCAGGGGAAAGGTTACTTCTATATCTTTCATGCCCTTGTATTCAATTTTCTCTTTGATGGTTCGCAACCAGGCAATATGGCTGTACAGACCATCAACAGAAAGGCCCACCAGTTTACAGTTGGCCTTTTCATATTGCTCTTCCATATGGGCAAATGTCATAAATTCCGATGTACATACGGGTGTGAAATCTGCCGGGTGGCTGAACAGGATCACCCAGCCGCCTGAGTAATCTTTGGGAAAATTAATTTCCCCCTGGGTGGTGATGGCCTTAAAGGCAGGTGCTGCATCACCAATGCGAGGCATTGTAACTGCTTGTTGTTCTTGTTTTTCTTCCATTGTATTCATTTTTAAATTTTGTGTGCTGCTATTAATTGTGATTATTATGCCTGCGGATCAGGTCCCTGCAAATAATGCAGGAACAATGCAACAGGACGGTAGATGGCATGTGCGAATTTTGAGAATATTAAAAGTAAAACCAGCTCCATGGAAATCACTGTGTGGATGATAAATACCACCTGGTTTGTCACTGTATCGGCATCAAAGGTCACTGCTGCTTCGAGCCAGAAACCCGTAAAGCCTGCGAGCCAGATAAAGACCAGGAAGAACCAGTCTGCCAGGCTGCTTCTGGTGTAGAAATGGGTGGGTTTGGTCAGCCGGTAATATATCGCCAGACTGGCTCCATACATCATCATCAGTCCCGTTACGGTTCCCAGGATCCTTGAAGGCAGCCAGATGTCTGTCGCCGGGTCCTTGAAAATAAAGTCAAGTATGGTGGCCAGCAGCAAGCCCAGGAATCCCATCATGATCATCCAGTGTACAAACCAGGGTTTTATGAACCACGGTTTGGGTGCCCAGTAGGCATCATCCTGCCTGTCACATTCCTTATATCTGTTCATGGTTATGATCTCATTGACGGTTTTTACGGTGGCTCTCCATATTTTCGCCACGCCTGCAGGCCGGTCCTTCACCTTACCCGTATCATGTTTCCTGATCCCTCTCAGCATTTTAAAAAGACCCAATGCCGTGATTATCCCAAGAAAGATAAATATATACAGGCCCAGGTCATGAACTGCGTCAAACGGCAGCAGGTCAAAGATCCACCTGGCAACCTCATGATCAGGTTTCAGGGTCATCAGCAGGAAAAATAGAAACAAGGCAAGGACCAGTGTAATCGCCACAAATGCGAAAGGCTTCCTGAACATGAGCTTTGTCAGTCCTGTAGGTTCATGGTGTGCAATGGCATACCGGCGAAGGGCCGCTACGTAATCTCCCGGTTCAGCCTCCCGGGGACAGGTCTCGGAACATTCACCGCATCCGTAGCAAAGCCATATCTCTTTACTTGAGAGGAGTTTATCTTTCAATCCCAGCATGCCGTACCTGATCAAATTTCGCGGGAAAAATCCATTCTCATCAGATAATTCACAAATGGCGGTACAGTTACCACAACTATAGCAAGCACTGAAATCAACCGTGCCATAAGATTGTATTTCCTTTGCCAATCCTGGATTTAATACAGACATTTTATTTTTTCAAATGATAATAAAAATATTCATCCATCTCATCCTGTTCTCCGGCGGTGACCAGGCCATACTTTCTTAGTGACATTATATAAAAAGTCGCTTCATCCTTTCCAATATTCAATTTTTCAGCCAGTTCGGGTATCGTTAAAGCACCTTCTTCCAGCGCCTGCCGGATGGCCCTTTTCATCCTGTTAAACTGCTTCAGTTCCTCTTTAACAGCAGCCGGTACCTGCCGTTCCTTTTTCACCAGGTCGATGGTCCGGATTGCTTTGGTATTTTTGTCCATATCATTGTTCTGTCGAGATGATCGATTCAATCATACTTTCCATTTCCCGGTTGGTATAACCGATGAGGTCAATGGCATCGGTCGGGCAGACTGGATTGCACATGCCACAGCCTTTGCAGCTTGCTGAGACAATTGACGCAACCTGTTTTCCGTTCCGTTTCTCCATTCTGATGGCATCAAAAGGACAAATGCCTGAACAAAGGTCACACCAGGAGCATTTGGCCGGATCTATGGTGGCAATCGTCGGATCCAGTTCAATTTTTTCTTTTCTTAAAAGGGCATTTGCCTTGGAAACGGCAGAAAGTCCCGATTTAACTGATTCAGCGATATTTTTTGGACCCTGGCCTGCGCCCGCAATAAAGATCCCGTCAATTACGGTTTCAACCGGCCGTAATTTGGGATGTACCTCATTGAAGAATTTATCCCGTCCGAGAGGTGCCTTGAATAATTCTGCTGTTTTCTCGTATCCTTCAGATGGGACCATCCCTGTAACCAGTACCAGCAGATCGGGTTGTATTTCAAGCTCCATACCCATGGTAAGCTGGTCCCGTATTTTGACCGATATCTGCTTATCTCCTATGGCCACTTCCGGGGGATCATCATCGTCAAATTTCAGAAAAAGATCCCCGTTCCTTGCAGCTTCCTCATACATCAGCTCATACTTCCCGTAAGACCGCATCTGGCGGTAAAGATGGATGCAATGGATCCCGGGATTTGCCTTCCTGATCTGTATGGATGTATCAAGCGCATTGGTGCAGCAAATGCGGGAGCAGTATTTATTGTCCCCTTCGGTCTGGCAGCTTCCCACGCAATAGATAAAGGCGATCTGACGAACCCCCTGCCCGTTCCAGGAGGCAATTGCCTCCTGCCTTTCCAGTATTCTTTTCAATTCGTCCAGGCTGATGATATCGGGATGTTTGCCATAACCAAATTCTCCGTATTCCGGCCGGTAGGGATCAAAACCGGTGGCCAGAATCACAGCACCCGCCCTTATTTGATGCTGCTTGCTGGATTGGCCGGGGTCAATGCAATCGTTAAACTTTTCCAGAAAGGCTTTATGATCACTGAGGGCATCAACATCAGCTGCCGGAATTCCAGGCTTGGCACCTGTATATTTGAAATAAACAGCCGGTATCTCAGTTTTATGAAAATTGAAAGGATCGGGGATCCTGACCGGACAGGCATTCATACATTCTGTAATTCTCCCGGAATCAGCATCTTCACTTATATATCTTGGCCTAACGTTAAAATGCAGGGTAAAGTCCCCTACACTTCCGCTCACCGTTTCAATTTCCACCCCTGTAAACAATTCAATATTTTCGTGCTGTAACAGTTCATCATATATCGTGTCAATAAGCTCCTTCCCGGTCCTGTCAGTCCCCGTTAGTTTGCCCCACTGGGGGATCCTTCCCCCTACAAAGTGATCTTTCTCAAGCAGGTAGACTTTGGTCCCCAATGAGGCCAGTCCAAGCGCCATTCGCATCCCCGTAATCCCTGCACCAATAATCACCACGGAATTATCAGCATCGATCCAGATGGGATCCAGGGCTCTTGCCAGTTGTGCTTTTGTGATCCCGGCCTTGATAAGCTGAATGGCCTTTTCGGTTGCCTGTTCAGGATGGTCAGAATGCGCCCATGAGCTTTGTTCACGTATATTTACCTGGACATACTGATAGGGATTCAGTCCCGCGCGTTTTGCCACATTTCTGAAGGTGGGTACATGTAATTTGGGAGAACAGGAAGCAACGACCAGTCCCTCCAGTTGATTATCCCTGATATCTTCAATGATCTCATTCTGGGCTGAATCGGAACAGGCAAACATGGTGGTTTTCAATATGTGCACCCCTTCCACACCGGCTATGGCCGCGCTGGTTTTTTCCACGTCAACGACATCGGAAATATTTGATCCGCAATGGCAAATATATACCCCTATTTTCTTTTTCATAGCAGGTAATTTAGGTAGGTGGCAGCTTCCGCTGCAGCATTCCCTGCACTTAAAATGGTATCAGGGATATCCATGGGTCCTGAAGCCGTTCCGGCCACATAAACCCCTTCCATTGATGTCAGGGAGGGTGAGATCAATTCATCAGAAGGGCTGATGTAGTTGAATTCATTGGTCTGTGGTTGCTGTCCTTTGAATGCCTCCTGGAAGCTGGTATTGGGAAGCAGACCCACAGACAGCACAACCAGGTCATGTTCCGCGGTTAACGGTTTGCCGGTATTTTCAACATCCTCATAATGCAGGATCAGGTTTCCGTTTTCCTTTTCTGAGATCCTCGCCACCCTTGATTTGACGAATTCAACCCCCATCTCCCGGGTCTGGTCATAAAACTCCTGAAATCCTTTTCCGAATGCCCGGATATCCATGTAATAGATCGTTATATCGGCCATGGGCAACGCACCCATGAGCAATTGGGCCTGTTTGATCGAATACATGCAGCAAACCTGCGAACATAAGGGATTTCCCATGCTGTGATCCCTTGACCCGGCGCACAATAAATAAGCTATATTGTCCGGCATCTTCCCGTCGCCCGGCCGCAGGACGGTGTTGTACGGCCGTGTCGGCACCAATTGCCGTTCCATTTGCATGGAATGAACAACGTTCTTGAATTTGCCGAAACCATATTGTTTTTTGGCAGCTGCATCGAACAAAAGATAACCGGTGGCAATAATGACACTCCTGGCTTCTATCGGAATGGCCATCTCTTTCTGGGTGAAATCAATGGCGTCCGCGGGACAGGCTTTTTCGCAGGCCCCGCACAAGGTACAATGCTCAATATCTACGGCGGCAATCCTGGGGGAAGCCACACTGAATGGAATATACACCGCTTTCCTTCCCACCAGGTCATACTGGTACTGATCTTGTACATTTACCGGGCAGGCATCCTCGCATAACTGGCATCCGGTGCAATCCTCTTCCTTGACATATCTCGGTTTTTTAATGACCTCTCCAAGATATCGGCCATTGGTCCGTGAAAGATTACGTACCTCGCAGTAGGTCATCACCGTTATGTCTGGATGCCTGTCAGTCTCCGACATTTTCGGGGTGGAAATGCAGGCAGAGCAGTCCAGGGTGGGGAATACCTTGCTCAGGTGGATCATTTTCCCACCGATGGAATAATCCTTTTCCACCAGCAATACCTTGAAGCCCATGTTTGCGAGACTCAAGGAGGCTTCTTCTCCTGCAATCCCGCCTCCGATCACCAGTGTATCATATTGCATGGGCTCAGCCATTTCTTTTTGACCGCTTTGAATCATATTATCTGTGCGTTATGGATTGACTGCTTCAGACCCCTGCTCCTGCAGTTCTGACAACTCGCTCGTGAAAGTCTGGATATGCTTCACGAAAGCCTCTGAGCATACCGAGCAAATGGCTGCCATTTTCAGACGTTTTGGCAGTATCCCCTTCTCCTTCATAAGCTGGTGGGTGGTTGAGACGATATTCCCGGTATTGGTGGTACAGGAATCACCATAGGGGCAATCTGTGCCGTCGGCGGCGATGAATACCCCGTCAAAACCGTTCTCCAGTGCATGCAGGATCCACCTGGGCTTGATGCTGCTCGAACAGGGAACGGATATGCTGTAAGCCCTTGGTGAGTAATGCATTTTCAAAAGGCCCGCAAGGTCAATGGCCGGATCTGAGATTTTTTCAGTGGAAAAGATCAATATTTTGGATTGATTTAGCTGGTTGATCATTCCTATCCCTTTTTCAGATAGATCCTGAAATATCCGTCTTCCTCAATCACACCCATGTAATCATGTCCCTTTTTCTGGGCCCATTTTGGGATGTCCCTTTTGGTCCCTTCATCGGCCGAAAGGACCTCCATGACCTGTCCGGATGAAATATTGGCAATTTCTTTCTTGGCTGCCAGCAGGGGACCCGGACAGGCGGTTCCGCGGGCGTCAACCGTTTTGTCTACGGTGACTGCTTTCAATTCATTTGCTTCCATCATTTTCAGTTTTATAGATTAAATAAACAGGTGTACATCAGCTTCCTGTGCTGATGTGATATATTCTCCGATGCCACAGATATCATCAGCCAGTTCATTGAAATCCTCGAGTTTCTCTCCTCCCCATATTTTTCCTGCAAGTCCACAGATATGGATCTTCACATTGGTCATTTCCTTGGCTTCCTTGAAGAACTGGACCCAGGTATTGACCTTCAGCCTTTCCAGGGATGCAAAGAATTCATCCTTCAGGTGCGGTAATTCTGCCATTGAGCCCTGCTCACCGATGTTTTCCTTTTTGAATGCACGGGCGCCCATGAGGAGTACATAGATATCCACATCCATGTCATCAGCCGCTGCACCACTCAGGATTACGCCCGCTGCGGTTAATTTATCAACACTTCCGGAGAAAAGTGCCATTGTCATTTTTTGTGCCATAATGATATTGTTTTTTGATGATGAGTAATTGATGTTTCAAAAGTGAGTATTTATAAGTTTAGATTTTATTTGCGTCACGTGATGTTTATAATTGTTCAAAAGTGATTTTACTACCTGGTAAAATGAGACATCAATCACATTTTCATTAATTTTGCCCTAGTTTTCAAAAGCATATGGTTATGACAGAACTGGAGACCAGGTGTACTGATTGTATTGTGAAATCCATCCCCGCTGAGAAATTGACAGACGAGGAGCTGGGTCTGCTGAACAATAATTGCGCGAGGATTTCTTTTAAAAAGGGGGAGAACATTATCAAACAGGGGGCCTTTACGACCAATATCGTATACATTAAATCAGGAATGGTCAAGGAGCACATGAATGGCCCCAACGGGAAGGATGAGATACTGAAAATCACAAAAGCACCTGCATACATTGGAGTCCCTTCAGCATTGGGCGGCCGGATCCATGAATACTCCTGTACCGCACTGGAACCCACAAGTGTTTGTTTCATAGATCTCCATATTTTCAATGAATTGTTAATCACCAATACTTTTTTCTCCAGGGAATTGATCCTGAGTCTGAGCAGGGATCTGCTGCAGCATTTCACAAAATGTGTCAATAAGACACAAAAACAACTGCATGGAAGCCTGGCTGAGACCTTATTGTATTTATCCGAGAAAATCTATGAGTCAGATTCTTTTGTTTTATCACTCACACGGGCTGAACTGGGGGCAATGATAGGCACGACACGTGAGACGATAACACGGATCCTGCATGAATACACGGATAATGGCCTGATCAGCATCCAGGGGAAAAAAATAAAGATCCTTAACAAAGAAATGCTTCAACGGATCTCGGATGCCGGTTGATCCCCGGCGTCAACCACTGAATTTCATGGCATATTCGGTAATTATTTTCCCTTTGGCGATCTGGTGCAATTTGCTGCCCAGCAGCTTTTTTTTCAGGGGTGAAAGATGATCAGTGAACAGGATCCCCTGGGTATGGTCAAATTCATGCTGGATCGCCCGGGCCGTTAAACTGCTGAATTCCCTTTTCTGTTTCTTGAATTCGCTGTTTACGTATTCAATTTCTATACGCCAGTTCCTTTCAATGTCTTCATAGATGGTGGGTATGCTTAAGCATCCTTCTGTATCAATGTATGTGTCGTTTGACTGCTTTGTAATCCTTGCATTGATGAAAATTTCCCTGATACCTTGCCCCTCAGGGAAATATACGGCTCTGTTTTCCTCATTCATCCGGGCATAGAGCTTTTGGGTATCAACCATGAACAGTCTCATGGCTTCATTGATCTGGGGAGCGGCCAATCCCACTCCATCGGCAGCATCCAGGGTGTCCGTCAGGTTTGCCATCATGGCCTCTATGCCTGGATCGCCAGGATCAACATCTCTGCAAACTTGTCTCAGTACCTTATGTCCATATGAAATAATGGGTACGGTCATTTACCGGTCTTAATTTCCCAATCCAAGATCATCTTCAATCTCAGGGCTGGTATTGCCTGATGGACAATCGATAGATGGGATCCAAGGTTTAATATCCAGGACCGGTGTTCCGTCGAATGCATCTGTCCCACTGACATGTAAGGTGTTCCCTTCGATTCTGTTCAGTTTAATTACGCCAAATCCTATGGGATTGGGCCGGTTGGGAGATCTTGTGGCAAAGAGTCCCAGAGACCTCTTGCTGCCGGGTGGCCTGACATCGGAGTGCCAGTCCCGGGACAAATGCATATGATAAAGCACAATGATATATTCATATTTCCTGAGATCGTTGAGTGCCGGGGTATAGTCTTCATATATTTCAATGGTGGCCTCAATCCCCGGCTGCAATGCACCCTGTCGCGGTGCACCGGTCTGTGGTGTCAGTTGTGAGTGAAACTCACCAATCGGATGATATTCTATTGTCATGGTTTCCTGATTTGGATGATGATCCTGCAATACCAATGCTGCCGGTCCGGATAAGGATATTGATATCCAGGTAGTGAAGATACTTATTGTCCAGTGAACCATGGTATATATAATTACCAAACGTAAAGTAAGCTAAAAAGCAACCTGGGAAATTTATCGGGATAATGGATTCTGTCAA
>LJUP01000156.1 GCA_001303955.1 Bacteroides sp. SM23_62 | reverse complement strand
AAACCCTCGAAAAAGCAAATTTGATTGGTGCGATTTGATTCAAATTTTGTAATATTAGGAACAAACACCCAATCCATGGACAAAAGAATCAGCAGATTGTACGATGAATACCAGAACGGTACCGTTGACCGGCGGGGATTCATTAAAAAACTTACCCTGTTAGCTGGCAGTACTGCCGCTGCAATGAGCCTTCTCTCTGCCCTTAACAGTAAATCAGCCCATGCATCCTCCCTTGATGACGAGGATGTTCATTCAGAATTTATTACCTACCCGGGAGCATCAGGGGATGTGCGTGCCCTGCTGTCTCACCCGAATGGAGAGAAAAAACTCCCTGCCGTGATCGTTATTCATGAAAACAGGGGACTGCAGCCCCACATTCAGGATGTCAACAAACGCATGGCCAGAGAGGGTTTTCTTTCCATTGCCCCTGATGCTTTATCCCCGCTGGGGGGCACTCCTGATGATGATGTGGATGCGAGCCGTAACAAGATGCGGGAACTGGATGGGGAAAAGACCACCAAGGATTTTGTTGCCGCTGTGAAGTATCTGAAAACCCATCCTTTATCTACAGGCAAGGTCGGCTGTACCGGCTTTTGCTGGGGAGGTGGCATGACCAATCAGGTGGCTGTTAATGCCCCGGACCTTAAAGCTGCTGTTCCTTATTATGGCCGCCAACCTGACCCCGAAGAAGTACCTATGATCAAGGCAGCAGTTATGGCACATTATGCCGGTGAAGATGAACGGATCAATGCAGGTATCGATGCGTTTGAAAAAGCCCTCAAAGAAGCGGGGGTAGAATACCAGATCTTTATCTATGAGGGAGCCCAGCATGGTTTTAACAATGACTCGAATCCAACCCGCTATCATGAAGATGCGGCCAAGCTTTCCTGGAAACGAACCATCGGTTTCTTTAAGGAGAAGCTGAAGGCTTAATGATTTATCGCTGGACCGGAATTCATAAAGTAGAGCCAAATACAAGACCTCTGATCGTTAGTTCTGTGCTCTTGATGCATCCTTGCTACAGCTGATTATTCCACTGGGCCGAGACTGCATCCACGAATGGCCGGCAGTGCTTGAAAAACTGTTTATATCCCTCGCAAAGGTAGTTCAATCCAGCTTCACCGGATGGCGCGGTGATAAACCTGTTTTTGGGACATTCCCCGTTACACATATCCAGCACTTCGCATTCCCGGCAATACCGGGGCAAGGTTTCCTTTTTGGCCTGTCCGAAAGATTTCTGTTCCGGATGGTCGAGCAGTTGAGCCAAAGTATTCCGGCTGATATTCCCCAGTTTATGTGCCGCATCAACATAATGATCACAGGAATAAAAATCCCCGTTGTGTTCTATCACCGGAACCCCTCCACAGGTCTTTTTAAAAATGCACAGGGTATGATCCTGCCCGAAGGCAGTCCGTGCAGCCTCTTCGAATATTTGTATTTTAACGGTTCCTATATCCTTCTCGGCCCATTCATCAAAAATGGTATTGAGAAATACCCCAAAATTCCCGGCTGGTACCGATCGTTCACTTACTGTTGAGACGGTTCCCGGCAAAAGTTCAACAAGGGGAAGGAAAGTCAGGAAATGCACACCCAATTCCTTGAAAAACCGGTACACATCCAGTGGGAAATTTACATTGTAAGCGTTCACCACGCAGAGTATCTCAGTAAAGATCCGGTATTTCTGAAGCATCCGGTAACCCCGCAGAACACGGCTGAATGTTGATCCCTGGTCTTTCGATAGCCGAAAACGATCATGCATATCGGAGGGACCATCCATGCTGATCCCGACCACAAATTTTTCCTTCGCCAGGAAATCGCACCATTCCTCATTCAGCAGGGTACCATTGGTCTGTATGCCGTTAATGATCGTGGTGCCTGAAGGTTGATGCCTTTTCTGGATCTCAACTGCTTTCCGGAAAAACCCAATTCCGGCCAATGTTGGTTCACCCCCGTGCCAGGAAAACCCAATGATCTGTTCAGTGGCTGCTTCCAGATGCCGGATAATGTATCTTTCCAGAACCTTTTCAGACATCAGAACAAGCTTACTGAAAGGATATAAGGCATCCTTTTCAAGGTAATAACAATACTGGCAATCGAGGTTGCACCGGGCACCAACCGGTTTTACAAAAACCTGGAATTCCCGTGAAATTGGATTCATATTCTTATCCTCAAATTAAAACTCCTTCAGATTTGAAATATATGAAATTTAAATTGATACACTTTTCTGGAGGATAAAGAACTCATTGGGAGATTATCTCTTTTAGGATATATAAAACCAATTGATTTAGCATGGGCGGATGTTGATCCGGTCCTCCACACAGACTTATAAATATATTTAAGGATGATTTGTAAATCCGGGCTTTTGTACTAATTTTAATTAAGGATAATTGCAAAACTCAATTCCATCCGGCCTGACATTTGATGTTCATGGCAGGATTTTTTTGTTAATGAAAATCATGTTTACTATCATCCATGTTAAAAAGTTATCTGTCACTCGTTCTGCGAATAATCGGAAGGAATAAAATATTCTCGGGCATTAACATCCTGGGACTGTCTATTGGCCTGACCATTTCATTCCTGATATTTCTGTGGGTTCAGGATGAGTTGAGTTATGATGCCTTTCACCAGTATGCTGATGATATCTGCCGGGTCACTGTGGAAACCCAGCGGCCGGAAGGTGTGTTCCGTGCCGCTGTTACTCCGGCTCCAACCGGTGAACATCTCGAGAACGAGATCCCTGAAATCCTGGATCATGTGCTGCTGAGACCGCTATCAGGTAAGATCCTGGTTGAGTATGTTCCTGAAGCTGATGCTACCGTTGAACGCAAGTATTATGAAGAGGGGATCGTCTGTGTTGATTCTACCTTCTTTGATCTCTTTTCATACAATTTTCTGGCAGGAGATCCCGCCACGGCACTCAGGGGAAAGAATTCCATCATCCTGACCAAAAGTAAGGCAGACAAATTTTTTCCAGCCGAGGATCCTCTCGGGAAAACATTGACCCTTGACAATAATAGCTGGACAGGAATGGTAAGCGGTGTCATTGAAGATCACCCAAACAATACACACCTGAAATTTGATATACTGGCCCCGATTGATCTTCTCAGCTTGTCGGGCTTTGATATGGGCTGGGACCACTTCTATTTCAATAACTATGTCAGGCTGCAGCCGGGTACTGATCCCTCATCACTCACTGCGAAAATTAATGAAACCCTGAAAAAGGTCAGGCCTGAAAGTCCTGTCGAGACTATTTTTTCCCTGCAGGCATTGCAGGATATACATCTGAAATCTGAATTTGATATTGATTATAACAACAGTTCCAGCGAGATTAACAGGCAGGTTTATGTTTTTTCTGTGATCGCCGTTTTCATCCTCCTTATTGCCTGCCTGAATTTCATGATGCTCAGTACAGCGCGGGCAACCTCACGGTCCCTGGAGACCGGTATCAGGAAAGTAGTAGGTGCCTCGAAAAGAAAATTAGTCACTCAATTCCTCGGAGAATCCGTATTCTTTGCCTTTGTTTCTTGGGTTATTGCGCTGATATTCATGTATTTACTGCTCCCCCAATTCAATGAGTTCACCGAAAAGGACCTGAGCTTGAACCTGGCAGACAATTTGGAAACCTGGAGCCTATTTTTAATGATAGCCCTCCTTACAGGAATATTAGCCGGCCTTTATCCGGCCTTCCTGTTATCCTCCTTCAATCCCCTGAACATTTTCAGTAATAACTATGGCGCCGGCAGGGGAGGATCAGGCATAAGAAAGGTGCTGGTAATACTGCAGTTCTCTATTTCCATCGGTTTGATCATCGGAACCATTGTTGTTCACAAACAGCTTTCTTTTATCAGGAACCTGAACCTTGGTTATGAAAAGGATCACCTGGTCTATCTTCCTGCCCGGGGTGATTTTAATGACCTGGAAGTGCTTGCCGGGGAATTGCGAAATTATCCGGGGATTTCCAACCTTACCTTCTCTTCTGATATCCCGACCAATACAATACATCTCTGGGGAGGAAATTCATGGGAAGGCAAGGAAGATGACGAGCAGGTAATGGCACATTTTTATACGGTCGATTTTGATTTTATCCCTACCATGGAAATTAGGATGGCTGATGGTAGAAATTTCTCCTTTTCAACCGACAGCGGCAACTATATCCTTAATGAAACAGCCGTCAAGGTTTTTGGCATCAAAGATCCGGTTGGAAAATGGTATGAATGGTCAAGCCGAAGGGGGGAGATCATTGGCGTGGTTAAAGATTATAATTATAAATCTGTGCATACAAAGGTCGAGCCGCTGGTACTAAGGGTCGACCGGTATTACCGCTTTATGATCATTCGCTTACAGGGAAGTGATATGCCGGCGATACTGTCACATGTAGAAAGCCAGTGGGAACAATATGTCCCGGATTATCCATTCGAGTTCCATTTTCTTGATCAGGAGCTTGAGAGGAATTATGCAAGGGAGCAGAACATGGGTGTGCTCTTTAATTATTTTGCCCTCCTTGCCATTTTTATATCCTGCCTGGGATTATTCGGATTGTCAGCATTTATGGCGCAACAGCGAATCAAAGAGATAGGTATCAGGAAGGTTATGGGGGCAACTACAGGGAATATCCTCTCATTACTGACCACAAATTTTTCCGGACTGGTCCTGCTGGCAAACATTATTGCCTGGCCTTTGGCCTGGTGGGCCTTGAAGAACTGGCTTCAGAATTTCTCTTACCATACAGATATCTCGTTATGGATATTTCCGTTAGCCGGGCTATTGGCCCTGGCCATCGCGTTAACGACCACTGCCTGGCAGGCATACAGCGCAGCTGTCACTAATCCAGCAGAGACATTGAAATATGAATGATCATTTGTCTGACTATTTGATTTTCGCATGCCGGTCATTCAGTTCCCTGGCCATATTTAATGCCCCCTGGAAGACGAAAACTGAATCTGAGCCACAGCCTATCAACCTGTAACCTAGCTTATAATATTTTTCATATTCACCCTTGTTGCGCAGCAATGTACCGGTGGCCTTTCCCGCTTTCGTGGCCGCATCCCTTACCCTTTCAAGTGTTTCTATATACCTGGGATGATCCCATTGCTGAAAGATTCCCAGCGCCAGGGACATATCAGCCGGGCCCACAAACAATACATCCACCCCGTCAATATTGGCGATATCATCCAGGTGATTAAGGCTTTCCAGTGTTTCTATCTGGATGATCCCAAGAACATTCTCCCGATACCCATCATAATATTTTTTAAAATTTTGACTAAAATCGGTGGCCCTGACCATACTGGCCATTCCGCGTTTCCCATCAGGAGGATATCTCATGAAGGATATGGCCTGTTCAGCCTCCCGGGCATTTTGGATCTGGGGAAAGAGTACCCCATCAGCCCCAAGTTCAAGCACCCGGCTTACCCGCTGCCTGACGAGGGCTTCAACGCGCACTATCCGGACTGTTTCGCTTCCACTCAGGGCCTGAAGCTGGTTGACCAGGTTGTTCTCCGTGCCTATCCCATGTTCAAGATCGATAACCACCCAGTCAAATCCGGCTTTGCCTACGATTTCTGCATTGATGGCTGACCCGCTGTTGAGCCAGCATCCGTGTACCGCCTCTCCGGCGGATAATTTTTCTTTTAATTTGTTCATATCAAAGGAAATATTTTAGCAAGTATCATAACGACAAATAACCCTATAAAACCCATGATGCTCAATACCACCGAGTGAGTCTTAAGCGTTTCTCCTTCGGTCATACCACTCATCGTACAAACAACCCAGAAGCCACTGTCATTCATCCAGGGGAATGGTTTGGATCCGCATCCGATGATCAGTGCAAGGTAGACAGGATGAAACCCCAGTTCCCCCATCGTTGCAAGTCCACCCAAAATGCCAACTGAAGTTATCATGGCTACGGTTGCTGAGCCCTGGGCCGTTCTGATTACAACGGTTACCAGAAAAGCCAGCGGCAAAATAGCGATCTGGTAATCACTGGAAAGTTCCTGTACCCGGATTCCGATCCCCGTCTGTTGCAGGATTCCTCCCAACGCTCCACCCATTGAAGTAATCAGGATGATCAAACCTCCGCTTTTCAGCGATTCTACTATGTAACTTTTTAGTTTTTGCCTGTCCTTCTCCTTCCATGCAAGTGTACCCAGCGCAACAATGGCAGCCAGGGTGAGTGCAATATTAGGGTCCCCGATAAATGAGAAGGATGATTGCCACAAACCTTCCGCCTGGATCGCCCGGGTAATTGTATTCCCTGAAATCAAGATAACAGGCAGGAGGATTGGCGTCAGGGAAAGCCAGAGCGACGGCAAATGGCGATCTTCTTTATCCATCAGTTCCTCCAGTTCTGATATTGAAACATCACTGGTGTCCCTCAATGGTATTGTCCATTTCCTGTTCGCCCAGGCAGCATAGAGGTACCCACCAATGATGGTAAAAATGCCTACAACCAGGCCGGCTATCATCATCATGCCGATATCTACTCCCATTTCTGCAGCAACAAAGAGAGGGCCAGGGGTTGGCGGTACCAGGGAATGTGCCATGGCCGCCCCGGCAACAATGGTTATCAGATAAAACAGGTAATTCTTACCCGTTCTTAGCCTCATGGCCTTGGCCAAGGGCAACAACAAATAGAAAACGGTATCAGAGAAGACCGGTATTGCGAGGGTAAAACCACTAGACAGGAATGCTGCAGGGGCTCTTTTTTCTCCTAATAACCTCAGTGCTGCCCTTACGATCCTGTCTGCTGCACCGCTTCGCAACAAACAGGTGCCGATGATGGCAGCCATGGCAATTAAGATGCCTATCTTGGATGCAGTATTTCCAAATGCGGTTGCGATCCTCTTTCCCACAGGCTGGTTAACAAAAGCTGAAATCTCCGCATCGGACATTTCTATTGATTGGGCGAACTGGAGTAGATGATCCTCGGTGGTAAGCAACCCAACAATGATGGCTCCAAATAATAATGCCAGCACCGGATGCAGCTTCAGTATCAGTATGGAACCAATAATAACTACCAGTCCGATGAATATTAAAATGATAGGGTCCATGGTTAACAATTGGTAATGAATCGTGAAGTCCTGTCACTTAATCGATTACTTTGTTGTTTCATGCCGATTATAATGTGCCGGTTGCTTTTACCAGCGAACTGCCTGAAACTCCCAGTCCGGGTCGATTTTTTTCATTTCAGCAGTATCATCCCGGTGTGTGATTTTACAATTAATATAATCATTATGCAACTTCTTTATCATGTCATGGTCCAGGGTTACTCCAAGCCCAGGTTCCCTGGGCACGGCCAATTGTCCTTTGTCGAATTTTATTCTTCCGCCTGCAATAACCTCATCCGATTGCCAGGGATAATGCGTATCCAGGTCGTACGTTAAATTCGGAATGGCCGCAGCCATGTGGACCATGGCCATGAGTGAAATGCCCAGGTGGCTGTTGGAGTGCATGGAAAGCCCTTTCCCGAAGGCCTGACAAACTTTACCAAGGCTTACCGATTCCCGAAGTCCGCCCCAGAAATGATGGTCGCTGAGGATAATGTCTTCAGACCACAGGCGAACGCCTTCAGGGATTTCTTCAAAGGATGTCGTGCACATATTGGTTGCCAGGGGCAGATTTAAGGCCCGTCCCACTTTGGCCATTCCTTCCTGCCCCCTGGTGGGATCCTCGAGGTATTCAAGGATATTTTCCAACTGCTTACCGTATTTAATCGCTGTTTCAACCGTCCATACCCCGTTGGGATCAAACCTTAAAGGTACATCGGGCCCGAATGTTTCCCTGAGAAGGATAATTGCCTTAACCTCCTCCTGAGGCGGATACACTCCGCCTTTGAGCTTTATCGATTGAAAGCCAAATTCTTTCATCATGGCCCTGGCCTGTGCAACAATTTCTTCCGGGTTACGCGCTGCCACCTGTCTGGCCGCGTCCCAGCCTGACGCATCGGGATCAATATCATACCCGAGGGGACCCCCTGCGCCCTCAAATTTATAGAACAAGTAGGCACTGAAGGGGACGCTCTCCCTGCATATGCCGCCTAATAAATCCACCACCGGCCTGCCACATATCTTGCCCTGGATATCCAGACAGGCTACTTCAACGGCACTGTATACATGGACCAGCTTACGGTCATCCCAGGGTTTCTCACCCCTGTTGCCAGTTTCAATGGCACCGTAGCGATCAAATAGATCTTTACGTATCCTGTTGAGTTGAAACGGGTCAGCGCCAAGGATCACCTCCCTGGATTTCTCCAACATAGTATTGATCTCTGTATTTCCGGGGATTTCACTTATGCCGGAAATGTTGTCATCGGTGATAAGTTCGATGACCGTTCTCAGGGCATAGGGGGCATGCACCCCAACGGAATTCAGTAATGGCGGATCAGTTACGGCCAGGGGAATGATCCTCATTTCATTGATCCTTGGGCCTTTTATCTCTTTTGATCTCATGTTCACCATTACCCTATTCATTGCTGTTTAACCTCAGCAAGTGTGTGATTTTCTCCAGCTTAAAAATAAAAGACGCTTTTATTAATTCAAAGTGGTTATGCAAAATGATATTGAACATTAGGTTTTCTTGGTTGTTTAGAGATATATGAAGAAATTTTAATTGGTGAATATGTCCAGGCTGAACCAAGTACTCTTTGCCACTGCCATCATCTTAAGACCATTCAGCCATAATGCACAGGATGTGACAATACGCGAGCCTGTCAGATTTCTGGCCCTTGGAGATTCCTATACCATAGGTGAAAGTGTATCAGTGGCGGATAGATGGCCGCAGCAGCTGATAGATTCCATAGCTGCCAGAGGATTTGAAACGGAAAAACTGACCATTATCGCAAGAACCGGTTGGCGAACGGATAACCTTAGAGACGCTATAATCTCCCGTGATCCGCCGAAGGATTTTAATCTTGTATCATTGTTAATTGGTGTAAATGACCAGTACCAGGGTTTTGACGAAGAATGGTATAAACCCAGGTTTGAAGAATTGCTTTTAACGGCTGTTGAATGTGCGCAGGGAAACAAAGATGCCGTTTTTGTCCTTTCCATTCCGGATTATGCATACACTCCATTTGGACGAGCTTCCAGTACCATAACCAAGGAGATCGATGCATTCAATAACATCAACAAATCCATCACTCAAACCTACAATATCGCATACATAGATATCACTCCAATCTCCAGGGAAGGACTCGCCAATCCTAGCCTTGTTGCTTCGGACGGATTGCATCCATCCGGATTGATGTACAGCAGATGGGTCTCTTTAATACTTGATGAGTTGAACATTGAAAATGTCTCAACCATTACCGAAACGCAACTTGAGGTATTTGATTTAAGCGTTTTCCCTAATCCTGCTACTGATGTAATTGATTTTAACCTTCCCGGTGAGCCGTATGATTATATAAACATCCAGATTTATAATGCTGTTGGCCAACTCATTACCAGGTTGAATTCCAGTGGCCAACCAACCATCCGGGTCAATACCTCGGGGTATGCGTCTGGTATTTATTATTACCATGTGGTGACTGATGCAGGTGATTATTTGCGTGGTAAATTCATCATTATCTGATATCACCCATCAGTTTACGATAAACCGCCTTGTCATTTTCACTTCCCCTTTAGGGCAGGTGGCGTGGATATGCAGTAAATATACCCCGGCAGGCAGGTCCGTCACGGGTTGGCTGATCCGCTGATCCCCGGCCAGGAGCAAACCAAAATCCTCACTAATGACCACCTTCCCCGAGACATCAATAATGGACAGGGTTGTCTCGGAGGGGTACTCATTGTAATAGGCAATCTTTATGTATTCATTGGCAGGTGTTGGATAAACCTGCATCCGGTATGATTCCACCGGACTGATCCCACCTACATTGGTGGTTAATTTTCCGCTTTTACCCCTGGCCCCTTCATTGTCAACCGCTATGGCATACAGATCATAATTCCCTTCAGGGATGTTTTTCCAGATAAACGAAAAGGGAGCTGTGTGGGATTCTCCCAGTTTATGCCAGTCATTATAAAACTCAACCTTCACCACGGTTCCATCCTCATCCGTGGCGTTTACCACGATGAGCAGATCCTCACCGGCGGTAATTTCACCTGCAGATTGGGGAGAGGCGATCTCTATCAGCGGTTTTTTGTTCGGTACAAAAGAACCATCTGCTGTACCTGATAAAAGCCCATAAATGGCTGCACCACGGACAATGGTCTGGTGGACCGTATATTCGTTCGTGGGCACTGCATACCGGTTGTCGAAATAGGCTTCGTAAACGGGCCAATCATCCATTTCTGGATAAACCCTCTCCCTGGCAAAAGTAGCGGCCCATGGTCCATTGTTGGGCAGCCAGTCCCTGTTTGTGGCACCATAGGGGATGATACCAGGTATCATTTCATCGTTGTTTCCATCCTCCCTGTACCAGGTATCGAGGTGTAGCACCTGCAGGGGATGCTGGTCGCCATAACCTGTCATCCATAACATATTGAGTGGATTCCCTCCCAGGAAATAATCGCAGGTCGTCAGGGCTGCCGTGAGGTATTTCTGTTCACCGGTTACATGATGGGCAACCAATGCCGGAAATACCCGAGGCGTAGTGGTCTGACCGACATTGATGGGCATATTCCAGTTGAATCCTACCCTGAAACTTCTGTCTCTAGCTGTATTCACAATATCAATATCGGCCAGGTTCCTGGCATAGGCCAGACATTCATTGGTCTGGTCCACATCCATGTTGGCATGATGGGTGGTAATATAGGCCCAGACGGCAAAATGCTTGTTATCGGCGGCATACGGACCCCCGGAGTCTTTTTTGTGTTCATCGATGAAATGTGTCTGGAAGAGAGGATCCCCGGAAGCCTTATAAAGACATGCAGCGGCATAGGCCCAGGTATTGTTAACATGATCCGATGCACTTTCCATATGTGAGATGGCCCAGTCATAGGCATCCTCCGCCTTACCAAACCATTCGACTGCAAGGCTGTCTTTTCCTATACTGTCATAACAATAGGAAAGATGTGCTGCCAGTCCCGCAAAAGTAAATGTGGTTTGCACATCTTCTCCGTAAATGGTCCAGATCCTGTTATCTTCCCAGGAGGGTATTCCGTCACCTTCAAGCTCATGGAAATCGGGGTGTATCCTTGTCCCTGCGACACCACCGTCAGGACCACGGGTACGGTCCATATAGTCAATCAGCCACCGTGCTTCATCAAGGATATCAGGGATCCCGTTTCCGCTTTCCGGGATGTTTAATTCCCCGTCGGCGAATTTCTCCGGGGCAAGTTCCCATGCGGTCATCAGATAACGGGGGATCTTGGTATGGGAATAATATCCGTCCCAGTCCCCTGCATCCATATACCATCCCCAGGTAGTGATGCCCGCATCCGGGATGACCCTGAACAACACATCGGCTTCATCCCCGTTTTCTGCCCCTTCATATTCGAACCAGCTGGCTGTTGTGTATTGAAACTTTACCACACTGTCGTCGGGATGGAGATTCCTCGGCCTGTACCAGTCTGTATACTGTTCTTCAAGGGCAATCCCGGCACGATGGTGATAGAGTGCCCGGGTGGTATGATAATGTGCTTCCCGGTAAATATCTTCACCGATCCTGAATGGATAGGAACAACCAGTATTATCCAGTGAAATGACATACTCCCCGGGGGTGTTAAAAGCAGAAAAATCACATTCCCAGACATCCGACATGGAAATGAATTTGTTTACCGTTTCCTGGGGCAGATCGTATTCGGTTGAGGTCTCAATATCCAGCCGCTTGCGGATGGTATCCTGGAACAGGGATTCCCCGGTATAAAGATCCCTCACATGAAAGGCAGTCCCCGCGTAATCATCCAGATCCAGGGGACCCTTATCCCCGAGCCAGCAGGAGAGATAGGCGTATTTCCGCTCCGCACCAGGCAGGAATCCAACCTGGTTTACATGGATCAGGTCACTGCGAATTTTGGAGTCATCGAAAAAAAGTGTGTCAATATTGTAATTTTCCGCCAGGTGGTTCAATTCAAATACATAGGTGTGCCCATCCTTGATGGGTTCACCCAGAAAGAGGAACAGGTAGTGATATTTGATATAATCATTATCACAAATTTGCCGGACCGCATCCCAATTGCACCTCCTTGAAAAATCGTGTCCCTTGCTTTTTCTCCCGATATCCAAGGGATGCAAACCCGCTGTAAAAGCCGGATCATCCGGACTTGATACGGTAAAATTCAATGGATCGGCTGCCGCCGTGGTATCCAGGGGAAAGTGATAGGTTACACAGGCATTAGTGGATTCATGGTAGCCGTAATGATCGATGTACCCATCGTCAAATTTCAACATGATGATCCTGTCGGTGACAGGGGAAACAACAATCCAGTCAGCACCATAGAGCGTAATTCCGGTGGCCAGGATTATGGATATCAATATTTTTC
>LJUP01000155.1 GCA_001303955.1 Bacteroides sp. SM23_62 | reverse complement strand
ACTTCTGCAGAAGAGTCCCCGGAAAGGCTCTGGCAAATGCATTTTCCAATGTTTTTATCCCGTCTGCTACCAACCTTCCTGTTTTTATAACTCACTGGTCCTGAAGGGCAAGGAACATCTCTCCCCAGGCCGTTGCATTCTCCCTGGGAGGATTAAATATGCCAAGGACCTCCCGGGTCTTGTCTTCCTTTACACCCATTAAAACATAGAAAGCTTCGGTCTCTGTGCTTCTTTTTCGGTGAACCTCACCAAATTTTTGGATTTTATAATAAGAAAAGAATTAGTATCATAATCTTTTATCGTATTGATTATTTTCATATAATACAGTATATAGTCCAATATTATATGCAGTTTAATCCCAACCTTTAATAATTATTTCCATACCCTAATACCTATGGTACAAGAAACATTGATATGAGGATCAGCGGATACTTTCGGCATCAGACAATGCCGGTGCCTGTTAAATGATCCAATTCATTGCAAATTAGAAGATTAAACCATTGATTTTTAGAATTTTTTCATAACTTGTATTAAGCGTTTCCACATTCGCGGAGTTCCACTGCATAGCACAGGCTGTTACATTCCCAACTTTCATATTCCCAATAACTCAAATACGCAGAATCACCAGTTTACTATCCAACAAAGAAACGTGATGTTCAGGAACTATCTTAAACTAACCATCCGGGATCTGATGTTAAACAAGGGATATTTCATTATTAATCTTTTAGGATTAATTATTGGGATTACCGCGTTTACACTCATAGTATTATGGATAAAAACTGAAATTTCATACGATAAGTTTCACAAGCATGCCAATGACATTTACAGGGTTGATTATTTACTGTATGAGGAAGGTGTTCTTGAACAGCATTCTGCATCAGGATCACACGGTGTAGGAAGAGAAATAAAGAACGCTTTTCCTGAGGTTCTGGATTATACGAGGTTTTATCATACGGAAAGCCTTGTAAAGCATGGGGATGAAACCTTTAAAGAAAGAAACATCCTATATACACAATCATCTTTTTTTAATCTCTTTTCATTTCCTCTGGTAATGGGGAAAGCGGACTCCAACCTTCTGGCTTTAGATCATGCCGTTATTACAGAGGAAACCGCCCGGAAATATTTCGGCGATGAAAATCCAATGGGAAAATTAATTACAATTGATGGTGCCATTGATTATGAGGTAACAGGAATTGTCAAATCCATTCCCCAGCATTCTCACTTTAAGTTCGATATCCTGCTCTCATACGATAACCTGATACAGGGCTCCAGATATTGGGATGATTCGTGGGTTAGCGAAAGGGTTTATTCTTACATCCTCCTTGCCCCGGGTGCAGATGTGGAAGCATTGCAGGCAAAGCTGCCACAGATACCCGAAGCCTTTATAGGGGAATTTATGAAGGAAGCCTTTTTTCTGCTTGAATATAAACTGGTTAAGCTTACTGATATTCATTTACATTCATCTGTAAGTAACGAATTAGAAGTCAACGGCAGTTATCGGAATGTTTATTCACTGGGGATCATTGCTTTCCTTGTATTGCTGATTGCATTTATCAATTACCTCAATCTTGCCACATCACGATCAGTTGAAAGAGCTCATGAAGTGGGTATCCGCAAAGTATCTGGAGCATTAAGGAAAGATCTGATTCTACAGTTTTTAACAGAGTCAGTATTGTTGAACCTGATTGCACTGACAGTTAGCTTTTCCGTTGTCTTTCTTTTACTTCCGTTCTTTAAACAGGTCATGCAAAGTCCGCTTCAGATTGATTATTTAACCATTATACTTCTCTTTTTTATGCTGCTGGTATCAGGTACATTACTCACCGGATTCCTTTCTGCAATATACATTTCACAGTTTGCTCCCAGTCTTGTTCTAAAAGGGAAAATCCCAACCGGATCAGGATGGATAATCCGGCTTAAGAATTATCTCGTGGTTTTCCAGTTCGCTATTTCTGTAATACTGATTATCGGAACGATCACCATTTATCGCCAGGTTAATTTTATGCGCCATCATGAACTGGGATTTAATCCTGAAGGGTTAATAGTTCTGGATGGGCCACGGATACTCAGGGCAGATTCATATGAATCATATATGAACAGCCTTGAATCGTTCAAAAATGAAATCAGATCTTTGTCTATGGTCACCAATATCACATCCTCATCAAGTGTTCCCGGTACAGAAATCAAGTACTCACGTGTCTTCGGAATCCCTGTGGAAGGACGTAATACAGAAAAAAAGATTGAAATGTATTATGCTGATAATCAATTCTTTGAAACATATGGCTTAACTTTCATTGCAGGGAATAATTTTGGTGCAGCCATAAGGGAAGAATCAAATAACATTATTATAAATGAATCAGCACTTCCTTATTTTGGTTTTGAAGATGCAGTGAGCACCGTTGGGGATATTCTGAGAGGAGGCAATCACGTGGTCACAGTAAAAGGAATTGTCAATGATTTCAATCAGCAATCATTGAAAGAATTGCCACGTCCGATCGGATTTCTCAATCAACCGGCAAATATATTTTATACTATTAAAGCCGAAATGACAGATATACGAAAGCTTATTTCTGAGCTGGAGAGAATATGGATCTCACATTACCCCGGCAATCCTTTCCACTACTTTTTCCTTGACGATTTTTATAATGAACAATACCGGGCAGAGCAACGCTTCTGCGGATTATTCCTGGCCAGTTCTCTGCTGGCTATCATTATTGCCTGTCTTGGTTTATCAGGTTTATCGGTCTATTCAATTACCCGGCGTACGAGGGAAATAGGTATTAGAAAGGCAAATGGAGCCGGGATCTCCCAGGTGATGGTTTTATTGAATAAAAACTTTGCCATCTGGGTGGCTGTAGCCTTTATCATTGCCTGTCCCGTTGCCTGGTTTGCCATGAATAAATGGCTCCGGAATTTTGCCTACAAAACAGAACTGAGCTGGTGGATATTCGCACTTGCCGGATTAACAGCCATGATCATAGCTATTTTAACAGTTAGCTGGCAAAGCTGGCGTGCGGCAACCAGAAACCCGGCGGATACATTACGGTATGAATAAAAATCAAACAAATGAAACCAACCAGGATCAACCGAAGACATTTCATTGCCAAGGCCTCCACCGGGATATTGGGTGCAGGTGCAGGAGCCTCCTTCATACGAAATAAGCGTTCTGATATTGATGATCATTCAGGCCGGGATGAAGAACCAAGGATCAAAGAATACCGGACACTCGGCCGCACAGGGTTCAAAGTATCTGATATCGGATGCGGTCCGATCAATATAACCCATGATAATGTGCTGAAAGCCATTCTTGATGCAGGGGTGAATTTTATTGATACAGCTGACTATTATCGCAAGGGGAATAATGAAAAGATGGTAGGGAGGGTTCTTAAAAACTTTGACCGGAAAACCATTTTCGTGAACATCAAGATCGGTGTTTCCGAGAAGGATACCGTGGAGGATATTGTATCCAAAGTGCACAAATCACTAGATAGGCTGGATACGGATTACCTCGACGGGCTCATGCTCTGGAATGCCAGCTCTGTCGATGAAATCTCGAATGCCTCTTTCCACCGGGCCATTGAGCAACTGAAGAGCGAAGGCAGGGTGAAATACTGTGGGGTATCCAGCCACGGGGCCAACTGGACCGGTGAAACGAAGGACAGCATGAGCCGGGTGATCAGGGCGGCTGTCGAGGACGGTCGTTTTGACCTGGTGCTGTTCGTCTATAACTATCTTCAGAAGGACATCGGTCAGGAGTTACTCAGGGCCTGTGCCACGAAGAATATAGGTGCCACACTCATGAAGACCGATCCTTTTGGCGGACAATTTTTGCAGGTTCTTGAAATGGCTGAGAATTATGACAGGGATTCAATGCCGGAATGGCTTGCAAAGCCCTATAATAAGATTATCGACAATCAAACAAAAGCCGGATCTTTTCTGGAGGAGCAGCAAATATTTGATGAAGATGCAAAAAGAGAAGCGGCCATTGGATTTGTTTTAAATGATCCCGCAGTACATTCAGTCCTCATCTCATTCAAAAGCTTCAGTGATATTCAAAATTATGTCGGACTATCAGGCAAGCGGTTATCGGCCAGAAGTAACTCCCTCATCAATTCGCTGAAAGCAACCTGTAGCCACCTGTATTGCCGCCATGCTTGCGGGATATGCGAGAGTAAATGTCCGCATGCAGTTCCGGTCAATACCATCATGCGGTACAATCATTATTTCATGGCGCAGGGCCTGGAGAAATCTTCCATGGAGAAGTATTACAGCCTGCCAGGCAAGAAGGCAGATCTATGCTCATCATGCGAGGGGTACTGTGAACAGGAATGCCCTTATGGTGTTCCCATTCAGGCACTTCTGTCCATCGCCCATCATAATTTAAGCTTTCATGCAGTATAGTAACCGCGATTTCCAGCCAAACACGCATTTTAAACTTCCGTTTGGGCCAGTCCCGGCATGATCAAAATCATGGCCGATTTACAAACTTAAACCGTATTGAGTTGATTACGAGACTGTGTCGTTTTACTGTGAGTGTCGGAATTCAAATGAAACCGCAGTACTCAAGATATTGGTTTAGGCTCGCCTGATTGCATCCAGATTTTTCGAATCCTTTTTCTTGAAATGCATTCAGCTGGGACATACCCTGATATTTCTCGGTGTTTTATCTAAGATGTAGGCTATGCCTATGATCCAGGCATTTCGTATGTGACATGTGATAAAAAAAGGAATCTTTTCCAAGATTCGAATTAATGACATACAGTTGGAAGCAGTATCCTTTTTCCCGAAAAACAATAAGTCACAGGATGGTGACTTTTACCAGGTACTGTGACTTAATAGTATTTTATAATCGTCAGATAATCAGACCGATAAATATAAAGGAGAACCCATATTAAGCGAAAAGCTCACAAATGTGTGACTTCCTGAAATAATGAAAAAGGATTGGGTATGAAAGGAAGCCGGTCGGAACTGCACATTACAAAAGATATTCTGTTTTCGCCAAGGCATTTCAACTTTGAATCCTGTGAGCGCATTCCCCGTAGCTTGCTGCGGGGTAAGCGAGCGCAAAAGAAATTATAATAAAGGATCGAAGATTCCTCGCAGCTTGCTGCGAGGAGCTTCAATTGGATAAAATCTGGGGTAAGTTCAAGCATTCAGCAGCTTGACATTCTGATTAGATTGGGATAATTTTGTGAAAGATATTCCAGTCTTTGAAATTTCCCCGAGCATAGCACCTGGCAGTTTCAATAACTTTCTTTTCACTTTTTTTCATTACAACATCACAGATTATCCACACCGATCTGGCCTCAGAGTATTTCAAGCTGGATCCTGATGATGCTAATTACATATGATGGTAATGGCAGGAAATAAATTCAATGGTACTATATATTGATCACTGAACCAAATGTTTAACCAAAACAAATTGACTATGAAAAAATTTATTCGACTTTGCATTTCATTTCTATTCCTTGTACAGGGAATTTTCCTCTTTGCACAGGAACCAGACAGTATCTTCAGTGATGTAGAATTCCTGGGAAATGCCAACAATTACACCGAAGCGGTCGACTCGCTCTGGGAAGTATTCACAGACAGCGTGGATATGGAAGTGGTCTATGGCATCGTTTATGATAAACCGGTCGGTGGAAACCGTACCAGCATTTTGAATGAAAGAACCTATGGAGCCCATGGTAATTTCTATGTATCGGCGGATATGAAGCTGCAGAAAAGGCCTTCGGCTGTCGAAGATAACCCTTGGTGGGAAGATGGAAGGTTGTTCTTTGCCTGGCAGAATGATACCAATTATGCCTATGCCATGTTCTTCAATACAAACGGTCCCGCCAAGGAAAACCCGATCGGACAGGGAGATGCGCTTGGTTTATCCGGATTCTACTTTGTGGTCAACGGAAAGGGATACGGATACATCCATTCCGATGACCCGGGCGATCCGGTGGAAGAGATCCCGCCCGAGACATGTATCCCCTATGAGAGCGATACCAGCTTCTATGACTGGAACGAGGTCATGGTGACGCTAGAGGATTCCGTGCTGAGCATGCTGGTCAATGGTGAAGTATACCATGCCATCGGCCTGGACACGGTCACCTTGATTGAGTATTATACAGGCAATGTGCTGGATACCATAGATACCATACCATCGGCCGAGTTCAGCAATGTGCCACACTTCGGTGATGCGGCCAATTATGATGAAGCTGAAGCCTGGCTCTGGGATGTATTCAGCGATGAAGGCAACCCGGTCTATGGCATCATTCAGGACAAGCCCGCGGGAGGAAACAGGACAACGATAGCGCAGGAAAAGATGTTTGGAGGCCACGACTATTATGTGGAAGCCGATATGAAACTGCAGAAGCGGCCGTCCGGCGTGGCCGATTCGCCCTGGTGGGAAGACGGCAGGCTGTTCTTTGCCTGGCAGGATGCCAGCAATTATGCCCGGGCCCAGTTCTTCAACACGCATGGGCCGGCCAAGGACAACCCCATCGGACAGGGAGATGCACTGGGCCTGTCCGGATTCATGTTCATGGTGGATGGTCAGGGATATGGATTCATCCATTCCGATGATCCCGGCGATCCGGTGGAAGAGATACCTGCTGAAACCTGTATCCCCTTCGAAGGAGATACCAGTTTCTATGACTGGAACAATGTCAGGGTCATGCTGAAGGATTCAGTCCTGAGCATGCTGGTCAATGGCGAAGTATACCATGCCATCGGCCTGGATACGGTCACCATGATTGAATATTATACCGGCAACGTGCTGGATACGATAGATACCATCCCAGCTGCCGTCATGGACCTGGTCTTTACGGGGGGACAGGTGGGCATAGGATCATCCAATGACCGGGTATATTTTGATAACGTGAAAGCCGGATGGGTAAGCGTGGAAGGCGTATTCAGCGATATCGAGTTCCTGGGTGATGCCGGCAACTATACGGAGGTCAACCCGTGGCTGTGGGGCGTGATCGAGGAGGATGGTGACACCCGGTATGGAATCACGGAACCCAAGGAATCCGGCGGGAATCGCATGAGCATCCTGAATGACACGGTATTTGGGTATTGGCACAATAGGTGGTACATTGAAGCAGAAGCCAAGTTGTTCAAGCGGGCAACCGGAGCACCTGATCAGTCCCTGTTCGAGGATGCTGTGCTGTTCTTCTCCTATGTGGATGAAAATAACTATGCCCAGGCCATGTTTTTCAATCATCCGGGAATAGGTGTGGAAGGTGATCCGCAGGGACAGGGCGATGCATTTGGTATTTCAGGTATACGGTTCGTCTATGAGGGACAGTCCTACCGCCTGGATAAAACCGATGACCCGGGTGATCCCATCGAGGAAATCCCACCGGAAAGGTGCATTCCTTTTGTGGATGACAACAGTTTCAACGACTGGAATACGATCCGGCTGGAGCGCAACGGTACCATCCTGACAATGCTGGTCAATGGAGAAGAATACTGGGCCCTGGATGTGGATACCCTGACGGTGGCCCAGATCTATGGTGGAGACGGATATGCCAGCTGGCAGTTTAACAAATGGGCCGAGGTTCCACAGGGAGCCAAGCAGATGCTGCTTGGAACCGGACAGATCGGTGTTGGTTCGTCCAACGATAAGGTCTACTTCGATAATATTGATATGGGATTCCTTCCCGTGACCGGCGTATTCAGTGATATTGAATTCCTGGGTGACGCGGCCAATTACACCGAAGTTGATCCATGGCTCTGGGCCGTTACCGAAATAGATGGCGATATGAGGTACTCGATTAATTTAATCAAGACATATGGCGGGAACCGCATGAGCATCCTGAATGACAGGATATATGATGATGACTGGTTCGTTGAGGCCGATGTGAAGTTGTTCAAGGGGGCAAACGCAACCGAGAACCAATCTTTGTTCGAGGATGCCGGCTTGTTCTTCTGCTACCAGGATATGCAGAACTGGGCAACCGCGATGTACTTCAATCATTGCGGATCCGGGGTCACAGGTGATCCCAGCGGACAAGTATATGCATTCGGTATCTCAGGAATCCGGTTTACCTATGACGGCCAGGAATACGGTCTTACCAAAAAGGACGACCCGGGTGACCCGATCGAAGAGATACCACCGGAGAGATGTATTCCCTATGAGGATGACAACAGTTTCAATGATTGGAACTTGATCAGGCTGGAGCGTGAAGGTACCATTTTCACGATGAAGGTAAACGGAGAAGAATACTGGGCAATCGATATTGATACACTTACAGTGGCCCAGATCTATGAGGCAGGAACCACTTGGAAGTTCGACAGATGGGAAGAGGTTCCGCAGGGAGCCAAGGATATGCTGCTGGGACCCGGACAGATCGGTATCGGTTCATCCAATGACATGGTGGCCTTCGACAATGTTGACGCCGGTCTTTACACTTCTGTTGAGGAGCATGGTGATCCCCGCATGTCAGCTGTATTGATCTATCCAAATCCCGCAAGCGACAGGTTTACCATTGCAGAGATCGATCATGTGCGGAAGATCGAGATGTATAACCTGAGCGGTCAGCGGGTGATGGAAATGACGACACACGGTGAAAACTCCGTTACCATCCATACCAACCGGTTCAGGAGCGGTATGTATTTCATACAGTTACACTCAGACAAGGGAAATGTAGCTGTAGGGAAGATAATGATTGAGTGATCTGAGAGACTTTTAAGATTATCGCAGGAGCCTTCCAAAGGGAAGGCTCCTGTTGATATTAAAAACCCGATAGGTCCTGTCATGGTTCAATCGGAAGAATGTCACTGAGACAATACGTAAGACATAACCAGAAAGGATTTTTACATAAACAAAGGGGGATTGAGAATTAGGTGCCAGACACTTCCGTAATATTGAAGATCTCAAATCGGCTCAGCCTGAGCCAGTATCCCAGGGCCAGTTCCCTGATGTAATCCCAGTATTCCGTTGCATCCAGCCCGTATGTTTTCACCCCGTATCCGACATCTTTTTTGATCTGCTGGCGGATATCCTCCCGTATGTTCAGCTCGATGATCCGGTTCTTAAAGGCAAAGCGGGCTTTTGGGAAAACCTCTCCTTCTCCCAGGGTGATGGTCCCGTGTCCCAGCGTGCCGCCGGTACTGACCTGGAGTCCGTCGTTCATGCAGCTGACCGGGGGCTGGCTGCCGGCAAAGGACTCGATCTTCAGTTCATCGATGCCCACGTTAAAATATTCCCTGGCGCGGAGGCCCATTTTGGCCCCGAGGATGGAATAGATGCCCAGGTGTTCGTGGAATTCATTGGTCAGCACAACGATCTTCCACTCTTTCAGCCCATGCCTTTCAATGATCTCCCGGGCGATGGTGGCAACATCCTCCTCAAACATACCGGGGTCAGTCGGAAAACTGCTGAAAATGATACTTTTGTCCTCCCGGTCGCTGTCCAGCACTTCCAGCAGGCGTGGGACCATGCCGGCTACGTTGGTGGCTGTTACCTTTTGGTGCAGGGGTGCTGCTCCGGTGACCTCCACCTGGAAGTGCTCATCGTTAAGCAGGTACAGGGGGACGCAGTCTGCACCCATTGTTGTCATCGCCGGGTGCCCCTTCATGACAGGCGGAGGCTTTATGTACAGGTCCCTTATCGCGGCGGCATACCGGGTGGTCAGTGAATCCAGGCCTGCGGGGAAATGATCCTCAAGGCTGATCAAGATTTCTCCCGTAGATACCCGGTCCATGTCCAGTGTGGATTTCAGTACCGTCCTGGCGGATCGCGGATCATGGGAGTAATTGAAATCCTTTTTATCCGCTGCATCGTTATGCCAGTAAACCTTCCTTACCAGGGAGGAAGATCCCGCCTCCCTGCCAAGCAGCACGGCCAGGTTGGTCAGGGGCCCCAGGGCGATGATGTCCACCGGCATTTCCTCCAGTTCCAGGGCTTCCGGCATCAACTGGCCTGCATCTATTCCCACCGGGATGCCCTCATGTCCGAATCCAGCCAGGAATTCGCTTATCCGGCGGGCAGTCTCGTCAGGGGAAAGGAAGCCGTCGACAGCCGTGATGGCGATGATCTCGATCTCGGGAGAGGCAAGCATCATGCAGATGGCACGGAAGTCATCGATGCCCCCGTCGGCATCGACAATCACATGGTAGCGTGCCTTGTAGTGGGACGCTGCCGGTTGCAGGAACAGCAGCGTGAAAAGGAAGACCAGGATGCTTCTCATGGCTGTGTTATTATTTATAGGTTGTGAGTTTCAGGCTGACTCCGCCCATGAAGTTAATGCCCGGCATCGGGTAGCCATAATTGATCTGGTATGCCTGGTCAAGAAGGTTGTTACCCGCCAGGTAGACATTCATGAATCGGGTGGCCTGGTAAGCGATCCTGGCTCCCAGCAGCTGGTAATTTTTCTCGACCACTTCTGCGCCCTGTCCGGTATCGTTGTACAGGTCAAAAATACCCTGCAGTTTGAGGCGGAATTGCCATTTTTCAAGGTGGTAAGCGGCCGAGAGGAACAGGTTGTGGGCAGGGGTGGCGGGCAGCGGATGCTCCATGTGGATGAAGGTATAGTTGGCATGCAGGCGCAACTGCTCCAGCGGCTGGTAATTCAGCAGGAATTCAATTCCCTTGTTGTTGAATTCCCCGCTGTTTTTATATTGCGGAGGGGGCGGGGCCACCGGTGGGACCATGACGATCAGGTTCTGGCCGTCGCTTATAAAGGTGGTCAGCTCCGTTTTCATTTTGCCCCTGATCCAGTATTGTGTCCAGCCAAGCTCGTAATTGACCATGCGTTCAGGTACCAGGTTGTCGTTGGCCGGGGGAAAAAGGTACAGCTCCCGGATGGATGGGGCACGGTAACCCTTGGAAACGGATGCTTTCAGGTTGGTTTTCGTACCCGGATTCAAGGACAGTCCCACATGGGGGATCCACTCGTTCCCGTAGGTTGCATTCATCTCGTAGCGGAGTCCCCCGTTCAGTGTCAGCTGCTGCCAGAGATTCTGCTGAACGGTGGCATACAGACCGGTATTGTTCATGTCGATCCATGTATCGTTCACCGGGGAGAGCTCGAAGGTGGGGGGCATGATGACGTTGCCTTCCTCATCGCGCAGGACAGTGGTAATGGGACTTCCCTTCCCGCCATAATACATGTAATCGAGTCCCAGGGTCAGCGTATTGCCCGGAAGCAGTTTCATCCCCTGGTAGACCATGGCCCCCATCATCTGGTCTACCGAGTGCCATCCGTCGGAGATATCATGGTCCCCGAAATTATAGTACAGCTTGACGGCACCTTCCAGCCTTTCCGTTTTGTTTTCAAGGGATAATGAGGTTTTGCCCCGCAGGATATTTATGCGGTCTCCTGGGGGACCGCCAACCATGCCCGGATCGGCCGTCTCATAGCCGGCCAGATTGAAATCTGCAAATAGGTTGAAACGGGCATTGAACCGGTAGCCGGCCTTCACGTAACCGTTGGTGATCTTGAAGTCCGAGGTGTCGCGGTGCCCGTCGGTCCGGTCGTGGTTGAACGAGGCGAATACATTGAATTTGTTCTTTTTGTAGCCAACGCTTCCCATGTACTTCTGGGTGTTGAAAGAACCATATTGCAGGCGGGCATTGGCCTCGAGTCCGTCCTGTCGCTGCTTTCTGGTGATGATGTTGATCACGCCCCCGAAGGCATTTGAACCGTACAGGAAGGATGCGGGTCCGCGGATGACCTCCACCCGTTCGGCATCTGAGCTTACATAGGCATCGGGCAGGTGGTGCCCCATGAGTCCCATGAACTGCGGGTGCCCGTCCAGCAGGATCAGTACCTGCGTGGTTGGATTGCCCCCGAGTCCGCGCATGTTCAGCTGTCCCGCCGCCCCCCCGGCCACGCCGAAGCCGGTAATGCCGCGTTCGGTCACAAAGAGTCCGGGGATCTCCTCTGAGAGTACCGGCAACAGGGCCGATTCAGTGGTCTGTTCGAGGGTTTCGCGGGGGACCAGCGACACGGTCAGGGGGATGTTCTGTCTGGCCACCTCCACTTTCGTGCCGGTCACCACTACTTCCCTGATTTCGATGGTATCAGTGGTGAGGGACTGCGCAAGCAGGGATGTATAAGGCAGTACCATCAGGACTGCGATAAGGCTGTGTTTTTTCACGGGTAACACATTTTTTAAAATCGTGATACTAATTTATATGATTCACCTGAGACCCTCAAAAAAAATGATGGTTTTGGACTTATTCAGACTGATTCTAAGCTGCATACCGGAGCGTGATGTGCCGTCCGGGACAGGAATTTCCGGGTAAGGATCAAAATCACCCGGGATGTTCTCCGGCCAAAAGAAAATTGAGTAAATTAAGGGATTGAATCATCAAACCTGAAACACCCATGAAACGGACCCTGACTTTATCCCTGCCGATTTTGTTTTCCATCTTTGCCATGGCCCAGCAGGCGGAAAAGATCGACCGCGGGGTGGTGGCGATGACCATCGATGAAAACACCATCTATGTGGGCTGGCGTTTGCTCCTGGATGACCCCGAAAATGTGGCTTTCAACGTGTACCGCCAGGATATCGGCTATGGCGGTTACGAAGTGGTAAACACCGCCCCGGTGACCAGATCCACCAATTACATTGACAGCACTATCATTCCCGGCCATGGATACAATTACAGCATAACCGCCATCAAACGTGGTTACGAAACAGAAACACGCGGGGAGGCCTATGTCTTCGCCCTTGCCGGCAACCAGCCCTGGTTTTCCATCAAACTAAAGGATGAGGTGACACTGAAAAGGGTCGGGATAGGGGATCTTGACGGGGACGGGGCCTATGATTTTGTCCTCCAGCACCCTGATTACAATGTCGATCCGTATTACCAGCCGGGATACTGGTCACGCAGTCCCGAACCCTATAAACTGGATGCCTACTCCTCGAAAGGGGAATTCCTCTGGCGCCACGACATGGGATGGTCCATCGAAACGGGTACCTGGTATTCGCCCTACATGGTTTTTGATGTGGACCGGGACGGGAAGGCGGAGGTCTATGCCAAGGCGGGCGAGGGTGACCCGCGGGAGCTGGACGGGCATGTGCTCAGGGGACCCGAATACCTTGTCAAGCTCGACGGTATGAGCGGTGCATTGCTCAAAAAGCAGGACTGGATCTCAAGGGAAGGGTACGATTCCTACAATCGCTGGAGCCGGAATTTCCTGAGCGTGGCTTACCTTGACGGGATACATCCTTCCCTGATCATGCAGCGGGGTACCTATACAATCATCAGAACCCAGGCCCTGGACAGGGAGCTTAAATCTATCTGGCAATGGGAGAGCAGCGGGGAATATGAAAAGTACAAAGGACAGGGGGGGCATGCACTGATGACCGGAGATATTGACCTTGACGGGAAGGATGAACTGGTGATCGGCACAGCTGCCCTGGACGATGACGGGAAGCCGATGTGGTATACCGGGCTCGGACACAATGACGGGGGTTATATCGCGGACATCCTCCCGGACCGCCCTGGCTATGAGATCTTCTATGGCATAGAATCAAGATCCCCCAAAAACGGGGTCTGCGTGGTGGACGCTGGGTCAGGGGAGATCATCTGGGGCTACGAGGGGAGCACCTACCATGTTCACGGACAGGGCATGATCGGGGATTTGACGGATGAATACCCGGGCATTGAATGTTATGCCGGCGAGGCCAAGGGCGGGGATAAGTTCTTTTTGTATACGGCGGATGGGCAGAGGCTTTCGGACCAGAACCTGTGGGGGAACTCGCCCAGGGCCGTATGGTGGGATGCCGATGAGCAGAAAGAGATCTGCCACGGCCGCCGCGTGATAGAATTCGGCGGTGAGGAGGTGATGGAGATCGAGGGGAAGCTTTTGATCGTGGCCGATATCATAGGGGACTGGCGCGAAGAGATCGTGACCAGCCTGCCGGGAGAGCTCCGCATCTATTCCACCAATATCCCGGCCACCAACCGTAAGGTATGCCTGATGCAGAACCACCTTTACCGAATGGCCGTGGCGGATGCATCCATGGGTTATTACAATTCACCCCAGGTGGGGTTCAAATAAGTACCTCACCCTGGTTATCTTTGTGACATGAGGATTGGCGTTATTGCGGAAACCAAGTCCCCCCCTGACAGGCGGGTACCCTTTGCTCCGGAACAGCTGGCAGAGCTCAAAAATACCTATCCGGATCATGATTTCGTGGTGCAGTCCAGCCCCGTCAGGTGCTTTACCGAC
Organism: Bacteroides sp. SM23_62; assembly: GCA_001303955.1. Lineage (GTDB taxonomy): Bacteria > Bacteroidota > Bacteroidia > Bacteroidales > SM23-62 > SM23-62. Next base: position 4,431 of record LJUP01000155.1, on the reverse strand, counting down.
AAGGCCTATGAAGATGCCGGTGTGGAGGTCCGGACCGGCATGTCTGACTGCGATGTGCTGTTCGGCGTGAAGGAGGTGGAGACCGGTCAGCTGATCCCGGGCAAGACCTATTTTTTCTTCTCCCATACGGGGAAGGAGCAACCCCATAACCGGGCAATGCTGCAGGAAATTGCAGTCCGGAAAATTACCCTGGTGGATTATGAATACCTGACCGACCATCTGCATATCCGGCTGGTGGCCTTTGGCCGCTGGGCCGGGATCGTCGGGGCGTACAACGGGCTCAGGGCTTACGGGGAACGCTACCGGCAATACCTGCTCAGGCCTGCTCATGAATGCAGGGATTTTGACGAGATGAAAGCGGAACTGGGGAAACTGACCCTACAGCCGATCAAGATCCTGGTCACGGGTGGCGGCCGGGTGGCGGGCGGCGCCATGGAGACCCTGGGGTGCCTGGACCTGAAAGAAGTATTACCGGAGGCATTCCTCCATGAGTCATTCGAGGAAGCGGTGGTTTGCCGGATCGATCCCTGGGATTATGTCCGCAGGAAGGACAGGGAAGCCGTCACGCTGGATCATTTTTTCCGGCACCCCGGGGCGTATGAGTCCATCTTCAAACCCTACACCAAGGTCACGGACCTGTTTATTGCCTGCCACTACTGGGATCCGGGATCTCCCGTCTTCATGACAACGACAGACATGCGGGAACCTGATTTCCACATCCGTGTGATCGCCGATGTGAGCTGTGATATCAATGGCCCCATCCCATCCACCATCCGGGCCTCGACCATTGCCAATCCGTTCTACGGCTATGACCCCTGGACAGAATCGGAAACACCTCCCTTCGACCTGCGGAGCATTACCGTTATGGCCGTGGATAACCTGCCGGGTGAACTGCCCCGGGATGCCTCGGAGGATTTCGGGAAGATGCTGCTGGAAAAAGTGGTACCTTCCCTGGTGGAAGGCGACCGGGAGGGGATCATCCGGAGAGCCACCATGGTCAGGGAAGGAGAGCTGATGGCGGATTTTGAATACCTTCGCAACTACCTGGAGGGCAAATAAATACCAGCCGGAGCAAAGACCTGTAAACGGGCCCGATTACCAGGACTGAAATAACAAATTAAGGGAGGACCCGAAAAAACCCTTATTTTAGCGGTCAATATCATTCTCTATGGCAGTAAACAGGTTCAGGGCCTTCCGGGGAAAACTCTTCGATAAATTTCTGAACGGCGTGGAAAAGGTGGGGAATGCCCTCCCGCATCCGGCTACACTGTTCGGATTGATGGCCCTGATCATCCTGATCTGTTCTGCCATAGCGGTGGCGGTGGACTGGACCGCGATGCATCCCGGGACCGGCCAGCTGATCGAACCGGTCAACCTGCTTTCAAGGGATGGGATCCACCGCATCCTCACCGACATGGTGGTCAACTTTACGAGCTTTGCCCCGCTGGGGATCGTGATGGTAGCCATGCTCGGGATCGGTATTGCCGAGAGCAGCGGGCTGATCGGGGCCGTGATCCGGCTGATCGTACTGTCTTCCCCCCGGAAACTCCTGACCTTTGTACTTGTGCTTGCAGGGATCATGTCGAATACTGCAAGCGATGTAGGATACGTTTTACTGATCCCCCTGGCCGGGATCATCTTCATTGCCGTCCGCCGCCACCCGGTGATCGGCATGGCAGCCGCCTTTGCCGGGGTGTCGGGCGGATTTTCGGCCAACCTGGTACTGGGAACAATCGACCCATTACTCGCGGGACTTTCAGAGGAGGCGGCCCAGATCATCGATCCTGGTTACCTGGTGAATCCCACGGCCAACTATTATTTCATGGTGGCCTCCACGGTGGTGATCGCTTTTACCGGGACCTGGGTGACGGAGCGGTTCATCGCACCCCGGTTCGGGAAATACGAGGGTGACGGGGCGGATGAGAAGCTGGATAAGCTGAGTCCCATTGAAAAAAAGGGACTCCGTCGGGCAGGCTATGTGGCGCTCGTGATCCTGGCTGCAACGCTTGTCACGATCATCCCGTCACAGGGATTTTTTCGCGGGACCGACGGGCAGGTGCTGTCATCCCCGCTCATCAGGGGAGTGGTGGCCATGCTGTTCATCACCGCTTCCCTGATGGGGATTGCCTACGGTATTACCATCAGAAAATACAGATCGGATGCGGACGTGATGAACGGGATGGCCGATGCCATGAAGACGCTGGCCATGTATTACGTGCTGGTATTCTTTGCCGCCCAGTTCGTCGCCTATTTCAAATGGAGCAACCTGGGAATCATCTTTGCCATCAAGGGGGCCAATTTGGTGATGGCATCGGGACTGGAACTCATCCCCCTGATGATCCTGTTTATCATTTTATCAGGATTGATCAACCTGGCCATGGGGTCCGCCTCGGCAAAATGGGCCATCATGGCGCCGGTCTTCATTCCCATGTTCATGCTGCTGGGCTATTCCCCGGAGTTGTCACAGGTCGTCTACCGCATCGGTGACAGCGTGACCAACATCATTTCCCCCATGATGAGCTTCTTTGCCCTGATCATAGCCTTTATCCAGAAATACGAGAAAAAGGCCGGGATCGGGACGGTGATCGCCACCATGCTGCCCTATACCTTTGCGTTTTTCATTGTCTGGACCCTGCTGCTGATCGCCTGGCTGCTGCTGGGGCTTCCTTTGGGACCCGGGGCAGGGATCTATTATTCATATTAGTCCGTCGCCAGTGGGGCAGCATTCTAAATAGCGAGGGAGCTGGTCCGGGCCTGTCCGGCATGCCGGGAAAAGTTGCCAGGCCTGCATTTCAGGCAGTTTTGGTCCGGTTTGATATTTCCACCGTTCTAAATATCATCTAAATAAATCCCGGTGCATTGCTGTCCGCAAAATGCCTGTATCCCTGATTAATCAATAAATTTTAATGCCGGAGCTTAATCTGGACTAATTATAATATAAATAGTGGTTTGACAGATTATGGAGTAATGGCTACATTAAAACAAATTCAAAGCGTTTTTTACAGTCTTCCGGGGATGAATGGATCAAGGCCTGCCTGATAAAAAGCAGTGAAGAGACCACGTCCTGCTGGTTTCGACAAAACCTGCATTCATTGCAACAGAACATTATGAGTAAGTATGATAACTGTAGGCGGATGGTATGTAAATTTTATTGACTATCCGGTTTACTCCAGCCACCCTGCAATTTGCCGGGGATTAAGATTTTATTTAAAACATCTTATCATTTTATAAACAAAAATTTCAATCATGAGAACAGGATCATTATTCAAAAAACCCTCTAAGCCGGGTCGGATTTCAGGACTTTTGCTGATGCTGGCCCTTTGCATTCCAGCTTATCAGTCTCACGCCCAGTGCTGGCACTGGGCGGTGAACATGGGTGGTGTTAACTTTGAGAACCCTACAAGCATTTCTGTGGATCCAAATGGCAACAGCGCGATCACCGGGGAGTTCATGGGGACCGCCATCATCGGGGGCGATACCCTGACGGCCTCTTCCTTCAGGGATGTCTTTACAGCCATCGTGGATTCAAACGGCGTAGTATTAAGAGGGATGGCCGGTGTTGGGGATGGTGTTGAAAATATTGGCACTGGAATTGCCTCGGACACCAGCGGGAATATCTTTATCACAGGGAATTTTACCGGCACCATTACATTCGGTGATGTGCCCCTGGAGAGTGGGGGACTGGGGGATATCTTCATCGTTAAATACGATGGGACGGGCAACCTTTTATGGGCCAGAAGGGCCGGCGGTGGCAGCAATATCTATGCAAACGATATTGCGGTTGATCCGGCAGGCAATTGCTACATCATAGGGGAATTCTATGATTCTGCAAGCTTTGACGGCCATGTTGTATACAGTACGATTGCCGATGATGTGTTTACCGCAAAGTATGATACTGACGGAAATGCCGTGTGGGCAGAGAGCTGCGGAGGTCTTTCAGGGGACTGGGGTACCGGGGTTGCCGTGGACAGCCTTGGCAATGTATTTATTGCCGGGTATTTCCAGTCACAGTTTGTATTCAACGAAATTGCCCATTCAAGCGAGGGCAACCGGGATGCCTTTGTGGCTAAGTACGACGCTTCCGGCACTCCCCAGTGGGCAGTGACCGGCGGGGGAAGCGGGAATGATTGGTTCAACAAGGTTGCGGTTGATGCCGCTGGCAGTAATATTTATGCAACAGGTGAATTCGAGTCCGTTTCAGCCCTTATCGGCGGGATAACCCTTCAGAATGCGAATATTTCACCTCCGAGAAGGGATGTACTCCTGATGTCTTTTGATGCCGGCGGCACTGCACAGTGGGGCATCAGGGCAGGTTCAATGGAGCATGATTACGCCAATGATGTTACGGTTGGCGGCAGCGGCGATGTCTATATTACAGGCACCTTCAATGACACCATTGTCTTTGATGACATCACGCTGGTCAATAATTCC
>LJUP01000011.1 GCA_001303955.1 Bacteroides sp. SM23_62 | reverse complement strand
AAGCTCTTTTGTGATCGCAATGAGATCTTCACGCCACTTTTCATGCATGAAATCCCAGGCAGCGTCAACTGAACTGTCAGTTACTCCCAGGGGTTCCATGAATTGCATATAGAGGTATGGGGACAGATTAAAAAGTGGATCCGGATCAATACTGATGGTACCAGCAGCCCTTGATTCCTTATTCCCTTTGAAAGAAATGAGCGGGAGCCGGCCGGACAGGATCCCGCCTGAAGCGAGCACGGAGGTATTTCGCAGAAATCTTCTTCGGGATAATTTAGTTTTCATGCGTTAAAAATGGATTGGTTTCTCAAATTAATAAAAATAAGTATAGTATATTTATTGTATGAGACAGAAAGACATCATTATTCCGGTAATATCATTCCTGTGCCTGTGTCCTCTTGCTGATATCTCCTATGCACAGCCCTTCAAACCTGCCTGCCAGGCTGAAGCCTTTTATGCAAACCTCCCGGATTCAGCCATTGACCTGATCAACAATGCGGTACCCGGAGCGGCTGTGGTTGCACCTGAGAAAACCCGGAAACTGTTGGTCTTCAACATGGATATTTGGGACGGCCAGATCCGCGCAGGTCATCCTTCCGTCCCGTATGCGAACTATATGCTGCAGCTGATGGGCAGGCAAACGGGAGCATACGAAACTTATTTCAGCAATGACACAATGGTTTTCAAATCAGCCTGGTTAAACCAGTTCGATGCCATCTGTTTCAACAATACTGTAGGAGTGCTTTTTGACGATCCTGAACTGAGAAATAACCTTTTGGAATATGTATACAGCGGGAAGGGCTTTTTCGGCATCCATGCGGCCGGGGCCACCTTCTGCCAGTGGCCGGTTTATGACCAGTTCCCAGAATATGGCGAAATGCTGGGCGGGTATGAAAACGGCGGACACCCGTGGAAACCCCATGAATGGATCACACTGAAACTGGATGAATCTTCCCATCCTGTGAACCGTGCCTTCGAGGGGAAAGGATTCGAGGTGAGCGATGAGGTTTTCCAGTTTACAGAACCCTATACACGTGACCGACTGCGCATCCTGCTATCCATTGACACGGACAAGACCGACATGGGTGAAGACAGGTACATCCTTCCCGAAAGAAGGGCAGATAAGGACCTGGCCATCAGCTGGATCAGGAACTACGGAAGGGGAAGGGTATTCTATACCTCCCTCGGCCATAATGCACACATCAACTGGAATGAGAAGGTGCTGGTACACTGCCTCGACGGGATACAGTTCGTTCTGGGCGATCTGGATGCCCCCGCCACGCCCAGCAATCAACTGACACCGGCCGTTGAGGCCCGTGAGAGGCTGGATTGGAGGCTGGGACTGAGCGCTTACAGTTTTAAGAACAACACCCTTTTCGAGACCATTGAGCAGGCTGCTTCACTGGGACTCCTCTACCTGGAAGGGATGAATGTGCAGCGGGTAAGTGATGAGATAACGGGCAATTTTGATTATACCCTGAGCGAGGAGGACCTGATTGCCGTGCGCAGGAAGTTTCTGTCGGCCGGCGTGACACTGGTGAGCTATTACATACACGACATCCCGGGAGATGAGGAGACCTGCAGGGAGATATTCGAGTTTGGCAGGAAAATGGGCATTGAAACCTTCATTTCCGAACCCGGACCGGAAGCCCTGGACCTGATCGAGGAGTATTGTGAGAAGTACGATATCAAACTGGCCATACACAATCATGGAAAAGATATCTCACCCATTTACTGGGATCCGGAGAACCTGCTTGAGGTCTGCCGGGAACGCAGTCCATTGATCGGTGCATGCGGGGACCTTGGCTACTGGTCACGTTCGGGGATCAGTCCCCTGGATGCAGTTAAATTACTAGGGGACAGGCTGATAACCATTCAGGTGCATGACCTGGATGAAGCGGGACCGGAAGGCCATGATGTGGCCTGGGGGAAGGGAGCACTTACCCTGGATGCCATCATCCGGCAACTCGGTATGAGTGGTGTAAAACCAACTGTCTTCGGACTGGAATATTCCCGGTCTTGGGACCAGGAACGGCCGGAGATAAAGCAGAGCATTGAATATTTTAACGATGTTTGCCTCAGGATGGCCGGTGGTCATCAGGCAGGTAACAACAAATAGGGATTTATGAAAATACAGCAGAACAGGAGGGATTTCCTGAAAAGATCAATGGCCGGTACTGCCGGAGCCCTAGTTTTTCCCACCATTCTGCCTGCCCGGGTCTTCGGCGCACCGGGAAGGACACTGCCCAATGACAGGATAAACTTCGGCCTCATCGGGGTGGGCGAAATGGGCAGCGGCCACCTGCGGTCATTCATCGAGTATGATGATATCCGCGTGAAAGCCGTCTGTGATGTCAATTCGGAAGATGCTGCCTCGGCTGTTGCGTTTACCAACAACCGGTACGGCAGCCAGGAGTGTACAGCCTATAATGATTTCAGGGATTTGCTTGCACGGAAAGACATTGATGCCGTTCTGATAGCCGTCCCGGATCACTGGCATGCACTGATCGGTATGGAGGCTGCCCGGCAGGGGAAACACATGTATTATGAGAAGCCCCTGAGCCTGTTTTTCAGGGAATGCCAGGCCATGAGACAGGCCATCAACAGGTATGGTGTTGTCTTTCAGCATGGGACCCAGCAACGCTCAGATGAAAGGTTCCGTTTTGCATGCGAACTGGTAAGAAACGGTAAATTGGGGAACCTTGAGAAAATCACCATTGGATCAGCCAGTTATACACCGGTGGGCGTTCAGCCTGAAGAGCCCGTACCTGACTGGCTTGATTATGACCTGTGGCTTGGTCCCGCTCCCCTGGTACCCTATACCCATTTGCGATGTACCAGGAACTTTACCCTGATTTATGATCATTCGGTGGGATGTATCAGCGGTGCTTACGGCATCCATCATGTGGATATTGTGCAATGGGCGCTTGATGCCGATCTGACCGGACCGGTCGAGGTGGAAGGCCGGGGAACCATCCCTGAAGAAGGCCTGTACGATACCATCCATACCTGGGAGGCTTTGCATACCTATGCCAATGGTGTAAAGCTGGTATACATCGATCATATTTCCGCCCGGAAACGAATTCCCCAGTTCAATGTTCCCAATTCCATGGGAATACTGTTTGAGGGCCATGTAGGATGGGTATATGTGGCCCGCGGTTACATCGATGCAGAACCAAGATCCCTGCTCAAAACGATCATCGGGCCGGATGAGATACAGCTGCCCCGCAGCAATGATCACAGGCGGAATTTTCTGGATGCGGTCAGGACCGGTTCTCCGGTGATGTGCCCCATTGAAACGGCTGTCAGGTCCGATACCGTCTGCCACCAGGCCGATATAGCCATCAGGCTGGGACAAAAACTACGATGGGATCCGGTAAAAGAAGCGTTTATTGATAATCCCGCTGCCAACCGTATGCTCAGCAGGCCGATGAGGAATCCCTGGCATCTGTAGTACAGAAATAGATTTTTATTGACCAGAAATTAATTTTATACCTGTTGGAAATGACCCGAGCACCATCCACCTTCCTTCCCAGATCGTTCATCCGGCTGGTAATGGTATCATTGCTGTATACAACGGTTATAAACCTGCAGGCCCAGCCGGTACCGGCCGCGGAGATCCGGACAGAGATGGAAAAAATACTCGGTGTGCTGGCCGGGTATGATTATGACAAAAGCAGAAGCTGGCTGCCTGATCTGCAGGAGCTGATGATGGAAGTTCATAACAATGCTGAGACCATCAGCGAGGTCGAATCCCTGATGATAGCCTTCCTGCAATCAGATGCAACGGCGGCAGGAAAACAATATGTATGCAGGGAACTGGGTGTGATTGGAACCGCCCGTTCGGTCCCTGTATTGTCAGCCCTGCTGCGAACTCCCGGAATGGCCGGCACGGCACTGCTGGCCCTCGAAAAAATTCCGGGTGCCGAAGCCGACCAGGCATTGCTGCAAGTCCTGGCAGAAGGAGATGAACCGCTGCAGATAGCGGTCATAAATTCCCTTGCGGCCAGGCAGGCCACAGCTGCCATCATTCCCTTTACCAGGCTGATGCACAGTGAATCCGAGAAGCTCGCCCTTGCTGCCGTTTCCGCCCTGGGAAGCATGGGTGGCGAGGAAGCAGCAGAAAACCTGGATGACTTTGGTCATGTAGCCGCGGCCCCATTGAAATGGGCCGTGCTGGATGCCCGGTTGAAATGCGCCGGCCGGCTTATGGAATGGGGTGATATAGAAAACGCTGCCAGCATTTACGAGCAGGTGTACAAGGCAGATCCCCCTCTAACATTAAAATACAATGCCCTTGCAGGGAAATTCAGGACATCTCCTGAAGATCCCTATCATTTCATCTTAAATCACCTGCGGCAGGAAGACCCGGCATTTCATCCATATATCATCCGGCTGGTATATCAGCTGGATGGCAGCCACAGGCTGGGCAGGATCTTCGATGACCTGCGTGGATCGCAAAACGTACCCAGGTCATATCTGTTCACAGCCCTGGCTGCCATCGGAGATTCCTCGGTACACCGGGAAGTCATGGCCAGCCTTGCCGGCAGGGAGGAAGTGAAGGATGTCAGGATGTCGGCAATACGGGCGCTGGCAAGCATCGGAAAACCTTCGGATGCGATTTTTCTGGCCGGACTGGCAGCTTCTGCCACGGGCGTGGAAAAAGAACTGGCCCGCCAGAGCCTGTACATGCTACCGGGATCAGAAACGAATGAAAACATACGGTCAGGCATCCGGGAAGAAACAGGCGGTATCAGGGCTGAACTCATCAGGAGTACAGGCGAAAGGAATATGGTTGGGGCCACGGGACTTTTATCCGAATATGCAACGGATCCCGACCCTGATGTCCGGATGGAATCCATCAGGGCACTGGGTAAACTGGCTTCCCCGGCATTGATACCCGATCTGATCACAGTCCTGAGGCAAACTGATACCCGCAGGGAAAGACAGGAAGCTGAAAGAGCCATTTATGCGGTCACCCAGAAGATGCCTGAAAACGAAAACCGGTCTGCCGGTATCATCGGAGCAATTGGAAATAACGAAGATCCTGAGGTACTTACCTCCCTGATCAATATCATTGGCATGATTGGCGATGGCAAGGACCTGGATGTTTTGAGGGAATACCTTGGATCAGAAGTAGAAGGGATTCAGCTGGCTGTCATCAGGGCCTTGTCAGGCTGGCCGGATGCCGGTCCCATGAAGGATCTTAAACAGCTGGCCTCAACGACCGGTGACCAGCGAAAACATGCCCTTGCCCTCAGGGGTTATGTTGATGTGGTACTGGCGGATAACCAGATGAGCAATGCTGACAAATTCAGGGAGATCCGGCATGCCTATGACCTGTCGACCAATACGGCTGAATCCAGGATTGTCATCTCCGGATTAAGCAGGATAGGATCACTGGAAGCACTGGATATGGCCGTCGGCATACTCGAGGAACCGGCGTTGAAAAAGGAAGCCGTGGCCGCTGTAGTGAGGATCGCCGAAGCAACCAGCTGGGAATATCCTGAAGAAACAACATGGCATCTGAAGTCAGTACTTGAGAAAATTGATGATGAGTCAGTAAAGCAGAGAATTCACAGGATCCTAGAAAGGATAAATTAGTATAAGACCACAATCATCCAGGGTATGAAAAAACCAATAACCATGGTCTCATCAGCCATCCTGATGAGTATCTTCCAGCTACTCCCTGCACAGGAGATGAAGCGCCTGACGATCTCTTATCCCAGGCCCATGTACGTGGGTACTCCCAAGGACCTGAAGGTCGACAGGCTGGAAAAAGAACATGAGACATCCACACCCTATCTGCTTGTTCCCGAAGGTACGGTGAATCTCGCCCTGGGCAAGCTGGTGGAATGTTCAGACGAGTATCCGATAATGGGTGAACCGGAGCTGATTACAGATGGTGACAAGGAAGCCACGGACGGTTCCTATATTGAACTGGATGTGGGTCCGCAATACATCAGTATTGACCTCGAGGAAGCATGCACCATATATGCCATTGCCTTCTGGCATTATCATAAAAAGGGCAGGGTCTACTACGATGTGGTCGTGCAGGTGGCCGATGATCCTGATTTTATTGTCAATGTGACTACCCTTTACAACAATGATCATGATAATTCATTGGGACTCGGTGCAGGGGAAGACCTGCATTATATAGAGAACTTTAAGGGGCGGCTGGTTGATGCCAGGGGAATGATTGGCCAGTATGTGAGATTATACAGCAACGGGAATACAGATAACGATTTGAATCACTATATCGAGGTTGAAGTCCACGGTAAACCGGTGAATTGAGTAACTCCCTGAAATATCTCCTGGTCTTTGCTTCCATCTGCATGCTGGCGGGACTGGCCCGCTTCACCGGCCTGAATCAAAGGCCCATGCATAATGATGAAGCGGTCAATGCATACAAGCTGGGCATATTGATCGAGACAGGTGAATACAGGTACGACAGGAATGAATACCATGGCCCGCTGCTGTATTACACTTCCCGGATCCTAACGGGCTTGCTCGGACAGGCAGATTTCGCTTCCCTGAAAGAATCGTCCCTGCGCTCGGTTACGGCCATTTTTGGCATCACCCTCATGATCCTATTGCTTCTGCTGGCAGAAAGCCTGGGCTGGATCACCGTGCTGGTCAACGCCCTGCTCTTTGCCCTGGCGCCGGCCATGGTTTTCTACAGCCGTTATTTCATCCACGAAATGCTGCTGGTATTCTTTGGTTTTGCCTCCCTGATTACAGGATACAGATACCTCATCAGTAAAAAGCTTTGCTGGGCAATCCTGTTCGGCACCTGCCTGGGATTGATGCATGCCACCAAGGAAACCTGTATCATCAATTATGCAGCCATCGGGTTTTCGGCCGTTGTCATCCTGTTCATGGTAAGACGAAACGGGCCATCCGGTCCAACACAAATGAACTATCCTTTATGGCATCTGCTGGTTGCAGTAATTGCCGGGGGACTGGTATCCGTGACTTTCTACTCTTCCTTTTTCCGTCATCCGCAGGGGATCATGGATTCAATCACTGCCTACCAGGTGTATTTCACCCGTTCCGGTCTCGATGATGCCCACCTTCATCCATGGCATTATTACCTGGATCTTCTGGTACTTGCCAAAAACCCGTCCGGATTTCCCTGGAGCGAGTTATGGCTGCTCCTGATGGCCCTGGCAGGATTCATCCTGCTTGTATTGAAGAAGGACAAGAATCAGGGGGATTATTTTATGCTTTTTGTGGGACTGTATACCTGTCTGCTGATGATTATTTACAGCATCATATCCTATAAAACGCCCTGGAACATCCTGCAGTTCTATTACGGGCTGTTGCTTCTGGCGGGCTACGGATTGGTCCGTATTTTTCGTATACGGAAGTTCCGCTGGCTGAAAACAGGTATCTCGGTGCTGGTTCTTGGCGGTGCGGTTCACTGGCTCTATACCAGTCACAGTATCAACTTCAGGCAATACTGCGAACCGGCAAATCCCTATGTTTATGCCCATACGGGAAAGGATGTGCTGGATATTGCCGAGGCGGTTTCCAGGGTGAGCCGGGTTCATCCGGATGGCAGGGAAGTACATATCGAAATAATCATTCCCGGCAATGAATACTGGCCCCTTCCCTGGTATCTGCGTGCCTATAAAAACACGGCCTGGTGGGATCATGTTAATTATGGCCAACCGGCAGCCCCATTGATCATAGCTGCGGTGTCCGTGGAAAATGAACTGATCAAGAAATTATATGAACGGCCACCTCCGGGTCAAAGGTACCTTTACATCTCGCTTTTCAACAGCTACAAGGAACTTCGCCCAGGCCAGGAAATCCGTACTTACCTCAGGAAGGATATCGGGGACCTTTTGCAGGGTGATATGCCCAAGGGTGATTAGCTGTCCTGTCCAGATGGCCCCAGCGCCTTTCGTATCATCCGCAATTCAAAAAAAATTCTAAGGAAAGTAGCCCTGACCGAAAGGCGGCTGTCAGGATCGGAGGTCCATTCGATCGGAAATTCCATGATCCGGTATCCTTTCTCCCGGGACCGGAGGATGATTTCGATATCGAATAAAAATCCATCAGTAATGCATGCTGCATACAATTCATGGGCGATCTCCTTGGGGTAGATCTTCAACCCGCACTGTGTGTCGGTAAGGTTTCCGGGTATCCGGCTTAGCAGGTGGATGAATTTACGAAAGAGAAAGGAGACCATCCTCCTGTAGGCTTTTCTGGGTCGCGTAATAAGGCTTCTGGCAAGGAACCGCGATCCATGGGCAATATCACATTCACCGGATTTCAGGAGGTCGATACCCCTGGTTATATTATCATAAGGCACGCAGTTACCGCTGTCGATAAACATGATAAGGCCGGAGCCGGCCTCCATGATCCCCGTTTTCACAGCCTTGCCTTTTCCTGTATGCTCCTTATAACCGGTGAGCTTCACGCTTACACCCTCCGCCACAGCGGTATTCTTTACAACTTCAGATGACTGATCGGTACTGCCGTCATCCACCACAATGATCTCTCCTGTCATTTTGTGACCGGACAGGAAGCCGGAAGCAGCCATGATATCATGCCTGATCTTCTGCGCTTCATTATAAACGGGAATAACTATAGAGAGGTCCATATAGCATAAAGATAACAAAACACTGCTTCGACATTTGCATTGTTAAATATCCTCATGCAGCTGGATTATTTTTCATCTGTATGAAATAATATTTTCAAATTTCCCCTTTATTTAAAAGAATAATACGATCGGCAATTTTATCTGCATCATCTCCGTGTGTTGCCATAATTACCGTGCCACCGTTTTGATGATAATGTGCAAGGATGCGAACTACTTCTGAAGAATTTTCCTTATCGAGATTACCTGTTGGCTCATCAGCCAGGATTATTTCTGGTTGATGGATCAGGGCTCTGGCCAATGCTACCCTCTGGCATTCTCCTGCACTGAGCTCAGAAGGTCTGTGCATGACACGGTCCGATAAGCCCAGGTCCTCAGCAAGTTTTAACGCCTTCCCGCGCTTTGTCCCAATGTCTTTCAATCCGCCAGAAAGCATGGTATTCTCAAGAACATTTAAATAAGGGATCAGATAAAACATTTGAAAAACAAATCCGATATTCAGTGCCCTGAATTTTGTCCGCTCCCTATCACTTAGTAAATAAATGTTTTTATCATTAATCCTTATATTTCCTGAGGTTGGCCGTAACATTCCTCCAATACTCAGGAGCAGGGTCGTTTTACCACTGCCACTGGGACCCTTGACAACTATAAATTCACCATTCTTTACCTCCAAGGTGATTTTTATCAGTACCTCCACCTGTTTTAGGGGTGATTCAAATATCTTACTGACATCTTCAAGTTGAATCATACCTATTCCTTTCTGAGTGTGACCGCCGGATCTTTCATTACTGCTATCAATATGGGTATGAAACTTGATAACATTGTAAAAACCGGTGCAGAGATTATGGCCCAGGCCAATAATGAATATATGGGTTTCATTGAATTTTTAGTGATCATGAAAATACCTGGACCGAGTTTTAATGCTGTAACCGTTCCGATTGTATAACCAATAATCGCACCTATTATTCCGATTATCAGGGCTTTTCCAAGGAAAATGAATGATATTTTCAGGACACTGTGTCCTGTGGCGCGTAATATACCTGTTTCCTTTTCCCTTTCTTTTGCATTTATCATTGCGAGTGATCCTATCCATATAGCAATCACAATTATCACAATGATGGTGGTAAGGACAAAATATTCTTCAAGCATGTGTCTCTGTCTTTCACGTGCATTTGCAATAGTAGTATTCATCACTACTTTGGCCTCAGGAAGAACCTGATCCAATTGTTCCCTTAACATTGGCAAAGGATCATTTTCATCGGGTGAAAGACAAAGGCAATTCAGTGCCATTATTTCATTAATCCTGCCCTTTAAATCAACCATTTCCTGGAATTCTGCCAGGGTTCCATAAATCCTGATATCATCAATGCTTCCGGTTTCGGACAGTGTTTTCTTTATGCTGAAGTATTTGCCGAGAACCTCTATCTCGTCCCCCTGCTTCAGTTGCAGATCTTTTGCCAATTCAAAGCCAACATATACCTGTGCTGGTTCAATACTGAAGATCATGGCTGTTCTTTTAATTCCCGATGGTTCAATCTCTGGTGCGATCCCTGTTAAAATAACTTCTTTGTTTTGCCAGCTTATTTTCTTCTGCAGGGTTGCCGTCAAATGAGCAAAGGAAAAATCCTTGAACTGCAAGAAACGATCCACATAATCTTCAGGCATGGTATATTCTGAATATCCTGTGGTCCAGAATATATTCATGTCCGTATCCTTCGGGATAATCCGGAGGTTATAGCCCATATCCCTCGTCAGTCGTATCGTCTCTCTGGTCGAAGCTTCATTGGCTGTGAAGAAGAATACAAAAAAAGCCACAGCAAAACTTACCCCCAGCAAGGCCAGTAAAAAATTGAATTTTTTATATACTATCTCTTTTATAATCAGGCGAATAATCATGATAAATTAGCTTTCGAAGAGAGGTCACCAAGGCTCGATCATTTGTTTTCGTCAATTGGTTCTCCTTTTTGCTCTGATAAAGATAATAAAACTCGTTACCAGGATCAGGATTATAAATCCCGCAAAAGAATATTTTAAAACCCTTATATGGGTCTTCTCCTCATCGACAATATAGGATGTAGAAAACGATTCAGCATTGCCGGGAACATCCTGATATCCTGAAGGAACCCCGGGATAAGAAGAATATCCCTTATTCAGGATTCGGCTGATTTCCATCTTTACCATTGGATTCTCAGGATCAAATTCCAGAGATTGAAATACTTCAGCCTGCGTTTGCTGATCCCATCTTATCGGCAACATCGTACCCTGCACCCAGGATATGTCCAGTCCGCATTCACAGTCAGCCCCAACAATGGACAGAATTCCGATCAGATTGTTTTCGGTGATTTCTCCGCCTTTCATCAGCGGTCCTATCCACCGGGCTTTCCCATAAAAGACTGCCGCATGCGGCTTGTCCAGATCATCTGCATTTAATCCTAGACTCCAGAGCAGGATTTTCTCTTCTTCAAAGGATGCTGGTTCCAGTGAGATCAAAGCCGGGGGATGAAGTATATGTTTGGGCATGAATTTCATCTGTCTTTTAATCAGTTCGACAGCTTGAGATGCAGCATTATGAAACTGTTCATTTTCCCTGGCATTTGCTCCTTCAATCAACAGTATCACGCCATACGTTTCTATGGTTTTCTGTATGATTTCTTCTCTTTTTGCCGAGGTAACCATGTCATCAATTGCCGATCTAAGTGTTTTTTCGAAGGGTTCATCCTTCTTTTCAATTGTAACGACCAGGGATTGCCCATCCGGTGAAACCAGAACCGCTGCAGGAAATGATTGTATTTGCCACTGATGTATGTATACCATGGAAGGATGATCATTTTGCTGATCAGCATTGATAATTTCAGCCCGGATATTGCAATCAATCAGATGAGCATGTAATATTTGATTGAAGCGGAAAGTAATTTCTTCCGGAGTATTATCATTGATATAGCCGTAAAAACAATAGGGTTTGTCGCCAAGATCAACAAAGCCTGTTTCTCGAACATTGTACCTGCATGCGAATACCGTATGGCAATGACAACAAATCCACAGAAAGATCAACAGGATCAATCCTCCATATCTAATTCTGTCAGGATCTGGTGTTTTTTTCATATCTCAGGTCAAATAAGCAAACCACCTCAACCTAATTATTTTCACCGAAGCACATGACCTGGCCATCTTCAAGCGTGACAATGATTCGACCGCTGTGGTCTACAGCCAAACCCCAGGAAACCGGAGAAGATGGTAGTGCCGGATTCCAGTTCCATAGGTTTTTACCGTTGTGGATATCCAGCGCAGCCATGGAGGTTGCCTGGCCGCCAGCGGTTCTTTCAGCAGGCTTCCTGGTAAAGATTACGGCATTTTTACACCGGGCTATGGCTACTATTTCTCCCCCATCGTACTCCCATAATGGCTGATCCTCAATACTCAATTTTCCCCAGCCTGGACTCATGAAAAATGCTTCATCAGCCGGGTCGTACACAGCGTTATTTAATATTTGTTTATCGATTTTGTTAAAACACATAATCTTTCGGTTATTCATAATAACTACATCGCGACCCCCGGCAGATGTATGTAACATTTTATTTGTGACGGTAGGATCATATACAGGGTATTCTGGGTGTCCGTATAAAGGCATACCGGAGGCTACAACCTTATCACCTATCTTATAAAGTTCCTGTCCCCTCGGGCTGCTTGAGCCACATAATTTAAGCGGTGCCGGATCATTGAGGCATTTTCCGTCTGCAAGATCAAAAACTGCCGGTGAAACAGAAGTCCCTCCTGCCATGTAGAGCTTACCATTATGAATTAACATATGTCCCTGTACACTTACACCGGTGCGAGCCTCAGGATCCAGATGTCCGGATGTATTATTCTGCCATTTGATCTTTCCAGTTGCTGCATCAAGCGCGTATACGTGAATACCATCATAATTTACAATACCAGCTGCAAAATAGGCAACACCATCTTCAACAATCACTCCGCTGGCAACCGGCCAGGTGGACATTAATGAACCATACACAGGTATTTTGCGATATTCGGGGGCTGCATCAAACCTCCATAACAATTGCCCGGTCCGGGCCTCGAATGCATACACCCATCCATCACCGGAACCCACCAGCACACGTCCCTTCCAAACAGTCGGCGGAAATCGGACCGGTCCTCCTGTATATGCCTTCCATTGGACATTCCCTGAAGCTGCGTCAAGGGCCCACACCATGCCGTTGGAACCACTGAAAAACACAAGATCACCAACTGTGACAGGGGCAGTCGGGATAAATTCCGTAGCAGGTGCAAACCACCAGAGCCGGTCATTAAATTCGGAAATCACTGCTTCCGTAGTGACATCACAGTGGTTATTTGCCCGAAAGGTGGGCCAGTCTGCAGGTGATTCATCCAGGCTGGCGATATGTGTCAGATCACCTTGTTCCAACCGGTCCCTTTCAGTGGCTGTTTTACTGTAATCAAAATCTGAAGCCGGTCCAAGGCAGGTAAAACCATATATTGTATTCTGGCAATCACAGACTGATGGCCACCAGTACAAAAGGCCATTGGCAATGGTCACGCCATCATGACATTGTGCCCGCATGGGTGAAATCCATTGTGGGCTTTTACTGTTGATATCCAGGCGGGTTGAACCGCCCAAAGCACGGTAAAATATAGCATCAACTGCTCCATTCGGACGTGCACAGGCACGTCGTTCCGTATCAAATTCAGCCAATACTTCGCCCGTAAGTGGATCAAACTTTTTGCTTTTATGCTCGTCGATTTGACCACTTATGCCATAGAGTCCATCGTCACGAATAACCAACTGAAAATTATCATAGGGATCTTCCCAGAGAACAGTGCCATCTTCAGCAGATACGGCGAGCAGTTTACCGACAGTGGGACCGGCAAAGTAAAGTGCTTTATCACTGCACTTGAGATAGGCTGTAGTCCGCCAATTGGTACGCCAGTCCTGTCGATGCAAATAATCACCGAGTGCCGTGAATAATCCAGGGTCATTATCCGGTGTCTTTCTCCAGATATCATTACCGGTTTTTGCATCCAGGCATGCCAGGAATGATCCATGCTTATAGATATAGATCTGCCCGTTCTTCATACAGAGGGCACGGCTGTCGATACTTTCAGCTTCCCGATGGCTCCATAGTACCTTTTTTGTTTTCGGATTAATAGCCAATAAGTTGTGTCCGAATCCCCACGGATTCTCAGGCTGGTTGAAACCTTTCGAGAGGGGGTCCCATGGCCAGCCGTGTGCTTCTCTGCGTTGACGTACAACAGGATCTTTCTGTTCCTGTTCTCCAACGAGTGCGTAAAGAATCCCGTCCTCAAGCGCCATCCACTTCCAGAATGTACCCCCAGCCAAATTTATGGGAGGAACGATCTCGTCTTTTAACTGGCCGGTGGCAGCGTCGATAACCTTGCAACTCTTGTCATCTCCTACATACAATTTACCGGGAGTGGCTATCATGGTATTGCGGTGAATCATAACACCAGGCGTAAGCCTTCGTTTCCAGAGCATCGTACCATTGTAACCATTAAATGCTACCAGTGAATTAAGCAGTGCTTCTTCACGCACGTGAAAGGCTATGTTGCCAAAAGCCTTGAACAAACGGCCTTCCGAAGCTACTGCCACCTGTGTCAATGGTGCATAATATGGTTCGGCCAGGAATTGTGTCAGATAAGGTGCCCGGGCAATCATGTCATTGGATTGCGGATTGTTATCCGGGCCATGATATGGATGACTCCAGTCATCTATTCCTTCAGGAAATGGTTTTACCAGTTCTTTCCCATCCAATAATGCTATTCCCCGGGGACACAGGACCCGGAGTACCTCTGACTCGGAAATATTTGTTTCTTCGCCCATTGCAATAAGAGCATCAGCAAGATTATCAGCAAGATGCACCCTTGATAACGGGCCTTTCTCGACGAAGATACGTGTTCCATAAAATCCGGCTGAATCTATCACCTGGCGTGCAACTTTTACATCCTCCGCGCTGGTTAATTGTACATAAATCAATAACTCACTTTTTTGTGCAAGGCTTATTGCCAGTTTACCGCTTATATCCCCCAGTAAAACACAAATACCTCGAGTAATTCCAATTTTGTTAAGAATTCTCTGGGACGTATTAATTCTGCCCTGACAGTTGAAACCTATCCAGGCCATGGCAATTATCATCAGCATTCCAGCCAGAAACAGGAAAGACTTTGACCTCATTCTTTTCATAATAATTTGTTATTTAACAAGATACTTGCATATACAAGCAGAAGGATTCCATAAAAAATAAAAAGTTAAAGAATAATTTATTGAAAGCCAAATAGCGCTGTTGCAGAAGGCTTTTTCAGGACAATCAAGGTTGAGCGGATTTACTCAAAGAGTTAGGTTAATAAAGACCAAGCCCGGCTTTCAATCTTTGAATGGATCGAAAGCTCTTATGACCGTCAGAGAAGATATTCAGCTTTAGGATATTAAACAACAGCAGGGTTTGAGAAAATTAATCGTAATTTTATATGTGCAGCTTGGTTTAATTCACCCTCCAGGTTTAGGGGACAATTCCAGCGGGTAATCGTCAAATACGAATAGCATTAACAGTGTTTTATTATGATTAAAAATTTCCTCATTACTGCCTTCAGGAATGTCATCAGATATAAAGGATTTTCATTGATTAATATTTTTGGACTGTCACTGAGTATGTCGGTCTGCATGCTGATCATTGTGGTCATTCTGGACCAGTTTTCCTACGATAAAATGCATACGAAAAAGGAGAGGATCTGCAGGATTCAGCATGTGGATAGTACATTAAATATTTCCCTGAAGATGGCTTCCAGTCCTTATCCTTTAGGTACAGAACTTCGGGATAATTATGCCGTTGCAGAGAAGGTAGCCATTCTAAATAGCACTTTCAGTGGGGAAGGCCTGTATAATGATACTCGCCTGGCATTTAATGGTTTGTATACCAGCACTGCATTCTTTGACGTCTTTGATTTTCAGCTGCAGGATGGTTCGGCGGAGGAAATTCTGGACGAACCATATACAATGGTGCTGAGCAGTGAGACTGCCGATAAGTTTTTTGGCGATGAAGATCCTATAGGAAAGTTTATAGAGATCGATACGCTCGGAGCATATGAGGTGAAAGGTGTCGTGGCCGAAACGAGTGAAAAATCCCATATCCAGTTTGAAGCGTTGATATCCCTATCCACCCTTGAGATCCTTGATCAACAAAGGGATGAACCAAGATTTGTCAACAACTGGACAACTTCCTGGGGAAGCTGGATCTATCTTCTCCTCCACGAAGATGCTGACCTTGACAACATACAACAGATACTTGATCAGATTAGTATTGAAAAGTACAAAGACGATGATGAACATAATTTATCTTTCTATCTCCAGCCGCTGGACAAAATCGTCCCGGGTCCGTTACTGGGCAATGAAATAGGTACTTTCCTGCCCAAAGTATTCATTTTGTTCATGGGTGGACTGGCCCTGGTAATCATTATATCTGCTGCCTTTAATTATACCAGCCTCTCAGTAGCCCGTTCCCTGCTAAGGGCAAAAGAAGTGGGTGTGAGAAAGACATTTGGGGCAACCAGATCCCAGGTGATCATTCAGTTCCTGCTTGAAGCAGTAGTGATAGCTGTCATTTCACTGCTCCTGGCATTCGCCTTGTTACAATATTTATTGCCGGCTTTCTCCGGTATGCAGATGATGTCGCTGCTCGAGATCAGGCCGGAGCAGAATATTAAGATCTATATCTGGTTCCTTGTCTTTGCCCTGGTTACCGGTTTACTATCAGGTGTACTGCCTGCCGTATTCATTTCCGCTTTCAAACCGGTATTTGTACTTAAGGGCATTACCAATGTCAGGTTCTTCAGCCGTATCACGCTCAGGAAGATATTGCTTGTTACCCAGTTCGTGTTCTCCATGGTATTCATTATTTCAATCCTTTTGATCTTCAGGCAAATGAACTTCATGATCAATTCCGATCTGGGTTTTGATGATGAAGTGGTATATGATATAGATCTGCAGGGAAAAGATATCACCAGGGTGAAAGCTGAATACAGCCAGTTTCCCGAAGTGGTTAACATATCTGCAACATCACATATTCCGTCTCAGGGAAATATATGGGGGGTTGATATCAGATTGAAAACGGAAGATGAAAAATATAATGCCAATTACTTTTCGGTCGATGAGAATTATATTGAAACCATGGGATTGGAATTGATTGCCGGGGAAAACTTCCCTGAAAATATGAGTACGGAAAATGAGAAATTTGTCATTGCCAGTGAAATGACCGTTGAACATTTCCAGCTGGGAACCCCGCAGGAAGCCCTTGGGACCACCCTGATCCTGGATGATTCAACCGTGGTCGAAATCATTGGTATCATTAAGAATTATCAGTACGCTGCTGTGTTTCTTAATCTGAAACCCTTGCTGTTAAGATATCTTCCTGACAGATATTTTCATGCTTTCCTTCGGCTGGATACCCCTGATATGCAGGCTACTGTCAGTAAACTGGAGAGAGCGTGGAAAAAAATTGATCCATACCATGATTTTGATGGAGATTTCCTGGATGACAGGATTAAATATTACTACACGTTCTTTGAGGATATCATGTATACCGTAGGTTTTGCCACACTGCTGGCCATCATTATTGCCGGCTTCGGCCTGCTGGGAATGGCTACCTACAGTACACAGACACGAACGAAGGAGATCGGTATAAGAAAAGTTTTCGGTGCGGAAGTAAATCAAATTATCTTCCTGGTTTCAAGGTCATACCTGTGGTTGATGTTGATAGCCGCAGTCATCGGTGGCATCATAGCATATTTAGCCAATAATTTATGGCTTCAGTATATGTCGAAGAGGGTGGATTTCGGGATTGGTACCATCCTGGCCGGGGTATTTATCGTTGTCCTTGTTGGACTGCTGACCATCAGTTCCCAGACACTCAAAGCGGCTCAAACAAAACCCGCCGAGACTTTGAAATATGAATAAAAAACCGTCTCATTTCGGTTAAACAGCAGGAATCAGCATCACTATCGGGGCAAGGCAGTCCGTAATGAATCAATTACAATACCTGGAATTACTCGAAGAATCAAGGCTTTATCTTGATAAGCAGCAGGCAGAATGTGATCAGGAATACAGGTTGAATTACTTCAACCGCATGGACTATGAGCAGGAAACCGGTATGATGATATTCTCCGATGTGGGTGTTATCCCCAGGGTGGTTGCTGATTACCAGATCGTGGGATCCCTTTCGGAGAGATCCAATACCTGGTTATGGGCCTGGGATAATCCCTACCTTCTTGAAAACACATTTCAGGATATCCGGAAGGTGAAGAAATTCGGTGATAAAAATGATATTGATAAACTTACCAGTCCAACATGGGAAGCTACAGAACAGGATGCATGGGACATGACTGCCATTGCTGCCAATCTTTTGAAAGCCAGGGGGGCCTATTCCTTTTTATCAGATGATATCCGGGTTTTTGTAGTATTCAAGCGGATCAAAACGATTGGTGGTGTCTGATTTGCAGGATTCTCATCAGTATAAATGACCGTACGTTATTTCCTCAATATTTCTCAATTGTGAAGCGACAAACATTTCTATACTATCTTGGTGCTGCTGCAGGGGCAAGTGCATTCCACCTGCCGTCTCTGGGAAAAAGTAAAGATAAAGAGGCACAGGATGTCATTGAGTGGGTAACGATGCGCGACGGCATCAAGCTCAAAGCTCATGCGTGGTTTCCCGGCGGACCGGGACCCTGGCCGGTGGTGCTGCAGCGATTCTATCAGGCCGGCCAATTCCCTTTCGGAAGGGATCGCTTTCTTTCCGCTGGCTATGCGACCGTCCATGCTGAGATACGCGATGCGGACGGGAAGATCGGTACACGCTTCACCCGGGATGACCTGGACGGATACGACACCGTCGAATGGATTGCGAAACAGTCCTGGTGCAACCGCCAGGTGGCGATGTACGGCAAGTCCGCGGGCGGGATCACCGCATTTGCGGCGGCGACGGCCCAACCACCGCACCTCAAGGCGATCGTTCCAATGAACAACGGCGAGACATGGCGTTGGGGATACCGCGCCAACGGAGCGGTGACACTGGCAATGGCAGCCAACAGTCGCGCCATTCCGGATATCCGAGAGGTCCCCTGGGACACCGACCGGAACGCCTATAAATTCCTTCCGCTATGCGGCCTCGATCTCCACGTCCGTGGTGAGGAAAACCCGCTCTGGAACCAGATCGTCGAGAACAACGAGTGGAACGCATTCTACGCCGCAAAGAGGCTCAAGGTTGAGAATATCAGGGTCCCGACATTCATCATCGGTGGTTGGTGGGACTATTACGCCTGCTCGGCTTTCCGGTACTGGTCCAAAATCAAGCAGATGAATCCGTTAAAGGACATTCGCGTGCTTGTCGGGGCCACCAACCACATCAGTCAATTACCTTCCGATGACCGGTACTATCACGGTGGATGCGAGGATGCAGCGGGGGAGGCGATCCGCTGGCTGGATTATTTACTCAAGGGCCAACAAAACGGCGTGGGTGACGAGCCACCGATCAGGGTCTTTACCATGGGCTCCAATCAGTGGAAGCATTATTCAAACTGGCCACCCTCCGCACAGGAAACCAGATTTTACCTGCGAAACGCCAAGAAAGATCGCTTTGGAAGACTGGACACGACCCCGCCTGGCAATGAACCGGCAAGCGAGTACGACTATGATCCCAACAATCCAGTACCCACGCTGGGAGGCAATCATTCGATCTGGTTCCATCATAAGCTCGTTCCCGTAGGATCGTTCGACCACAGCGCACACGAGCAGAGGTCGGACGTCCTCGCATTCAGCACAGCTATTCTCCCTGAGGATACGGAGGTCACCGGTTCCGTGGCAGTAAACTTCTGGGCTGCCTCGGACGCAAAGGACACGGACTGGACAGCAATCCTCCTCGACAGCGGTCCCGATGGGAAGCCATACAACGTGACGATGGGCATCTTACGGGCGCGGTACCGCAAGGGCATCTTTAATGCACCGGAGCTCCTCAAACCAGACGCTGTCGAGCAGTACAGCCTGGAGCTAATGCCCACGAGCTATACGTTCAAGAAGGGACACCGTATTCGGCTCTATATTTCCAGCAGTAACTTTCCGCTTTGGGACCGCAATCCCAACACGGGAGGCAAGATTCATCTTGAAAGGAACACACGGGTAGCCCACCAGACGGTCTACCATGACTCGAGTCATCCGTCGCACCTTGTTCTACCAATTATCTCAACCTGACAAATCTGCTGTACCTGAGACCAAAACGGTATATGGTCTTATCTGGGTCCATGATTTCACGGCCTACCACGACAGGTGGATCCAGGTCGTCAGGCATATGAAATCCATCAACAACTTTGAATTCATTAATCTGTCGCTTAATTTTATTCTGCCGTACCCCGGATGTTATTGATGTCAAACAGCTGATAAAATAAATCAATAAGTTATGCCTAAAAATGCCGGATCCTTTCTGTGGTCAAATTCCTTTTCAGCAGTCCTGATCATACTCTTTGTCAATAATAACACTCTCAGTGCCCAGATTTCGAAAGCAGATGATAAACCCTGGTATGAAACGGCACGGGTATTCTATGACTGGATCCGGATCGGTGAAGACCTGGACAGGGATTATGCAAGGCACCTGGTTCAGAAAACCAGAGACCTGAACTGTAACACCCTGGCCTTTTGCGTATCGGTATATGGTTATGCATTATGGGACAGCGAAGTTTCACCAAAATATGACAGGATCGGAAAAATGGATCTCATTGGTGAGCTGGCCGCACTTTGCAAGAAGAACGATCTGTATTTTGTCCCATGGTGGCTGGGTACCTCCATGGGCGCTGGAAGGGTACTGGAGGAACATCCCGGCTGGATCGTTCATGGTCCCCCGGTGAATGGACAACCCGGAAGAGAATTCAATTATATATGTTACAACACGCCTTACCGGGATCTGATTTATGAAGAAGTGAGGGAAGTACTTACCAATTATGATGTGGATGGGATATATTTTGACCAGTTACCGGGGAGTTGCTATTGTCCCAGCTGCCAGGAGAAATTCAAAAACCTGTATGGCAGGTCCATGCCAGTTGTAGAGGATGAATTTGTGCTCGCCTTCAACCATGGCATTCCTGCTTCCCGATACCCCAGCTCGCTTAATGAATTCAGAGAACGCAGTATCAAAGGATTTTGTGCCGGTATTCGGAAAATCATTGAAGAGAGCCAGCCTGGAACTGCGTATGTCCAGAATTGGATCAAAAACCATCATGCCAGATTGGGTGTCGGGCTTGTGGATGTCGTCTTGCCCGAATTTTATCAGAGGGATGATCTGGTCGCCCTGGGAATGAAACACCGGATCACCAAAAGTTATTTTGAGAACGGTGCCATCTGGGGTAATGTGAGACATTCTGTAAAACATGATGCAAGGCACTTCCCTGTTAAGGGGACTCAAATGCTACTGATGGATTGTGTGGCAAATCATTCAGCTCCTTTAATGCTTGATCTTTGTGTTATGGATTTTGATGCCACCGGGAAGGAGCAACTTGGTCAGACATTTGCAGATATTGAGAAATTCTATGATTTAAATGACGGAGGTAAAGAAGTCTATTATGCAACCCTTCTTCATTCCCTGCCTACCTATATGCAGGATCCGGTTGAATATATGAAAGATTTTGAAGGGATTTACAGGCTTTTGTTTGAAGCACATATACCCTTTAATTTAATTACGGAAAAAGGGATCCAGGAAGGAGACCTGGAAAAAACCCGGGTCCTGATAGTTCCAAGTGCAGCTTACCTTAGTGAAAAGGCCGCAGAAGCCATAAAGAGCGCGGTAAATCAAGGAATGGGACTGGTTGCTACCCATATGACCGGATACAAGGAACCGAATGGCAGTATACGTGAGAAACCAATTCTGTCCGATGTGTTTGGATATGAACTACTTGACATTCAAACCCCTTTTACAACGGCGACGCTTTTCCGGCATCCGGATCTAAAGGTAAGCGATATTGACCGCGGTTACTTTTATTATGCAAGTACAAGGCCGGATCATACAATAACGGCTGAAATGTCTGAAGATGCATATTTCAGTTTCTGGGGGAATTTTGCTGCCATCAAACCTGTCGCAGATGCAACGGTTATCGGAGATATTCACCTTCCCGATCATGCAAGATTGTCTGCCGGGGAATATAACAGAAGAGGCGTTTTTCCCGGTCCTGCCCATTGGCCCCTGGCAATTGTACGTCAATATGGCAAGGGTAAAACTGCATATTTCGTTCCTCAGGCTGACGAAATTGAGAGAAGGGTGTATGCTCCGGAATATACCAGCATGCTGGAAAGAACAATCCTTTGGGCTGGCGGTCCTTCCATACTGGAAACTCCCGAAATACCACCACCGGTTGAGATAAGGATATTTCACAACCTGTCAAAAAAGCTGTATACGATATTGATGATCAATCATAACACAAGTCCACTTGTCAGGGGCAAGCATGAAGGCATAGGAGTGATCCGGTATATTGTACCTCACAAGAACATTGAGTTTACATTCTCTCCTGGAATAATCCCGGCCGATATCAGGGATTTTGATGGAAACAGTGTTCCCTTTAAGATAATGGATAATAAAGTCCATATAAACCTGCCTGAACTGGATTTGTATGAAGGGATCATTATCAAATATTAAGACCAGCATTATGAAAATAAGGACCATACATCTTGGAATAATCTTACTGAGTAATTTGATTATTTCAATTAATCCAATTAAGGTATCAGGGAGGCATGGTGCTGGGGACGATCAAACGGATCAATCATTCATGCTGCCTGTCCGGTATTATCAGATTGCACAGTTATATGGCCCCGGGATGCCACGCTCCGGAACAGAAGGATTGCATCTGGATACCCTGGATGTCAATTCCGGAAAAGTCGGACTGGTGCTTGTGCACACCTGGAACCTGGGAGAAGCAGATGGTCCTTATCCCATTGTTGATACAACAACATGGACAGATGGTGAAGCAGGAGCCTGGGTTCCTGAAGCCCATAAAATAATTAAGGAAAACATCCATCCGGTTTTAAAAGCTGCCCGCCAATCCGGAATAAAAGTTTTTCATTTGGCACAATCAACCTATGCTGAAAAATATCCGCAATACCAGGAACTCAAAAATGATCCTGAGTTACAAAATCCTGCCAGGCGGGTGACATTTGAAAAATGCATTGAACCTGTTAACTATCAGGAGGGATGGGAAAGAGAATATGGCGGAAATTATCCCGGACCGGTCTGGAGGACTCATGCTGAAGAGTTTGACATTGCCGGATCATTGAAACCGCTTCCAGATGAATATGTATTTGTAACAGGATGGCAATTAAATGGCCTTTGCAGAAGAGAGAACATAAGTATATTGATTTATGCAGGTTTCATGGCAGATCTATGTTTGCTGAATATTCCCGGTGCCATCCGTGAAATGTCAAATACCTTTCAATATAACTGCATTGTGCTGCGCGATTGTACCACAGCATATGAATATGAAGAAACCTTTGAACGAAAGTGGATGACATTCGCTGCCATCCGGATGATTGAGACGGAATTTGGGTATTCCGCATCGGCTGAAGAATTTATTAACGCATGTCAAAGACCAAATGAATAATTATCTGATGAAAATAATGATTTCTTGCATTCTTGTTATTCATTTCTCTCTGAATGTTTCTGGGGAAACCAGAGAAATAACCGCTGAATTGCTTCGTGATAAAATCAATGGAGGAATTATAGGACAGTTTTTTGGCAACCTGAACGGCCTCGTGCATGAGAACAAATACACCGATGAGCCCGGAAATGTGACCGAGTATACACCTGATCTTTCGAATGGTGCATTTACAGATGATGATACGGATATTGAGTTCATGTACATTTATCATATACTGAAATCAGGCAGGTATATTTTGCCGTACAATGAAATTTATGAGCTCTGGATAGAAAATATCAGTGATCATATTTGGTGTTCCAACAGGTACGCGCGCAATTTGATGGATATTGGCATTCAGCCTCCTTATACCGGTCGAATTGCATTTAATCCCTGGGCCGTGTTCAACATATCCGGACAATTCCTCAGCGAACAATTCGCATTGATATCACCGGGTATGCCTCAAACTGCTGCCAGAATTGGTACACATTATACCCATGTTGCCATTGATGGAGAACCTGCACAAACAACACAACTGTACGATGCCATGATTGCCACTGCTTTTTTTGAAGACGATTATATGGAGGTGATCAAAGCTGGACTAGCTGCTGTAGATCCGGATAGTGAGATCCACGAAATAGTTTCCAATGTAATATTTTGGTACCGGGCACATCCCGGGGACTGGCGTGCCACCCGGTTGTCCATCAAAGAGGAATACTGGAATGGCTCATTTGGTGGGCCGGGAGGGGGCAACGGTTACAGGATTATTACAGCGGCTACCATCGCCTCTATCCTGCATGGAGAAGGTGATTTTGTGGAAGCCATCCGCCATTCTTTCAATTTTGGATGGGATGCAGATAATGTCGCAGCCATGGTTGGAACCATTATGGGTGTGATAAAAGGTGAAAAATGGATAAGAGCACAGGGATGGAAGATAAAGGATGAATATAAAAATAACAGGCGGCCCGGTTTGCCCACCGATCTAAGCATTACCCGTTTTGCTGATATGCACTTCCAGATTGCAAAGAATGTAATCCTGGAGAATGGTGGAGAAGTAACAGAAATAGACGGAAAGCCAGGTTTCCTGATCCCTACGGAAGAACCATCCAATATAGAAAGGCTACCCGAACCATTGCACCGAATAGGTGAGCTGCGCACAATGTGGTGGCCCATTATTCAAAACGAACTGGCCGGCGATCCAATACAAATGGCTCGGGCTGTTTACACCACGATCTGTCTTGACCTGGTGAAAGAAATCAGCACTGAAAGAACAGAAGCCTGGTTCCTGGCTTTAGAGGCATTCAAACCTTATTACAAATCATTATTTGGTGACACACAATGGTCCCATGAGGCAAAAGTATATTTCAATGATGTGGTCTACAACCGTAATATAAATCCCAGTTGCCCTTTCGAATATGCCAGATACCAGTTTAATGGTACGTGAAAGGCTTATTCCATCTGAAGATTTGCCCCTGTGTACTTATCAAAGAAATACATTTTACGTATGTCAAAATAAAAATCGGTTACCCTTCCTTTCATTATTTCAGCATCATATTTAAGCCTGGAGATTATTTGTTGGTCCTGTAATTGAAGATAAGCATATATTTCATGTCCAAGTTTTTCTACAAACTTAATTTCAGAACTTAATACTGCGAATTCATTTTTACTCTCCCCAGCCTGATAATAAATATCTTCCGATCGTATTCCAAGAACAACTTCTTTTTCAATGTATTTCATTAGCAGATGATTTGACGGAAGATTGACTTTAAATTTTTGCGAATTATCTGTAAAAAGTATGCCGTCATTCGCTTGAATTACCTTACCATGTATAAAGTTCATCGGGGGAGTACCGATAAAACCAGCCACAAATAGATTTGCAGGATTTGCATACAGATTCGATGGTGTATCAATTTGTTGTATCTCACCTTTGTCTATGATAACAATCCTTTCACCCAACGTCATGGCTTCAACCTGGTCGTGCGTAACATATACTACAGTTGCATTAAGTCTTTTATGAAGTTTTGCGATTTCAATACGCATCTGGACCCTTAGATTTGCATCTAAATTGCTAAGGGGTTCGTCAAAGAGAAATGCTCTTGGATCACGGACTATAGCCCTGCCTATGGCAACCCGTTGATTTTGTCCGCCTGACATTGCCCTTGGTTTTCTGTCCAAGAGTTCTTCAATCTCTAAAATACGTGCTGCCCTCATAACTCTTGCCTGAATTGACTTCTTATCCATTCTCTTGATCTTGAGCCCAAATGCAAGATTTTCATAGGCTGTCATATGGGGATATAAGGCATAATTCTGGAATACAATTGCTATATCTCTGTCTTTAGGGGGAAGATTATTAACGAGTTTATTATCTATATATAGTTTGCCTTCACTTATTTCTTCAAGTCCAGCAATCATTCTCAAAATGGTTGATTTTCCACATCCTGACGGACCAACCAGAACCACAAACTCCTTGTCATTTATGCTAAGATTAATATCCTTTACCGCTTTGACTTTCTGCTGATAGATCTTTGAAACATTCTCAAACCTGATTTCTGCCATGACATGAATAATTTCTGCAATGATTACCCTGTATAATTATCTAGGATTTAGTCTAAAATCCGATTTTGGAATATGAGTAATTCTTGTACAAAGGTCAAGTTCACCTGATGCTATTATATAGTAATCCTCCATTTTAACAATTCCCGTAGTGAATACAACATCTTCGAGATATATTATTTCTCTAAATTCACTTGTAAGGCCAGGATTTGCTTCCAGAAGTGGTATTTTCATTTCAAGGTGCAATATCTTTTGGGGATTGATTTTATCCAGTATTGCCCAATAGGTCCTGTAAATACCCACCTCTTCTTTTTTTTCCACCCCATGGAATAAAACAAGCCATCCATCTGGGGTTAATATGGGCGGGGTACCTCCACCTAATTTTAATATTTGACCAGATTTTTTCTGCGGTCTGATAAAAGGTTCATCCAGTGGCTTCCAATGTAATAGATCAGGCGACTGTGCAAGATTAATCGATGGTCCAGGGTTAAAAATACTGTGAGGGGATGTTGCAAAATAGGAGCTGCCCAAAGGTCTGGTAAGAGCCATGTACTTGTTATCAATGACTCCTTCAAACAAAATCATGTCTTTATTCTGGTGATCAAGAATGATCCCTTCAAGTTGATAGTTTAACCCATCATCAGAGGTATATAAAGTTGTGGAATGTCTTTCCGAACTTACCGAACAAGTAGTCATATAATACTTACCCTTGATATATGAAATACGTGCATCCTCAACTCCATATTCCTGATACCCTTTTTGCGGCGCAATGATTTTGTCATAATGAATCCTTATGATTTCAGATCCATTCGCAGATAATTCAACAGGTAAGAGCCAGGATGATGATGTCAGGGCAAATACTGGATTTGGCAAGAAATCCTTTATGATAAACTTCCTTGGATCTGAGGTGTCTACCTGATCCAATTTGTAGTCATCAAGAACATATCCCTTTTTCTTATCCCACCGGATGGCAGATATTTTTGCTTCATTAACAGGATGTTGCAATGCTTCGGCGATCCGCACCATGATCATCAGGTTTCCATCGGGAAGCTTTGTCATTCCGGGATTGAATGCACCCAGAACATAGGTTTTAACATCAAGCTGCTTACGTAATGGTGAGTACGACAAATCTATATCATACGGTGAGAGTATTATCTTATCGACAGTAAAGATCCTCATATTGAAATTTAATTATTACTCAAGGTTGATCTTGAAACAAATTCCATTTTATACAGTATTCCTGTACTATTTGTTTTGAAACAGGATTCGATTCTATTGCCTGAATGCTTAATAGTGTTTCGATAGTAGACTCTGCTCCCGAATTATAATTTATTTTACTGGCAGTATTGATACCATCAAAAGCTCTCCCTGTCAGATGATCATACATCACCTGGTTGGCAGGATTATTACCAAAATACCACGTCGCCAGCCTGCCAGCCAGTATGGCATAGGTTTCATCACCCGTAATGTTATAAGCTTCAAGCGAGGCAAATACCATTGGTCTGATCCCATAGGATATCTGTGGGAACTTAAGCAAATCATTCAACAGCAGTGAGTCATGGTTCCTGACAAGTCTGAATTCGCTGAAATAATTTTGTTCAATGCAGAAAGGGTAAAAATGTTTCACCTCTTTTAATCCAGCATCTATAAACTGAGCATTTTCAAGAATATGGCCCGTATGCAATAATGCATAGGCCTGCATATTTCCCCATGCGTGCCAGATGTTTTCCCAGCTTAAAAACGCAAAATAGGGGGATGTGTTTTCATCCCCATACTGTACGGCTACCAGATAATGTCCTAACTTCAGAAGAAGATCTCTAACAAATAATGAATTATTTATATGATAATAATTGCAAAGACCAACCATGATAACCGCAACCTGGTCTGCCCCGTATCCTGCAATAACTGATGGAATTCTAATGCCTTCAAATTCAGTAGTATCGCTTTCTGATGAAAATATTTGTTCGATGTTGTTCACCAATTGTTCTAAATCTGGTTTGGTCTTATCCCTGAGATCATTTAATTCAGGAGAATCCAGCAGATTCAGTTCGGTCAGAGCCCAGAAAGCCCTCCAGGACCAGAAATTGGGAATTGGCCTGCTATTCGGATGGATTCTGTTAATTCCATTATCCGGAAACATGAAATTATGGTAGTAACCATTGTCTTCCTTCATATACATTATGAACCTTGTCAATGATTCTATCTTTTCAAGGTTGTCCTGTACGGGGTTTCTTTTATATTGCCGGCAGTAAAAGACCAAAGCCCGTGAGACATCATCGACACAGGTGAAACCCTCGTCTTCATCATTGACGAGCGGATAATCAGGCGCATTGCTATAGATCCAGACAGTTCCCAGATGGATATTATCATCAATATCAATTTCCTGGAATAGATGTTCTAAATGCGAAGTACTTATTAAAGAATCATCAGGGCACCTGTCAGCACCGGAACATGCGCACAAAACAATCAATAAAAAGAATATGTACCTGGCAATGGGCATGACTGGTTTTATTTACTCAATAATTCGTCTATCAGCAAATGAATATTAACCCTGGCAAAACTTACAGCACTGTCTGACATGGCGTAGGGTATAATCAGATTGTCGAAATGCTGCATGATCCCGCACGTATAGACAGCATTGGGCACATAATCCTTACGTTCGTCAGCATTTGCATATATAAATGGCTTATCCAGGGTTGCCAGTACGACTTCGGGATTGTAAAGATCGAGCAGGGAAGCGCTGATTACGTATTTTCTCAACGGTCCTACTCCATGCGTCAGCAGCAGCCAGCCGGAAGGTGTTTTAACCGGGCTGCCATAATTGCCCAGCTGTATCAGCTCCCATTCCCTTTCAGGCTTCTGAATCGTTTTGTAGGCATCCCAGAAATAAAGATCATCGGAATACATTATTGATAGATTTTCGTCTCCCTGCCGGCTGATCATGGCATATTTCCCGTTGATTTTTTCCGGAAAAAGAGCCATCCCTTTGCCAAGTACAGCCCTGCCATAAAGAGAGCGAATACGGAAAGAAATAAAATCTCCGGTTTCTATTATTTTAGACTTGATTTCCTCTCTATAATATGCAGTATAGGTTCCTATATAGGTAGTCTTATCCTGATCTGAAAATTCTACAAATCTTGCATCTTCTATCCCCCCTGATTCTTCTGCTGATTGCGGGAAAATCACCCTGTTTCCCAATGCCGTTTCTTTATCAAAAGAGATATCATAATTTGTATCAAGAATATCATACAGTGCTTCTTTTGTGGCGGTGTAATTATTTTTAATGCTCTCCGCAGCATCGGATATTATCTGCGCTGCCTTATTACGTGAAAATTGTTCCGGCAAATATTTAAATACCGAAGTATTGAAATCATCATAATATTTCGCTCTTTTTACAATAAAATCTTTAGAAAATTGTAAAGATGCACTTCTGTATGAACCGGCCAATTTGGATGGCATGGGATCTAATGTTATTTCGCCCGTTTTGGAGATAATTCCCGATGTGAATTCTATGGAAGATATATGCCCCTCTCCTGTTGCCCTCAGACTTAATATAAATCGAAAGTCTCCATTTGCAAGTCCGTTTTGATCGGGGTGCCTGACAATGGAAGGATTGAACACTGCTGCAGATTCAACGGAATATTCCTTGGTGAAATACGATCCAAGCAGCAACTTTCTCGATAATGACAGGGTTTTCTTGGACGTGATATATTTCTCAATGGAATGATAATTTCTTAATAGAACTTTTCTAAATCCGATATGCCTTGATCCAAATTCATCAAGAACCTGGTTCAGTATTATTTCAACAACTTTTTCATTCATGGATAATACGTCGGATACAATGCGTCGGATCCTGTTTTTGTTTCTGATATACAGATACAAAGGGATTACTTTTTCAGCATTTGCTTCAATTTTTATATCGCTTCTGGTTACTGTTATCATTTACAGAAATAGGTTATCATTTGTGATTTATCCTTTAAGACCAGAGGAAGCCATGCTTCTGATAAAATGTTTCTGGAATATTGAATAGGCAATAATTATAGGCATTGCCAACAGGACTGCTGAGGCAAGTTTTACCCCGAGCTGGGCATCGGCTCGTCCACCTACTGCGAACAGTGTTACCAGCTGGGGCATTGTCATCAGATTTTCATCCCTTATCACGATCAACGGCCATAATACCTCATTCCATGAATTCATGAATGTTATGATACCCACGGTTACGATCGTTGGAATTATGTTTGGCCATAATACCTGAAAAATTATTCTTAACTCACCGCATCCGTCAACTCTTGCAGCATCAATTAAATCATCCGGTATTCCTTTGAATACCTGCCTGAACATGATGATTGCGAAAGCACTGTTTAAGGAAGGTATTATCAGGGCTGCAAATGTATCGACCCATCTGAATTTTACCATCAGAACATAATTTGGGATCAATGTGATTTGAAAGGGCAGGGTCATGGTAAAGACGATGATAAAGAACAAGAGGTTCTTTCCTCTGAAGTTTCCCTTTGCGAGGGCATAGCCTATCATGGAACCGAATACAATTACGCCAGTTGTAGAACTTACGGCAACAATGGTGCTGTTGAGCAATGATCTGAAAATGGGAATCTTGCTAAACATGAGCAGGTAATTTTCAAAACTGATCTCTAAAGGCAGAAGATTGAAATTCCCCAACTGGCTTTCAGGTGTCACTGATGCAATAATCATCCAGTAAAATGGATACAGAAAAGAGAATCCTGCTCCAATCAGTAAAATATAGACTATGATTTTGGTAGCTTTCATTCTACTCATTCATCCTTTTCAATCATATATTTCTGAATGACGACAACCATCATGATAATGAATGCAAATATTAATCCCAGGGATGCCGAATAGCCCATATGATAAAACTCAAATGCCTGTTTATATATGTAGAGAACGGCCGACAAGGTACTATTCAAAGGACCTCCCCCCGTCATGATATATGGCTCGATAAACAAATTAAATCCTCCGATGGTAGATAGAATCGTCACCATGAAAATCGTGGGATTAATTGCCGGTAGTGTTATATATCTGAATTTCTGCCATCTGCTGGCCCCCTCGACATCAGCAGCCTCATAATATCTTTGTGGCACCGATTGCAGGCCAACCAAAAAAAGGATCACATACAATCCGACATTTTTCCATGTGGCCATTATGGCAATTGAGATCATTGCTATGTTCTTGTTGATTATCCATTCCACCTTCCCCAACCCGATACTTACAAGCAATTTGTTTATTAATCCTGTATCAACTCCATATAATTGCTTCCATATCATGGTGACGACGACTCCGGATATGACAACCGGTAAAAAGAAAGTTGCTCTGAAAAATCCTTTGCAGAATATCTTTTGATCCAGGAAATAAGCCAGGGCTAAAGCTATGACGATTTGCAGTGGAATATGGACAACCAGGAAGGTTAATGTATTTACCAAGGATTTCCAGAATAAGCGGTCCTGAAAGAGTCTGCTGTAATTATCAATGCCGACATATTGCATCTCAGATATAATGTTCCATTTATGGAATGTCAGCACAACAGAGAAAATCACGGGGAAGGAGACAAAAAGGATCAGATGGACCAGGTAGGGCGACACCAGAAAATAGGATATCATCGATTTTTTTGACTGTAGGCTCATTTGAACACTTCTAGCGAGAATAAACAATTACTTTTGACTACCCAGGAGGATGTTAACCGCCCTCTCAGCATCGGCAATTGCTTTTTCGGGTTCTTTCATATCATGTAACACACAAGCTTCGTATTCCTGGGTTATTATATCAAGGACCTCAGTTATCACTTCACAATTATCCATCCCCCGGATGTATTTGGCCTGTTCGACAAATGCCTGTAACCGCTGATTTTCATTGAAGAAGTTTTCATATGCTTTGATGGTATCGAGGCCTTTTCTTCGTGGTAATTGCTTTGTTGTTTGAAGAAACAACAGATCTCCCTTCTTATCGACCATGGTTTTAATGAATTCGAAGGCTATCTGGGGCTCGGTGCAGGTGTTGAAAATAACAATGCTCTTGGGATCACAATAGGTATAAACTGGCCCCTGGTGATCCTCGGGAACAGGAATTGGAAAGTAATCATAATCAAATCCTTCTGGCTTATATCTTTCCAGGTATTCTATCTCCCAGGGCCCCGTGAATTTGGTTGCTATTTTACCGGCAAGAAAAGGATCCTGTCCTGCTGTTTGATCCTCTTTAGAAAAATAACTTTGCTTATAGATCTCCTGCAGGAACCTGAATGCCTCTATGGCATATTCATTGTTAAAAAAAGCCCGGTTGTTTTTGATCAGTGGCAAACCGTCAGATGCTGCGATATACAATGTATAAAAATTGAATAAACGCTGGTACCAGACAAGTCTTACGGATGTATTCCCGAACCATTGATCAACATATCCGTCTCCATCAAGATCTTTCTTAAATTTTTCAGCTGCATTTAAATATTCGGTATATGTATTCGGAAGCGTATCAAGATTTAATTCTGCAAGGAATTTCTTGTTATAAATTGTCATAAACGGATTTATTTTCCACGGGAATTGATATATATGACCATCTGAAGAAGTAATTTCCCTGATTGTTAAAGAATCACAACGATCATGAACAAAGTCCTCAAAACCGGCTAAAGTATCGAGCGGAACCAGAACATTCGCTTTTGCATAGAACTCAACAATACCCTGCCACATATTGGAGTAAATGTCAGGGGTGGTCTTTCCTACTACCGCGGCCAGTATTATTTCTTCCGATGATTGACCTTCGGGTATGGGTTGGAATTTCAGGGTCGATTCAGGATGTTTTAGGTTCCACGCCTCCACAATTTCCCGGGAGAAGGTTATTTCGCCAATATTATTTGAAGACCAATATTCAAGGACTGAATCCCTGTCTTTATTTCCGCCGGAACATGCCATCTGAATGAACAGCAGAAAAAGATATATACCATATTGTAATATCCGTTTCACTGACAGTCATCTAATTACACTGATCAACCTGTGTTCAGTCCAGTTATCCCCAGTAATTGAGAGTATGTACATTCCGTTGCCCAGCATCCCAGCAGGCATGGCAAATGTAAATTCACCTGTTTCCGTCCTGTAATACTTACTCAAGCCTGTTTGTCTGCCTGATAATTCATACAGTGAACATTTAATATCTTCAGGCTGCTGGCTGAGAATGGTGATATTTATGTCGGGACCGGTTACGGGATTCGGGAATACCATTAGCTTTCTGCCCGATTTAAATGATGAATCCTGAATACTCAGGTTGATACTGTTGTCCATATGGTCCTTAATCTGGGAAGGCGAAAGACCATAATCGAAGATGCTGACTGCATCCAGGGTACCTTTAAAATTGTAATTATTAACACCGGGCAGGTTCTGACCAAATGCCAGATTGTGGATGGTTTTCTTTATCAGGCCGCTATGGGAGGTGAAAGCATCAAGTTTTCCATCAAGCCAGATCTCCATATCGTTTCCATCATATATTACTGCCAGATGATACCACTGACCTGCCAGAGGAGGAGATTCAGTATCGAGATCTTTGATACCAGCCGTAGTATTCAAAGTAAAGCGGATTTTTGGGTCTCCTATGGATATTTTGTAGCGATTTTCCCAGCTTCCATGAGAAACAGGATGTTGTTCACGGCTATAGAACTGATCAATTTTTATCCAGCAGGCTATTGACAATGCATCCTGAAAGTTCAATAAGCTGTCATTTGGTACATGAATATAACTACTTAAACCATTGAAGAATGCTGCTTTACCGGGTGTACCTTCCACATCATTGACCCATGAGACCGCACCGGGGATTCCATGAAATCCGTGGCCGCTGAAATCCTGTGCATTCCCGTTCAGTGGATACTGGGCAATCAGGTTGCCTGTCGGGAGAATGGACAGATCCCGTACCATCACCCTTATGCTGTCGGTATCCGTCAATGCGGCTGAATCGGTCACGGTACAAACAATGAAGTAATTCCCGCTTACATCCGGAGCAGTAAATGTAGCCAGGTTTTTGTCAGCCATTATGCTCCCTGAAACAGATGTCCATTCATAGGTGAGAGAATCATTATCATCATCCTGTGCAGTACAGCTGAGTTCAATTGTCCCGGATAGGTGTACTTTTCTTGGATCGGCTTCAATTTTCAAGATTTCCGGGGGAGTCTTTATCTTTTCAACCACTTCTACCCAGGCAGAAAGCGTATCCCACTGGTCCCCCGGATCGGCAACTTTGCATCTTATCCGATAGGTTCCTGTAGTATCAGGTGCTGTAAATTCATATATGTTCGTACCCACTAGGGTCGTATCCTGTACCATCCATTCAAAGGTAAGCGTTTCCTGTTCGGGATCAGAAGCAGTACAATAAACCCGGGTTGCTGTGCCGGTCTGAATGATTGTGTTTTCAGCTTCGAGGGCTTTGATCCTGGGTGGGTAATCTGAAACCTCATTTCCGTTATTGAAATCAATGATAACATCCCCCGCATAGGTCCGCTTTCCCACAGTGGTTATTGCCGTACCGGCAGGTATAATGACCATCATTACGGCCTCTTTGGATGGAACAGAAATACTGGCATTTCCGGATGCGCCTGAGGCAATGTGGGAGTTGGATACTGCATCATACAGATCAAAGGAGCCAGCAGGAAGTGATAACCCGACAGATCTGTCTGTTCCATGGGGATTGAAATAAAGGTATGTAGGGTAAGCCTCGCCCCGGTAATAATCCGTTTTCAGCAGGTCAAGACGAAGGATGGCTTGAACATTTGTCGTATCAATGATCCCACCCAGGATCCCGACATGGGAGGATCCGTATAACATCAGGTTTGTGGATGCCCAGCCCCCGGCCATTGCATCCCCGGTGGCATATGGACTTTTACCGTTCTTAAACTGTTTCATGGCTTCATAGCCAATATAGGAACCGGGATCATATGTATGGGCCCAATCCTCATTATCCTGCTGGTCATCAGGCAAATAATTAGGATAGAAGAGCCGGGAAGCATTCGCCAGGTTAAGGACCCATTTGGCAATGGCAGTGGCAAACCGGTCATCGTATCTAACCATGGGTACCAATGCACCAGCCTGCTCATAGCCATTCATGGCAAACGCATAATCGTTTCCCAGATCGTTGGCTTCACCGATCAGGCCCGAACAATCATAATCTCCCCATTTCCCCACAATGGATCCCCACCCGCGAAGTTCTCCACGGTTAAAGCACCAGTTTACCATCTTTTCAACATTGTATTGCGTGCCAAGCTCCGCATTTAATCTGGCTGCCGTATACACACCATATGGTAACTGGAGTTCATAGGAAGGATTTCCGGAATATGCGTCCAGAAACTCGAGATTCCACTCGGTCCCAGTCAGAAATTTTCGTTCACCTGTTATGATATATGAGTTATACAGGATCCAGGCAATCGCCCCGGCAGCTTCAGGTTCTTTTACCCCTGTTTCGAGTGGTGTCATGGTCGACATTTTCCAGGCACGGTAATTCAGGTTTGGCACATTCCAGGGTGTAGCACTTCCCCCCATAAAAATAGTAGCCGTCAACCACTGGTTTGCAAGCGTGCTGATCTGATAATCGAAATCACCCAGCTTCGGGTAAATATGATTTAACTGCAGAAAAAATACATTGGGCATGGTTTCATACCACGAATCATTCCCGCTGCTGGTGACGGGGTGATTTAAATATATGTTTTCCGCGGGACGTTTGTTAAAAAACTCCTCGCACATAAGCGCCCAGTTCTGTCCGAACTGGTTTGTCTTATCGATCCCGGAAAGAGAGGCCCCAACAACTGCAGGAATTACGTTGATACCTTCCCCGGCATTCGGATTGGCTGTCCCAACGGCAGTATGCAAACCAAAGCTGGCATGGCCGGGGTAATTGACGCTTATTGGACGAAAGAACACCAGTGGCAGGTATTGTCCGGTCAGGTCCTGATTGAAAACAAGGGAATCGTAACCCTGTGCAACCTTCTTCCAGTTACGCATCAGATAAGGCTGGGGCAAATCAGGCATCATATCGATTCGTGGTATGGTAATTTGTTGTGCATCCACCTTGGCAGCAATCATTACTGCAAGAACTATCCATCCGGGTATTTTCATCATTGTCAATTGTTTCAGGAAAATCACTTTTTCACAGATAAAGATAACACGCTGCAAGAACAGCTATTGGCTATCCACAGTAAATATAGATGATCTATTCGAATAAAAAAGTTCCCCTGTCAGCAGGGGAACTTCAATTC
This sequence comes from Bacteroides sp. SM23_62, assembly GCA_001303955.1. GTDB lineage: Bacteria > Bacteroidota > Bacteroidia > Bacteroidales > SM23-62 > SM23-62. Next base: position 695 of record LJUP01000011.1, on the reverse strand, counting down.
AGTGCTTTCTCACACAATGGTAAAATAAATACAGGTCAATGTGTGATAAGCCAAGACTACTTTATCTCATTTTAAATAGCTTTTTGGTCTCCTCATTTCCATTTACAGAAAGTCTGTAAAGGTAAATTCCGGTTGGCATATCACTGGCATCCCATATGTATTCATAATTGCCTGGCATCAGTTCTTCAGAAATCAGGGTGGCCACTTCTTGCCCGACTGTATTGTATAACTTAAGTGTTGTATAACCCTTTTCCTGTTGAGAGAACTTTATGGTTGTTGTCGATGTGAAAGGATTGGGATAATTTTGTGATAATTCAAATGCCCTGCTTGTTATGGGTTTACCTGTAGATACAGGCATGTCGTACAAGGCCATTACCTCTGCATCCGATAATACGCGATTATAAATGCGGATCTCATCCATTTTACCTTTGAAGAAATCCGGATCCGTCTCGTCTACATATTCTGAAGTTGGTTTTGCCTGGCCAAATACAAGATTATGAGGCTCAGCACTTATATCGACAATATCTGCATCCGGAACATCATCCCAATCTTTAACCAATACCCCGTCAATGTAGAATTTCATATGTCCATCGCCAAATGATACCGCCAGATGATACCATGTTTCCGGTGTTAATCCGTCACCGGCATGATCCCGGTCATTGTAGATAAAAGTGCCCGGATTGGCAGGATCTTCA
>LJUP01000154.1 GCA_001303955.1 Bacteroides sp. SM23_62 | reverse complement strand
CAATCCCTCATCCGATTGCAACTCCTCCCTGCCGCCGAAAGTGGATTCACCGATACCCACCTGGCATTGGTTCATACAGGGATAGGCTGAATTTACATATGCATTGGTATAGGCTGCCTGTGGAATTTCACCGATCTTTCTGTGCACATAGGTTGGCATGGCAAGGGAATCATTTGGTAAGCGTTTGAACATCGGCACCATGCTCCCCTCCGGGTGCTCCTTTCGTGGCTGGATATCTATCCACGAGCGGGTACGGTGGCTGTCATCCGTATGTGATGTGATCACCGATCCATCCACGGTGGCCTTTTTTCCCAGGGTAATTGTCGTACAGCCTTCCGGTATATTTCCCTCCCAATCGGGCCTTGTCTGTGCATGCATAAAAACCAATTTTACATAACTTACAAGAATAATTACCAGAAATTTGGAGGAGAGTTCTTTCATTTTAGTGGATTTTTCAGTATTTTACGTGAATTGTAACCAATATTTCCGCTAATATAGTATTATTGTTAAACAGTCTTTGAATAAAGATTCCCCTGAAATTATTCTTGATCCTGCATTCCTTATGAGGGAGGATAACCTACATATTAAAGAAAAGCTACTTACGCGCTGCAAGGAAATTCAGAAAAAATGTGTCGACAGTGCCAAGTCAGCCATGAATGAAGTCCAGCTGGCCCTCAATGAATATGGTCCCAACAAAGACCGCTATGATTCATTCAGGGACCAGTTGATCGGGCGCAGGGATATGTTTGCCGCACAGTATCAGAAAGCCCTCTCAGAAATGAATGTCCTTGAGCGGATTGACCCGAAAGATTTAAAGGATACGGTGGAATTTGGTGCCATTGTAATCTCAGATACCTCAAAGTTCATCATTGCCATCAGCGCCGGAAAAATCGAACTGGACGGTGCCGTTTATTATGCCATCTCCCCTGCCGTCCCGCTCTACAAAGCCATGGAGGGACTGAAACCTGGGGAGAGCTTCGAATTTAATGGTAAAAGACAGACCATTAAAGAATTGTATTAACCGTATTAGGTAAAGCTGCCAGCCGTGGATAAAATTAAGAAGAAAGGCAGGTATGAACGGATCTATGACCAGTTATCCGGACTCCTGAATGCCACTGACAGTGCAATTTCCCGCATGGCCACTGTAGCTGCTGTCCTCCATCATAAAATGGACGGTTTTTTCTGGACGGGATTTTACCTGCTCAGGGATGGCAAACTGATTGTCGGACCTTACCAGGGACCGGTAGCCTGTCAGGTGCTGGACAAAGACACCGGTGTTTGCTGGACGGGGATCAATGAACAAAAAACCATAATCGTTCCCGATGTGAAAAAATTCCCCGAACATATCGCCTGTGATGCAAGATCAAGGTCGGAGATCGTGATCCCGGTCCGGGACAGGCATGGGCAGATCATCGCGGTACTGGATGTGGATAGCAGACACCTGGACCAATTTGATGAAACAGATGCAGCTGAACTTGAAAAAATCGTGAACCTGATCTGATACGCCTGCCTGATCAGACCCCCAGAATTGTCGATAACTTGTCAAGACTGTAGGGTTTGGTAAGTAATTTATCAAATCCCACATCCTGGAAGTCATCAAAAAAGAGTTGTGGATTGTGGGCTGTCAGCGCAACGATAGTAACCCTGTTCTTGGGCTCAGGCATTTGCTCCCTGATATATTTTGTGGTTTCGAGCCCGTTCATCACCGGCATCTCTATATCCATCAGGATCAGATCATAGTTGATTTTTTCAAAGGCATCTATGGCTTCCCTCCCGTTTTCAGCCTGGTCGAATTCAATATCCAGGCTTCTCAATACCTCGGCAAGAAGCAGGCGGTTTGTAAAAATATCATCAACAATCAGTACTTTCATTGGAAGCGGGCCGGAATTACATGTAACGGTGCAAATTTAAGTATTTCGGCGGGCTATCCTAATTCGCTCAGGGTTTTTACGATATCCATGGAGATTATTTCCACCCGGCTGCCATCCAGGTAGATGATCTTGTCATTCTTGAATTCAGTCAGGGTCCGGATAAAACTCTCTTTCGTCGTTCCTGCAAATTCAGCAAGTTCACGGCGGGTCAGCGGAAGATCAAAGTGAGGCTGCCGGTATATCTGTTCAGCAAAATAAAGCAATACATCTGCGATCCTGCCCGGCAATTGTTTATGGGTCTGGTTCATCAGCCGGTTAAAAATAAAAAGGCCATCCTGGCTGATCAGATTCATCAGTTGCAGGCTGAATTTGCCGTTTTCCATCAGGACATTCCGGTAGGCATTGATATCAATGAAACATATATCGGCATTTTCTACCACAGTAGCCGAATACTGGTGTATCTGGTCCCCCATAACCGATATCATGCCAATATATTCCCCGGGGGTTGCAAGTTTCAGCAATACGGTTCTCTCGTTCCGTCCCTCCTTGAATATCTTAACCAGGCCGGAAACCATGAGCATAATATGGGAGGTCCGGGTATTTTGCCGGAATACAATGTCCTTCTTGCTATAGCTGACAACATTGCTGTTACGCTGCAACAATTCAACCTGCTCATTGCTAAGCAGCTGGCTGTAAGGCATTTTCTCTTCACAGTGATACCCTGATATGGATCCCGTCTGATTCAAGGCAATATTTCTTATTAAACATACGAAAAAAAGAGAGATGATATAAATCATCCTAATAATTATGCACAAGTTCTGAAAATACGATATATTTGATCCTGTAAAAATTCATGCCACTGTATGGATACCACTGCTGCCAGGAAGAAGATATTGATCGTCGATGATTCCAATACCAATATTGTTCTTCTGGAAGCTATCCTGAACAGCAAAGGATATGAAATAAAGACCGCTTTAAATGTTAAAGAGGCATACACCATGCTGGAGAAAGACCGTCCGGAACTGATCCTGCTTGACCTGCTGATGCCGAAGATAAGCGGTTACCAGTTCCTTGACCAGCTCAAGAAGAACAATGATACCAGGGAAATCCCTGTGATCATAGTTTCGGCTGTTACAGATGCCATGAATATTAAGAAAACCCTTGATATGGGAGCCGTTGATTACATTGAAAAACCGGTTGATATCATAGCATTGGTAAAGAAAGTTGAAAAGACGTTGAATTGATTTAGCATGACAACCTTTATTATCTCCAATCAAAATACGGACATAGAGACGTATCAGCACTGTTATATGGTCCGGCTCTGTATCTTCTCGTATTATTAGTATTATCAGGATCCCCATCCCGCTCTTAATAAAAATTCCGGCCCGATCTCAATCATTAAGGAATTATGAGTATTTTTATTCAGACTCGGGATGGTTATGGACAAGCCTAACGATAAAATTATCAGTTATACGGTTTATGGGTTTCTCATCGGGATCTTTTTCCCCTCCGTCTCCCTCCTGCTTCACGCTCTTACCGGCCATATTTCTTTCACTCTGCAGGGCTTCGGATATCTGCACAACCTCTTCCCGGTGAGCCTGATAATTACGATTCATTCCTGGTCAGTCTTTTCAGTCCCAGGGCCGTAAAAATTACCGGTGAGAAGAAAAATATAAAGATCCCCGGCGGTGACGGGAAGATGCATGCGGCCCAGATCCTGCTTTCCATGGCAGAAACTACCGATGAGGTAAGCGATACGGCTTTTATCTCGCTGTAAGATCTTTTGCCTGCAATCTAGCTTTCAACGACCACATCAATATTCATCATCTGGCCTAATTTTTTGATCTGCTCTGAATAGTCCCCGTAAACCATGCATAAATGATTGCCATAATCAGCCTGCTTTTGCATAAATGCATGAGCGGTACCGCTATCCTTGCCCACAATAAAAGCCGAAACTGCACAACCTCTGAGATCCTCATCCCATCCTTTCGAACCGGTCAGTTCGCCTTTTAGTACAAGGAGTCCGGTTCCGCTTGGATTCATTCTGGCAACCGTAACTTCTTTCACATCATTTTGCATGAAATCGACCACTGCTTTCGTGCCCCACCCTGATTCCACGAATCGCCCGAGCTGGTATGGGAGTCCCGGGTTGTTGAACCCGTTCATTTTTATACCAGGCACACTATGGTTGATTTCCAAGGTCCCATTCTCTCTGTAGAACATGTTGCCCAGATGGACAGATTTTTTTGATACCAGCATCAGTATTTGCATGGCCAGCAGTGCACCCAGATCCCCTTCACATGCTGAAGGGATCCCCAGATCTTTAAACATGGTATGGATCAGGCAGGGTGTTATGGTCCATTTTTGCGGTAAGCGGCTGGTGCAGAATTCAAAACACTCAATGGTAAATGCATTGCATTCATGCTTTTGCATCAGATTGATAATGGCCTGATAAAAGACCATACTGCTGGATACATATTTCTTATCTATAAAATTATGATCAGCATGATCATACATTGTGGCAGCCATCTCATCAGCTTCCGTATTTTTCGTGCGATCCTGGATTGTCCTTTCCATTTCCCGGGTAAGCTCTTCATATGAAATAGTGACCAACTCAATGCCATACCTTTCCTTGAGTTTATTGGGTTCATTGATACCTGCGACCGAAGCAACTGATGGCCATCCCCAATCAGTTGGATACAGTATTTTCGTTTCCCCGAATACCTTACGTGCCCTTAAAAGATTCAGCACTTCATTTAATGCAAGGTCTGCATCGGGAATATATGCCTCTATCCCATTGCTCCGGCAGTAAGCGGCTATATCAACTGTCCGGCAACTCAGTCCCCATGCAAACACAACAGGTTTGTTGTATCGCTTTGCAATTTCGTATGTGGCTATCGAAGATCCGGCGGGATCCATCAACAATACATCGGCATTTCTTGCATCGCTGTTAATCTTTCTGAAATCCTCCTCTGTAATTGAAAAATCTTCAACGAATAATACCAGTTCCGGATCAAGCATTTCAACGGATGATCCGTCAATATCATGAGCGTTATTAATGATATCCTCCCTGAATTTCTCAAATGCTGTAAGCGCCCTTTGTTTCTCCTCAACCATTGGTACTACATTGAACCTGCATGGGCCTTCCCACTCATCCGTATGGTACATGTTTGTCATAATGGGTTTTACAACCAGTCTGGACATGTTTGGACTGGGGATGTCAATCATCGACAAATCCGTCAGGGGATTCCCGAAAAGCTGGTTCATATACAATCCGCTGATTACAGCAGATCCTGTAACAGTTGCGCCGATGCTTTTTTTAATAAAGTTTCTTCGTTGCATAATTTCTATTTATTAATTGATACGATACTACTCATTTTGCTTCCTGTGCTTCATGAACGCCTTGATCATCCTCCCGATTTCTTTATCTTTCCTGCGTTTTTCAGCAATACTTGATTGAAAATGGATTTTCTCCCTCACCATTTTCAGGTAGTTTTCATAGGCAGCCCTGTCCAGATCCCCATTGTCCACGGACGCAAGTATGGCACAGCCATCTTCCTGGATATGCTTGCAATCTGAGTACTTGCATTCCGTGGAAAGTTCGGTGATCAGATCAAATGTTGTCTCCAGTCCACCAGCAGTATCAGCCAGTCCAATCTCCCTCATCCCTGGATTATCAACCAGGATCCCCCCTTTTTCGAGTACGACCATCTCACGGTGGCTGGTAACATGCCTGCCTTTTTTTGTACTCTTGCTGAGTGAATTTGTTCGCAATAGATCCTTGCCTGCCAGTTTGTTGATCAGGGTTGATTTACCCACACCGGTAGAACCCAGGAAGCAATAGGTCTTCCCTTTTTGAATCAGCCGTATAAGCTCTTCAAGTCCGTCCCCGGTCATATTACTGAGGGCAATGATATGAATATTCCGGATCCGCCCGGCAATCTTATTTACCAGGTATGCCAGTTCATCCTTATTGACGAGGTCAATTTTGCTCAGTATGATGACAGGTTCGATATTGCCAGCATATGAAATGGCCAGGTACCGCTCCAGCCTGTTGAGGTTAAAGTCACGGTCAACTGCCTGAATGATCAGTGCATAATCAATGTTTGCGGCAATGATCTGTTTCTCACCGAATTTACCCACAGCCTGCCGCTCAAGGATACTTCGCCTTGGATAGATCGCATGGATAATGGCATCAGACTCATTAAATACAGATACTGCCACCCAGTCCCCTACGGCCGGAAAATCTGATCTGTCTGATGCTGAGAATCGCAGTTGGCCAATTACCTCAGCTTCCAGTTCATCTTTTTCTGTCAGGACGGTATATCTTTCCCTGTGCTCCGCGGCAATTCTGCCGATTTCAAAAGAATGCAGGTGCTGCATTTGTTGGTATCGGCCCAGCTCTTCATGATATCCCAAATCCTCTAATGTCATATTCAGTTTGCCGGATACCGGAGCCTTTCATCCAATTTCAGATATTTAACGACTGCTTCATTGCCTTTCAGCGCTTCGGAAGCAATGGGATGCTCTACACTGAACACTTTCAGTTGCTCCTGCGAAAGGAGGGTGACAAAATCTTCCCTGTACCCGTTGTTGTAAGGAATGGCCCCGTTGTTCAGTCCCAAGTGATGCGCCATAAAATTATACATAGCCACTCTCTTTGAATACCCGCAGTCATGCTTTTCTGCGGCCAGATGTACATTTTCAACCCTGTGTTCTGCATCATAGAGGGCATAAACTTTCTGGATATACGGATACTCAATCCGGGGGGTGTTCCATGATGCTGCAAATTTTTTCATCATCAGGTTGGCTCCATCCTCTGTTAAATGATGTCCCATGTATAGCATGTCATCCTGGCCATACACATTCACGGTTATTCCGAATACGATAAGCAGGATAATTTTTTTCATGGTATTCAGGTTTGTCTGTTTATACGTTGACAATAAAAGTAAGCATATTCTGTATCCCGGCATCATTTCATAGGGTAAGAAGAGGATGATTTTATCCTGCTAGATACGGATCTCAAATTTCTGAAAACCCTGCACTGCAGAGGCAGTATGAAATACCTTCTCCACGCGTCCATATCCGGGTCCTTTCCTGCACCATTCAAGATACATATCCAGGTTGAGTGTTTCGCCCTCTGCTTCGATATATACCGATCCGTCGGGTTCATTCCTTACAAAGCCGGAAATGTTGTACAGCGCTGCAGCTCTCATGGCAGAATAACGGAACCCCACTCCCTGGACATGTCCACGGACCATGATATTGTAATGTTTCATCAGAACGGCTTGACAATTTACAGGTAAATTTATTAAATTATTGGTATGAAAATTCTTGACATTTTTTTCACAGTCTTTCATTCACTGCTGGTCCTGTTTAACCTGTTCGGATGGATCTGGAAGAAGACCAGGCGCCTGAACCTGATATGCCTGTTGTTGACCGCCGCTTCATGGCTGATCCTGGGGATCTTCTACGGACTGGGATACTGTCCCCTTACAGACTGGCATTTCAACGTACTCCGGAAACTTGGACATACGGACCTTCCCGACTCTTACCTCAGCTTTCTCTTCACGCGCCTGACCGGATTGCAGATCGATCAGAACCTGGTGGATGCGGTTACCATGTGGGGACTCATCATTGCATTGATGATCAGTATCTTTCTGAATTTCCGGCATTGGTTCACACCGGCCAGGGGAGAAAAGGATGCGGAGTGATACGTATCATACCTCCCGGGGGACCCTGGACTTTGGCCTGAGCAGGGTCTTTAAACTGCCTGCCAGCAGTACCAGGGTGAGTCCGAGTATCAGCACAGACAGGAATATCAGAATCTCATCCTGCTGGTCCCAGAACCTTGCCAGGTTCTTGAACATGGCCCAGACCGTTACGAACAGGACAAAGATCATGGGTAGCAATGTGATCATGATATTCTTCTTATGATTGAACAGGTAGAGTGTCACGATGCCCAGGGCAAGGGCGGCCAGCAGCTGGTTGAGTGAACCGAAGAGAGGCCATAGGATGAGTGCACCGGTGGCACCGGCCTTCAGAAAAGTCATGACCATGGCAGCCAGTACCACGAAAAAGGTTGCCGTATACCTGTTATCCATTGGCTTTCTGATGGTACCCTGTTTATTGCGGAATATTTCCTGGAGGGAAAGGCGCTGTATCCTGGCAGCTGAATCGAGGGTTGTATTGGCAAAACTCACGATAAAGACAGCGATCATGCTTTTACCGACCAGGGGGGGGATCCCGAAACTCTTGAACAGGTTTGATGTACCGATCACGAAGGCTTCCAGTTTGGCATCTATCCCGGCGAAGGCCGCCCAGGAAGAATAATGATGCCTGAAAGCATCCGCACCGGTAAAGATCTGTCCATCTTTCTCGAGTCCAAGTCCCAATCCACCGGCCACGGCCATGATCACCAGCACAGCCAGGAAACTCTCCCAGAGCATCCCGCCATAACCGATAAACAGTGTATCCCTCTCACGGTCGACCTGTTTTACCGTTGTTCCCGAACTTGCCAGGGAATGGAACCCGCTGACGGCACCACAGGCAATGGTAATGAACAGGACAGGCATGATATCGGGTACATCCGAACCGGCGGTAAAAGCTGCATCATTGATGGCAGGGGCAGTGATCACCGGATGGGCTACAAACAAACCTATGAGGATCAGCACAATGGCTACCAGCAACTGATGAGAATTGATGTAGTCCCTCGGCTGCAACAGTTTCTGCACGGGAAGGGTGGATGCAAAGAAAACATATACGAAAAGGATGATGCACCAGGTGACCACGGATGAACCCTGTATGGGTGGTACCCTGATGGGTATATACAATCCGATGATGACCGTAGCATACATCAGCACCACGGCTATGATGGAATAGAGCAGGTCATTTTTCCCGTTCCGGATCATCCAGCCCAACCATACGGCGATGGGGATCTGCATCCAGACAGGAAAAACAGATTCCGGGTACAGTTCAAAAAGGACACCGACGATCATAGCAAAAACGGAAAGGACGATAAACAGTAAAAGCTGCATGAGGAACTGAAAGGAATACCGGGTACCCGGACCGATCAAATCCCCTGTCAGGTCACCAATGGTCTTCCCCTTGTTGCGGGCAGAAACGACCATGGTTGAAAAATCATGGACGGCACCCATGAAAACAGAACCCAGGAACACCCAGATAAAGGCCGGCACCCATCCCCAGATCACCCCGATGGCAGGCCCGACGATCGGGCCGAGTCCCGCGATGGTCGTAAAATGATGCCCGAAAATGATATGGGGTTTGGTAGGAACGTAATCCACCCCATCCCTGAATTCATGTGATGGCATCCGGTTTTCATCCGAAAGCTGGAAGATCTTCCTGGCCAAAAACCGGCCATACAGCCGGTAGGCGAGCAGGTAGCCGGCAAAGGCGAGAATGGTAAGGATCAGGCTGTTCATCAGGACTGGTCTTGTAAATGTCAAGGATTTTACCCGAACTTATAACGTTTCCGGATGGTCTTCCCAATCTTCCAGGTACATTCCAGTCCCGCTTCAAAGGTGACCAGGTCCCCTGCTTCAAAACTTATTGTCTGGCCATCGGGGGCAGTAACCGTTGCCTCTCCTTCGAGGATCAGGCAGGTTTCCTTTTCGGAATAAGACCAGGGGAATTCGGAAGGTTCCTTGCTCCAGGTCCCCCAGCTTTCAGTACTGGTAATTTCCTCCTCAGTAGGTTTCTTCTTTTGCATCATACCTATTGGCATTTAATGGTAAGGTTCAAATATAGGTATTATCCCAGAAATGTCTACAGCCTGATCAGGTCGGTTTCTTTCAGCCAGCCGCTGTTGCCATCACTCAGGACCACTTCTCTCCATTCACCCAGCACATCGCTGATGGTCACCTTGGTCCCTTCATGCAGGAGGAAGAGATCCGTGCCACTGTCCTCGTCCGGTGAGCTCTTTATGGTCACCGATGGTGTAAGGATGATTGCCTGGTTATGTTTGGTGACCAGGTTATTCTGCTGCAGGGCGAACAGAAAGGTGGAAGCAGCAATCACGATGAACAGGATACCGGTCCAGAACGATACCTTGCGAAAAAACAGCTGTTTCACAAAAAAATAGGCGAGGAAGAGTCCAAGTGCCAGTCCGAAGGTAATGACACTAACCAGGGCCCAGATATCGGCATCAAAGATCTTGACGAAGCCCACATATGTCCTCCTCAGGAAAAATTCAGGCAGGACTTCTATCCTGTCCACAACAAAATCCCTCGCTATCTCAAGGTTATGCTGAATTTCAGGGTCATTGGGTTTCAGTATACGTGCCCGTTCATAATTTACCAGGGCCATGGTAATATCATGTGATTTATAATATGCATTCCCCAGGTTATAATAAAGCTCGGCAGAAGCATAACCTGAATCGATAATGGACTGGTATGACTGTACGGCCTTCTCATATTCCCCGTCCATGTAGTAACGGTTCCCTGTCAGGAGAATGTCCTGCAGATCTTTTGATTCAGCCACCATAAAGCTGGTGGCCAGGATGCTTATGATCATTATTACCCGTTTCATCATCGCAGGTTTTGTTCTAATTGGCTGATGATCTTAATGGACCTTGCATAAACCTCTCCCATGCCCCCTTCCGTTGCCGTGGGTGAGTACCTTGCCATCTCACATATGTCTGCGAGCTCCAGGTATTCTTCAATGGCTTCCGACTTGACATTATATTTCTGCAGCCCCTTCCTGGCAGTGTCCTTTGACAGGTCAGCCATGGGTATATTCAGTTTGTCTACCAGGTAACCTGTCAGGGCCTTCAATACAGCCTCATAAAATGCTTCCGATTCATTCTTTTTCATGTGGGTGGACGCTTCCTTCAATCTCCGCCTGGCTTCCCGGCTGGCCCTCTGGTTTTTAACCAGCTCTACATTCTGTTGCCGCTGGATGCGTTTCCTCCGGATCAGTAAAACCATAAGAAACAACAGGAATAATCCCGTATACAGCACATAGAGCAGGGTTGATCCGAAAAATCCCTGCCCTATCCTGAATAGTTTGAAGGGATTGTCCTTAATAAACAGGATATCACTGCCGATGATCTTGAGATCCTCTTTGCTTCGCCCGGCAATCACAGAAACCGTTTCCTCCTCGTTCCCTTTTGAGATGGCGATATTGAATTCCGTGGTGGTTGATGTCCTGTACTGCCCTGATTTTGGTTCAAAATAGCTCAGTGTCACCTGTGGGATCCGGAAATTACCTGCATGCCTGGGGATCAGGAGGTATTCGAATGTTTTACTTCCTGACTGCCCGTTTTCACCATTTTTCACACTTGTCTGGACCTTGGGATCATAGGTCTCAAAATCCGGCGGGAAATTGATCCTTGGAGCATCGATCAGCTCGACGTTCCCGTTTCCGCTGACAATGATCTTATAGGCCAGGGCATCGTTGGTGATGGCTTGCTGCTTGTCAATTTCTGCCTTGATATCCAGGTTTCCTACTGCTCCTGCATACCCTTCAGGGGCACCAGCGGGAAGATCCCTTACATTGATTTTTACCGGATTGGAGACAAGGGGTTTCAACACATTGGTATAAGAGCTTCCAAAGAAATCATCAAAAGGACTCCTTGGACGGTTGGTTTGCTGGCGTATGTAAGTTTCCAGCTTAAAGGGATCTATGGTGATTTCCCCAGTTTTCTGTGGAAAAAGGATCACTTTCTTGATCACCGCTGTATTGAAGATCCTTCCATCCACATTTTCCCTGACCAGGTTGAGCTGGGTGGGCGATTCTATATCCTGGGTCCAGAAGCCCTGGAAATCGGGCATTTCACTTTCACCAAAACCGGTAATGGAGAGGCGTGTATAAAGCTTGATGGTGGCAATGATATACTCCCCGCGAAATATGTTTTTCCGGTTTGTGAGGATCCTGACAAACAATTCCCCGGAAACATCTATGGCTTGTGGTTCCTGGGAAGTAGAAGGCCGGGGCGTTGTGGCAGGCTTTTCACCTGCAATAACCTCTATTTCAACCGTGTTGGAAGTATAGGTTTGATTGTTGACCACTGCCGTGGCAGCCGGAATGGTGAAGTTGCCCTCACCCGTTGCCTGCAGGTAATAGGAATAAGTTATAGTGACACTTGAGGTCCGCCGGCCATTGATGATCTGAATGCTGTGGCTGGTGGATTGGTTGGGTCCGCTCAATACATAAAAATCACTTATCTCAGGGGCACTGAAGGAGGAAGGGTTGGCATTGATCACATAATTCAAACGGAATTGTTCACCTACCCTCACTACATTGGGGGCGCTGGCTGTAATGCTCACATCCTGCGCCAGCAGTCCCGGGCCTGTGGCCATGAACCATGCTGCAATCCCGTATTTCAATAACCTGCTCATCCAATGCTTACCTTAAGACAAACTTACCAATCTTTTAGCACCTTTACCTTCCTGGCCTGTGCTTTTTGTTTCTTTAATTTTTCCTGTAATTCCTGCTCATCTTCCTGGAGGGCCTGGAGCATCCGCTGGGCATCTTCCCTGGATATCTGGGGCTGTTGCTGCTGGTCCTGCTGATCTTGCTGGTCCTGCTGCTGATCCTGCTGGTCCTGCTGGTCCTGCTGATCTTGCTGGTCCTGCTGCTGATCCTGCTGGTCCTGGTCTTGCTG
>LJUP01000153.1 GCA_001303955.1 Bacteroides sp. SM23_62 | reverse complement strand
GATGCCCAGGATAAACCGGGCCAGTCCAAATCCAAAAACAGACCGGGCCAGTGCGTGAGCCATACCGGCAAGGCTCCAGATGGTTATGGACAGGGAATACCCGATCCGTGTCCCGATATGATCCAGCAGCCTCCCCATGGTAACCAGCCCGATGCCGTAGGCAACCTGGAAGGCGGTAACGATATAGCCGTAATCCACCTCCGACCACCCCAGTTCTTCACTGATATAGGGCGCCAGGATACCGATCACCTGCCGGTCGATATAATTGATGGTGGTGGCAAAGAAAAGGAGGGCCAGTATCCTCCATCTGTATGATCCTGAAATTCTCATGGGTGATTGAATCAGTAATGTGAATGTAATAAATTCAAATGGATATTTTTTCCTGTACCCGTTTACTGTGATCCGCATCCATGCTGATGTAACCATAAGTCCCAATTTTTAAGTCAAATCATTGATTTTGGTTGGATTAGCACAAGTCCCGGATGCTTTTAATTACCAGGCAGTGGTACGGAACAGTTCCGGAGAAGTTATTGCTAACCAGAACGTATCCTTTAGGATAAGTATTTTACAGGGTTCTGAATCGGGAGCGGTTCTGTATTCTGAAACCCACACAGTATCTACGAATGCCTTTGGATTGGTCAACCTGAAAATCGGCGATGGAACCGTTGTCAGCGGTGTATTCAGTCCGGGTGGCTGGCTGGGGCGCGACCAGTCATTTTCTAAAAGTTGAAATTGATCCGGCAGGTGGAAGTGCCTATACACACCTTGGAACATCCGAATTGCTTTCTGTTCCCTATGCTTTCCATGCAAGGACGGTTGAAGACGATGCGGTTGACGATGCGGATGCTGATCCCACTAATGAGATTCAGACCATCAGCCTGATTGGTTCGGACCTTACCCTTTCTGACGGCGGTGGAACGGTAACCCTTCCTTCGCCAGGAGCTGGTGACGACTGGGGCACACAAACCGTTGAAAGCGATGGAACACTTTCCGGGGACGGGACCAGCGACCGTCCTCTGGGGGTAGTTGGGGATCTTACGGATGACCAGACCCTTTCCATTTCCGGATATGATTTATCGATCTCGAACGGCAATACAGTCCCCCTGCCACATATCTGGAGCCTTAATACCAATAGGGCTTATTATAATGGAGGAAATGTAGGTATTGGCACTTCAGCTCCAGTTCGAAATTTAAATATATATGCGAGCAACCATTCTTATTTATCATGTAATAATTCCTATACAGGAAGTACAAGCGGTGATGGCTTAATCGTCGGTATTCAGGATGTCTCTAACACTGGTTATGTATTTAATTATGAGAATGGACCTTTACGGCTTGGCTCGTATACTTCAACGAGGATACAAATTATGCCGAACGGGGATGTTGGAATTGGCGGTACCCACACTCCCACGCAAGCATTGGATTTATACGGCGGTTCCAGCCACAGTTACATGATGTTTCACAATAGTGCTTCAGGACTTGCTAGCTCGGATGGTTTGCTATTGGGCCTGGCTGATAATGGCAACAATGCCTATGTGTATAACTACGAAGGTGGCAGTCTTTTTCTAGGTACTAATGCTTCATCTATAATTGAGATTGAGCCAGGTGGAAACGTTGGGATTGGCACCCTCTCCCCTGACATGAGATTAAGTGTGAATGGAGGTGCTAGTAAAACGGATGGCCCTTTCTGGTCAGCCTTTTCTGACCGTCGGCTAAAGGACCTGCATGGATGTTATAACAAGGGTTTATCTGAGATCCTGGCATTGCAGCCCGTCATATTCAATTATAAAGTTGATAATCCGCTGGAACTGCCAAGCGATAAAAAAGAAATCGGACTTATAGCACAAGAGGTCAGGGAAATATTTCCGGAGGCCGTAAGTGTATCCCGAAGCGGTTATTTCGATCTGAATATAAATGCCATTAATATGGCAATTTTAAACGCTTTTAAAGAATTAAAGGCTGCGAACGATGATCTGCAGGAACAGGTAAACAAGCTCGAATCGCGTCTTGCTGAAATTGAAAAAATGCTGCAGCAATAGTACCAGAAAACTAACTTTTAAAATATTCAAAATGAAATATTTAATTTTCATAGTGATATTATTTCTGGCCGGATCGGTGGTTTCTGCCCAGCAGGTAGTTTCCAGCAATGGTGATTCACGAAGTGCAGCGGGTGTGGAGGTAAGCTGGACAGTTGGTGAAACAGCCATAGAGACCCTTATCAGTGACGCAAATGTACTTACACAGGGATTTCATCAAACCACCATTATCATCGATGCGGTCAGCGAACTCCTGTATCCTGGAATTGAGGTTAAGGTGTTCCCCAATCCGACCCCCGGTATCATTAGGATCCAGTTCAGTGAATATCTTAAAGACGCAAGGTATTGGCTGTATGATCTGAGGGGCAAACTACTGGAAAACAAGTTGATCAGTTCGGCCGATACAGAGATCAACATGAAAAAATATGCCAGCGGTCAGTACATCCTGAAATTAACCGATAAGTCAAAACAGCCTATACAAACCTTTCAGATTGTTAAATATTAAGAGAAATTACAGGGAGTGTGGGACCTGTGGTTTATGAAAACGGCAGATCCCATTCCCCTTATCATGCCTTTTCAGATAACTCAGAATTCGACTTTTATTTTACTGGCTTCATCTGAATCCGCCGTTGGTAAGGGCTTCACATTCTCGATGGTCTGCCACTGATCATTTTCCGGATCTCCAACCCTGACGGTGTGGGGATCCATTGAAAAGACCATGGGTTTGAACTGCAAGCCTTTGATACGGAGGATGTATACCAGTTCACCCGTCACTTCGTTGGTAACCTCAATGACCGGGTCTTCCATCCCCTGTATATCCAGCGGGGGGAGGTAAGCCACAGGTTCTCGGCCGTAATTCTCGAGCTGGTTGATGGTATGTGGCCATCCGGGGAACTGCAGGTAGACACTGTCGGCTGTTTTGGAAAGGAAACGGTATGCCTCGACCGTGATATCGCGGCTTTCAAGATTGAATCGGATAATGCCATGGCCTGAGGAGCGCAGGTCTGCCATTTTATAACGGTTCTCGTGTACATTTATCTCATCCGGGTTGCCGACGGCGTAAACATAGTTCAGGTTACCAAATCCATCCTTATAATAGCCAGTATTGGGATTTCCGTGGGCAGGGCGGTCAACCACAGGCCAGCCGAGCCTGTCCGGCAGGAAGTATCGCTGGTAACCTACGGAGATAGCAGGGGTACAGAACACCCAGCCGGCATCCCTGTAATCTTCTATGCCGTATTGGATCAGCAATGGAAGGTGCTGGTCCCCGCATATATGAAAAGCAAAGGCCTTACGCAACAGCCCGATGGCCTCATCCCGCCCGCGCTTGGGCCAGCCACCTGAATCCAGGTCACCTTCGAGGTAGGATGAGTCGTTCCCGGAATGGGTTGATGCATAGGTAAAGACCGTCTGCGAAAGCAGGGCTTTCATACTGGCACCTTTCCAGTCCCGCACCCACTCATCCAGGAACTCCATCTGCCGGTCCCCCAGGAGTGTGAGTCCCGGTTTATCCAGGATGGAAGGATCCTTCAATGGCTCCTTCAGGTGATCGAGCCGGCCCTCCCATGTCGCTACCCGGTCCGGTCCGGATTTAAAGACCCTGTCCCCCACGATGGCAAAACTCACCCCGCCATAGACCAGGTCGGTATAGTATACCTGGATATCATTTTTCATGGGCGTTGGGTCAACAGGATCCGGGAGATGCGAACAATTGGTTTTCATGACCACATTGACCATTTCCACGGGTTCCACGAACCCTGCGATACAGTCCCGGTTGCCTTCCCATTCTTCTTTGGTAAGGAGCTTTCCTCCTTCCCCCCAGAGGTTGCCCTGAAAGACTTCATGGTCATCGGGAATGCAAATGGTCGGCCTGTCATCCATCAGTTTGCCGAAAGCCCAGCCAAACATATACCATTTCCCGAGGTAATTGAGTATGGCCCGGTCGGCGGGATACCTGATGATCCCGTACCCGCCGTTTGCTTCGTAGATCTGGTCTCCTGAAAAATACAAGAGATCCGGATTCATTTCAAGGAGACTTTCTGATAGCGGACGGTAGGGAAATCCATAATGATACTGGCATGTGAGTCCCCCAACAACCAGTTCTTCTTTTTCAGGCTCTTTGCGGATTGCGCCCTCATAGAAATACTCCTCAGCGCTTCCATCGCGGTAGGTCTCTTCATAAACCACCCGGAAAAAGACATCTTCTGCAGCATCCCAGTCGTCTATGCGAAAGGTTGCGATCCTTGCATCGGGCATCATGGTAACCTTGTCGGCATAATGGTATCTGCGTCCTTTGAAAAATCGTAATTCTAACTCCTGGTTATCATCCTCCCCGATTGGCGGCATCTGGGCGGTTATATTCAGGGTTCCCCGGCTGAGGGTGTACATGGTGAAAAGAATGGGTCCGAAGGCAGATCCTGGTTTTACCATGGTCCCTTCCAGTCTGAAATCATCAAACCAGTAGTTCCCTGTACATTCAAGGGCTATCCTTCCCTCTGTATCAGAAAGGCCATCCACCTCAACAGTGGCTTTATTTCCCTGGAGATCGCTGCATTCAAGGAGAACCTTCGAAGAGCCCTCGTTCCTGGTAACTGTCAGGTCAAGGGTCAGGTCCGCATCATCAAACGATTCCGGCAGGTTGGCAGATTTATCACCAATGAAGATCTGCCCATCGGCCTGTATGCCGGCGATGGTCCCTTTCCCGAAATAACAGACAGACCTCACATCATTATCCGTATCGTCTTTCAGTCCGAATGCAAACCCGGCATATGCACCGGCATCAGACTTGCCTATCGGTCCCAGACGTACCTGTGCATGGAAGGAGCCTTCCCCTTCCAGGGTACGGGCCAGCAGGTTCAGCTTTCTTTTGGGATGATCCCCGGCAGCCACCACCCTTCCATCAGTTATTTGCCAGTCTTCCAGGGGAATGGACCAGAAATCGCGGGTGATCCAGACCCGGTCATGGTACTTGTCAAAATCTTCCAAAAACGCTTCTGTTTTTTTTGCACAGGAGGAAAGCAGCATCAGGGATGTGAACAATAAAACAACAGTTGTTTTCATGGTTTTGTGTTTTTGATTTATCCGTTAGTGTTGGGAGGGAGATGGTCGGATTCCCTATACTCCTCTGCTGTGGCAGCAAAGGTGAGGAATCCTCTGTACGAGAAAAGAATATCCTTGAAGTAAAACATTTTTTTAATGATGATCATTTATGATTGCATTGATGGTGGTGTAACCGCTCATAAATCATCATGCAAAATGTGCAATATTCAAAAGTAAATTTACATGATAAAATTGAGATAACCAGCGAAGATATCGTGGCTTTCCAGAAAGGACCGGGACATCAAGGAAAGGACATTGTATAAACTGTGGATCAGATCCTGTTCAGCAACAGATTCCGGCGATAACGGGCCGGAGAGACCCCCATCTCCCGGCTGAATACCCTGGTAAAATAATACCGGTCATTGAAGCCACACTGGTCTGAGATCTGTTTGATGCTCTGATCGGAATGGCAGAGCATCCTGCTGGCATGTTCAACCCGTTTCAGGCGAATGAAGTCCTGCGGTGTCTTCCCGGTCTGTTGCTTGAACAGTCTGGCAAATGAGTTCGGAGCCATGTGGATGGAGGCAGCCAGGTCAGCATTCGTTAAACTTTCCTCGAGGTGCTGGTCCATATAATTCAACACCTTCTTGATTTTGGTACCAATGGAAAATCTCTCCCAGGCATCGTTGGGTATCACTTGCACTGCAGAGAGGATGAGATGATAGAGTGCCAGGGATCGATCCAGCCCAAAGGATCTCCTTCCCTGCATGAGATGATGTGTCAGGTCCTTCAACAGCCCTCCCTGGAAGGCGGTTACATCAGCCGGATAAATGCCGGGTTTGACGTTATCAAAATGATAACCCAGGTTGAAATGAATGAAAAAGTGGGGAATATAACCCTGATACATGGAAAAGGATTCCATTTCCCGGCTCTGTATCCAACCACCTTCCATACAGTAGGGCTCAACATCATCAGGGTTGTTATTGAGTATGCCCGTGTAGAAGGGTGTGTAGGGCGGGATGAGGATAATCTTGTCAGGCTCCAGGAATACCCGGTTCTCAAAGAATACAAATGCCCCGGGGATTTTATTCCAGTAAAGCCGCCAGTAGGGGAAGGAGAGGCGCTGGTGCTTCCATTGCTTCATCCACCAATAACGACAACAATGTACATTTAGATCAATGCTTTCAAATGATTGTTGAATGCTCGAAGGATCACCTGAAGCAGGATTTTTCCTGAATCTCATTTCTAATAATATGTTTGAATAGTACACAAAAATACAAGATTCATACATTTCATGCGGCCATTACCGTCATTAATTTTACCCACCAACCAAAATGCAATTTCATGGCAACAAATAACCGGTTCGGGAACCTTCCGAAAATAGGGATCCGTCCCACCATTGATGGACGGCTTGGTGGAATCAGGGAGTCACTGGAGGAACAGACCATGGGCATGGCTCGGAATGCTGCCACATTTTTAGAAAAGCATCTTAAACATGCGGATGGGAGCAGTGTGGAATGTGTCATTGCAGAAACTTGCATCGGGGGGGTCGCAGAAGCAGCTGCCTCAGCAGATCTTTTCAGGCGGGAAGGGGTGGGGGTGTCCCTGACGGTTACACCCTGCTGGTGTTATGGTGCTGAAACCATTGATATGGATCCGCATATGCCCAAAGCCATCTGGGGATTCAATGGGACTGAAAGACCGGGAGCTGTTTATCTGGCAGCCGCACTGGCAGGTCACAACCAGAAAGGATTGCCTGCCTTTTCAATATACGGGAAGGACGTTCAGGACAGCGGTGATGACACCATCCCTGAGGACATACAGGAAAAACTGCTGCGATTTGCCAGGGCCGGTCTGGCCCAGGCAACCATGAGGGGTAAATCATACCTGTCCATGGGTGCGGTTTCCATGGGAATCGCGGGGTCTATTGTGGATGCAGGGTTCTTTGAGGATTACTTGGGGATACGTTGCGAATACGTCGATATGTCAGAGTTCACAAGGAGGATCAATGAGGGGATCTTTGATCCGGATGAATACCAGCTGGCACGCATGTGGACCGGTAAACACTGCAAGGAAGGCAGTGACTATAATCCGCCTGGCAGGCAGAAGGGAAGGGAGATAAAGGACCGGGAATGGGATTTTGTAGTCAAGATGGCCCTGATCGCGCGTGATCTCATGACCGGAAATCCCAGGTTGCTGGAGCTGGGTTATGGTGAGGAAGCACTCGGACATAATGCCATTGCAGCAGGATTCCAGGGCCAGCGTCAATGGACGGATCATTTTCCCAACGGGGATTTCATGGAGGCCATATTATGTTCTTCCTTCGACTGGAACGGCATCAGGCAGCCTTACATGCTTGCGACAGAAAATGACAGCCTGAATGCAGTGGTCATGCTGTTTGGGCATCTCCTTACAGGCTCTGCACAGGTATTTTCCGATGTCCGGACTTACTGGAGTCCGGATGCCCTGAAGCGCGTTACAGGCCAGAAACCGGAAGGTGAAGCTGCCAATGGTTTTATCCACCTGATCAATTCGGGTCCATCTGCACTTGATGGCAGCGGACAGCAGACCATAGGCGGCAAGCCGGCCATGAAACCCTGGTGGGACATTAACGAAGAAGAAGTTCAGAAATGCCTGGATAATACTACATGGGGACCAGCCATTACGGAGTATTTCAGGGGTGGGGGATTTTCCTCCACTTTCCGTACAGCCGGACAGATGCCCATTACCCTGAGCAGGGTTAATATTATAAAGGGACTGGGACCGGTCCTGCAGATCGCTGAAGGGCATACCATTGAACTGCCGGATAAAGCCCATAACATCCTGAATAAGCGGACCAGTCCCACCTGGCCGACCACCTGGTTCGTACCCAGGCTCACTGGGGAGGGAGCCTTCCGTGATGTGTATTCGGTCATGGCCAACTGGGGTGCCAATCACGGTGCGTTTGCGTATGGCCACATCGGAACCGATCTCATCACCCTGGCTTCCATGCTGAGAATTCCAGTTTGTATGCACAATGTGGCCCCTGAAGAAGTATTCAGGCCAAGTGCCTGGTCGGCTTTCGGGATGGATCAGGAAGGATCTGATTATCGTGCCTGTCAAACTTATGGACCATTATATAAATAAACTGGCAAGGTTATTTCTTTTCATCCTGCCCGTATTTCTGGTATCCTGCTCCGAACCGGATATCGTTGTTGTTTGTTATGACAAGGATTCCGAGATCCTTTCCTATGGTGTGGACAGGCTCAGGTCCCACCTGGTGTCCGCTGGTTTATCCGTCGGGCAGTGTGATAAAGGCAGCACTCCAGGATCAGATATACTAATGGTAATCGATAAGGATCAACCTGGTTCGGATGTTTTACCTGAAGGATTCATGATCAGCAGGAAAAATGACAGTATCATTATCACAGGCAATACTGCCAGGGGGTGTTTGTATGGCATCATGGACCTGATAGAGCAAATCGGTCCAGCTTGCCAGTTTGACCGGGTTGTGGATAAACTGGTAAATCCGGCCCTTGCCTTCCGGGCCATAAAGTTCAACCTGCCCTGGTCACCTTACCGGCCCGGACCTGCAACCGAGCTTCACATGGCAACATGCCGGGATCTGAAGTTCTGGGAACCCTTTCTGGATATGATGGTTGAAAACAGGTTCAATGCCCTGACATTGTGGAACACGCACCCCTTTCCCTATATGATCAGGGCAAAGAATTTTCCAAAAGCCACACCGTTCAGTGAGGAAGAACTGGATGAATGGAGGGCCTTCTGGAAATCGCTTTTCAGGATGGCAAGGATACGCGGGATCGAGACCTATATGGTCAACTGGAATATCGTCGTTTCACCGGAATTTGCCCGTAATTATGGAGCCGAGGTACATAATGACCTCTCGGATCAGGTGAAAAGATACACGAGGGAATCTGTTACCCAGCTGATCAATGAATACGAGGATCTCACGGGACTTGGTGTGACACTTGCCGACTGGATGGGCAACTGGGGGGACCGGAAAATGAGCCCCGCAGACCGGGAGGACTGGATCCGGGATACATTCGTGGAAGGGATGAAGGAGGCGGACAGGAAGGTAACATTCATACACCGGGCCGTCCTTGCCGGTGACCCGAAAGAAATGAGGAGGGTCATTGACTATGCCGGCCTGCCCGAACGTACCATTGTCGAAGTAAAATTCAACTGGTCCCACGGACATTCTACGCCATTGCTATCCCTGACGCATTCGAATGACCAGGGGAGCATCATGAGGGAGTTCTGGGATCCGGCACCGGAAAATTATTTTATCGCATGGATGATACGCAATGAGGATTTCTTTGTGCTTCGGTGGGGGGATCCGGAATTTATCAGGGAACATATCCAGACCAATCATCATGACTATGTCGATGGTTATTTCGTTGGTTCTGAAGGATATATACCGGCATTAGACTACTCCCACATGGAAGATCACCCCCATAAAACCTGGCATTATGCATTTGAAAAACAATGGCTTTTTTACCGTCTCTGGGG
The DNA here is from genome assembly GCA_001303955.1 of Bacteroides sp. SM23_62. Classification (GTDB taxonomy): domain Bacteria; phylum Bacteroidota; class Bacteroidia; order Bacteroidales; family SM23-62; genus SM23-62. The sequence goes on along the minus strand of LJUP01000153.1, from coordinate 2,954 downwards.
AAGGCTGACCTATCACCCGCAGGAAAGTGATGCAACCCTGGCTATGGCATTCGAAAAAAAGTACGGGAACCTGGAAAGTCTCAAAATACTGAAGGCCTATTCACTGGCCTCGAAAGTCCCTCAACACCTGGCATCTTTTTACAAGGGTACATGGGATTTTACGCTGTACAGTGAGGGATTCCTGGCAGCCTGGCAGGCCGGGTTCGATGACGGTAAGTCACCTTTCATTTCCATTGAAGAACTGATCAGGCATGAGACCCTCGATGCCCGTTACCTGAGTATTGGTGATTATTGTCAGTTGAAAAATGAGGGAGTATCCATCAATGATGAATTGATCACCCCCCCGGAACTTGCCAAAATGGTTCAGGATAATTGCACCACGGCCATGAAATTGATCGGGGAACTCAGGGTACAGGGCAATGATCCGGCCCTGGTCTCGGAACTGGATGACCTGGAAACCTGGTGTCACCTTGGCTATTATTTTGCAGACAAGCTGCGGGCCGGAATATCCCTTGAAAATTATAATCTTGGCAGCAAAATGCGGGACAAGGAAAAAGCGCTGGAATATCTGGGATTATGTGTAGGGCACTGGAAAAATGTGATCAAGCTGACCGGGCACCGGTACAGGCCAATGCCCTATGTAAGCATGGGGCATGATGCGCAGAAATGGCCCGATTTCAAAGCCTTTCACTGGGAACTTTTCCTGGATGATGTCGAGGCGGACCAAGACTATGTCAATCATTTAAAGTAAGCCAACCAAGGCAGGTGCTTATGCCAATGAGATTTATTTTTTATGTGGTTACAGCCATTTCAATATTTTCCTCCGGGTGCAGAGACCATCAGGTTGGAGGGAAGGGAAAACAACCAAATATCATCTTTATCATGGCAGATGACCATGCTACCCAGGCGTTGAGCTGCTATGGAAGCCGGTTTATTGAAACCTCAAATATAGATAAGCTTGCAGCCGAAGGAATGGTCTTTAACCGGGCCTTTGTGACCAATTCCATTTGTGCTCCCAGCCGGGCGGTCATCCTGAGCGGCAAACATTCACATTTGAATGGGGTCAGGGACAATCACAGCAGGTTTGATTCCTGCCAGGTCAGTTTTCCCAGGATCCTGCAGGAAGGTGGATATCAGACTGCCCTGGTGGGGAAATGGCACCTGAAAAGCCAGCCGGGTGGATTTGATTACTGGAATATCCTGCCGGGACAAGGAGATTATTATAATCCAAAGTTTATCAATAATGGTTCCGATACAACCTATCACGGGTATGTCACCGACATCATAACTGATCTCGGACTCCAATGGATATCCTCACTAAAGAGTAAAGATCCTTTCTTACTGATGGTGCATCACAAGGCACCGCACCGGAACTGGATGCCTGATGTCAAACATCTTGATGTCTTCGATGGTATTACATTCCCACAGCCGGCCAGCTTCCATGATGATTATTCCGGCAGGGAACATTTGCATCAGCAGAAGCTTACCATTGCCCGTCACATGGATGTGGTGTATGACCTGAAAATCCCATGTGATACCTGTCCCGTGGCAGAAGTGAACCAATGGGCCAGAAGTGAATACAGGAAACAGATCATGGCCATGGACACCATCCAGCAGACTGCCTGGAATAGAGGTTATCAGCAAGAAATTAACCATTATGATACGTCCGGCTTCACAGGTGATCAACTCGTAAACTGGAAATATCAGCGTTATCTGCAAGATTATCTGCGTTGCATACTGTCCATCGATGAAAATGTAGGAAGGATCCTGAAATACCTTGATCAGCAGGGACTGGCTGATCATACGGTGGTTGTGTACACTTCTGATCAGGGATTCTTCCTGGGTGAACACGGATTGTTTGACAAGCGCTACATGTACGAAGAATCTTTACGCACCCCACTGGTCATTAAATATCCAGGGAGGATTAAGCCAGGTCTGATCCGCAATGAACTGGTTCAGAACCTGGATATTGCCCCAACCATACTTGAAATGGCCGGAATGAATATGCCTGATGAAATGCAGGGGAGGTCGATGTATCCCTTGTTCAGGGCACCGGCTCAGGCAAATTGGAGAGATGCTGTTTATTATCAGTTCTACGAGAGTGGCTGGGGGGTGCCGCAACATTACGGTATTCGCACCCAAAGCCATAAGCTTATTCATTTTCTTTCTGGGCCTGGCAACTGGGAATTATATGACCTGGACAGGGATCCTCATGAAATGGTCAACCTGTATGATGATCCCGCCAATGATGAGCTGATACAGGAGCTGAAACAGGAGCTGGAAGAACTGCGAATAGTCTATATGGTGCCCGAAAGGCCAGGCATCTAGTTTTTGTAATCTCCTTATTGAGCCAATAGTTCCAGGAATTTTCTGTATGAGGCAAGATCCGAACTGTCTGTCGGTCCCGGATCGAATGTCCGTACAGATTGTGATTCCTTCACAAGCCGCCTTGCCTCTTTCAGGCCCGGGATGACACCCATGGATATCGCCTGGACCAGGATATTTCCGATCGTGGCGGCTTCAACAGGACCGCTGATCACCCTGCGGTTACATATGGCGGTGGTCTGGCTTGTCAGATAGCCCGACTGGCATCCACCGCCGATCAGGTGAATGGTTTCGATGGTTTGTCCGATCATCTTTTCGATCTTTTCGATGTGATAAAGAAAGGAGCAGATCAGGCTGTCATAGGCAGAGCGGAAATAGCCTCCTGGCTCTGAGGGGAGTTCCTGGCCGGTTCTGCGAAAATACTTATCGAATGCTTCCTTCATATTATCCGGGTTGTAGAACAGCGGGTCATCCGGATTGATGATGTTCGGGTCCTTATCATACTGCCTTGCCAGCATTTCTATCTCGTCATAATCATCTTTCCCCTGCAGGCTTTTCAAGAGTCCCTGTACCAGCCATAATCCCACGATTGTTTTCAGGAAACGGAAAGTACCGCCATAGCCTCTTTC
>LJUP01000152.1 GCA_001303955.1 Bacteroides sp. SM23_62 | reverse complement strand
TGATACCACCATCACCCAGGAAGCCCTGGATATCATTGGGAGGGATCCGGAACTGCAGAAGCGGAAGACCACGGTTTTATTTAATCCAAGATGGCATAAGGGCGTGATCGGCATTGTTGCTTCACGGCTGATAGACAACTGGTACAGGCCCACTGTGATCCTGACCGAATCAAACGGATTTGCCACCGGTTCAGCACGATCGGTATTTGGATTCGACCTGTACCAGGCAGTCGATGCCTGCAGTGACCTGCTGGAGAATTTCGGCGGGCATAAATATGCAGCCGGACTGACCCTCAAACTTGAAAATATCCCCCGTTTTCAGCAACGCTTCGAGAAAATCGTGGCTGATACCATCGATGCCGGGCAATTAATCCCGGTCGTAGAGATCGATACGGAGATTGCCCTCAGTGATATTTCTTCAAAATTCTACCGCATACTGAAACAATTTGAACCCTTTGGCCCTGAAAATATGGCCCCTGTATTCCTCACTGAGAATGTGGTGGATAATGGTACCGGCAAAGCGGTAGGAGCCAGCGGTGAGCATCTGAAACTAAACCTGATCCAGGAAGAAGACCCCTATAAGGTATACCCAGCCATTGCCTTTCAACAGGGGAACATCCATAAGCATATCAGCATGGGGCAGGGATTTGATATTTGCTACTCGCTAGAGGAGAATGAATTCATGGGACGGGTAAACCTACAGCTGAATATCAAGGATATCAAGTTTGACTAAAACTTCAGGCGGAGCTGTACCCTCAGATCTGATTTTTTATTCCCGTCAATCTCATTCAGGCCGCTGCTGATCGTTTCACGGTCACGATAGCAGGTCAGGGCGTATTTGAACCATAGGTCGACATGCCTGCTGATTTCCCACCTTGCATTGAGGTAAGTCCGTATCCCCCTGGCGAAAAATGATGGAATGGAAAAAGCATACAGCACGTCATGTTCGTAATTGTAGATCCTGGAGAAATAACTTTCGGTATCAAACATACTGTAGCGGAAAGAGAAACTCAGCGGGAAAGACGGGGGTTTGTAAATGATGTCATGATAGGCCAGGTAGCCGTATTCACTTTCGCCGGCCCCTTTCTTATAGTGGGATATCTCAAGCCGGTTCTGGAAACTGAGTCCATCAGCCACCGGGTAGGATATATGAAATCTCAGGTGGGACGTTTGTTCTGTTTCAATATTGCTTACGTTTGCACTTTCCGGCGTAACGTCTGAAGGTTTCGCCTTGTGACGAAGCCTCAGGTAAGTTCTTAATTGATCACGGCTGGTATATTCAGCCTGGATATGATAGTCGTACCCTGAAGAAGGAGCACTGGCCTGTGCACTCAGCCAGGGGAAGCTGTATGCATCCAGGTAACCGGTCAGCCGCCAGTGGGGAAAAGGCCGGACTTCCAGTCCCATGTAGATCCCATGTTCATTATTATTATCTGAACCTTCCGAAAAGGCATTGCCAAATAGGGCATAAAAACGTTTATCGAAGTAACGGTGGAGCACTGACAGGGAAACCTGTTCGTGAAGATCGAAGCTGGCTCCGTTCAGCATGCCTATGGTCCCACTAAAGCTGCTGTAACCGAGTTCTCCGAAAAAGATCATCCGGTTAAGGCTGACCGTATAATCCAAGCCCAGGTTGGTATTCTGGTTTCCTGTGAAATCAAACTGTGTATTCGGATCCGGCAAGTGCTCCGGTACCGCATCAAATAAATAATGCACTGCGGTGCCCCCGAGGTGGAATTGTTTATGGTTCCATGAAACATAACCCCCGAGAATGGTCTCCTGGACCGCATCCTTATCAGAAATTTCCCCCGGCGTACGATGATAGCCACTACTCTGAAAAGAGGTAAACCGGGGGTCTTCTGCCAGGGTATCCTCCACGATATTTGCATCTACTGCCTTCCTTGAAAAAAAAGCGGTTACATCTACTTCACCAAGCCCGATGGTCGCCGAGGCCCCTCTCATAAAACGGTTCTCATCTGTTGAGCTGTAATGATTCAGGACACTCCCTCTTTTGCGGATGTTTACAATGTCCGGTGATTTTCCGAATGCCAGTCCGGACCAGAGATTCAACCCCTGTCCCGTTTTTATCTGGTAATCGCCAGCCATGATATGCTTGAATTTCCATACCTCGTTGATCCGGAAATAAACCGAATTGAAATCAAATCCATGTCTGTTCTCCCCGCTGAAGAATGGTTCCCCGGCATCTTTTTCCCCATTGTATCCGATCAACAATTTATCCCCGCGCTGATACCTGTACTTGGTCATGATCTTCAGGCGGTTACCCAGGTAGCGTGCATTCGGGTTTTCCGCCAGGGCTGAATCCGGGATGTCAGTATAACCCTTCTGTTCCTGGAGAACGGCCGAGACCCTGGCCAGCAGCTGGTGGGAGCTCCTGTGCTTCTGGCCCTCCATTACCAATGGCCGGGGAGCAGCATCAAATGTGAAGAGCGGCTCAATCATTTGTGCAAGTCCCACGCTAAACCCATAAACCTGGGGCAATTCGTAAATGGTGAGCAGGGGACCGTTCTCCCCGATGTATCTGTGCAGGCTGGCAATCTGGAAATCCGTAAGCAGCTGGAGCTTTTCCAGGTCTTCCCGGCTGGCAGTATTTATATTCAGCGGTTTTTCAAGGGCCTGGAACAGATTGTCGAAAAGCGTTTGATAATCAAGGTCTTCAACGGTATTCCTCGCAATATGCTCGATCAGGTCCTCTATAATGACAGCACGTTGTGAATAATATTCCTGTCCATGAAGGCATGTCATCCTGGCCAGTGCAAGAAAAATGAAAACAGCAAACCATCTACTTGAAAACATAATGTAAAGAGAAATATGGGGTGTAGCCGACCAGTTGCATGTAGGAAAATGCCAGGGAAGCCTGGAAACTTAACAGGTTAAATCCAATCCCGAAAGAATGCTGCACATATTCCTGCATCATAATCCCCACCCTTGCAAAAATATACTCAATAACCTTGTATTCCAGTCCCATTTTATACCGCGGCCTGGCAATATCCAGGTCTTTCTCGGTTTCCATACCCACAAAAAGACGTTCACCGAACTGGTACCCCAGTCCCAGTCTCATGATTACCGGGATCTTCTCCTGCCTCATCTTCGGGATGGTTGCTCCTGTTGGGTTATAGATATGGAATCCAAGCATGAGATTGTCCACCGGCTCTGCCATGATCCCCGCCTCGATGGCTACAGTCCCGCTGTTTCCAAGCTCATTATCAAAATATGTATTCAGGTAATCCAGCTGCAGTCCGACTGCAAACCGCTCATGAAAAGCTTTCCCGAACGCCAGTCCAAATTTGCTCTCATGATATCCCGAGTAACCAAAATAATGATAGGAAAAACCGAGGGTGCCCCTGCCTGTGGGGACTGTTAATCCGATTGCATGCAGGCTGAATTCAGGCACCACAAACCTGTTCTCATGATGGAATCCGATGGAGACGTGGGAATAAAAACCCAGGCCTGCCTGGTTATGCCAGTTGGACCAGAAATCGGGATACATGACACTGACATTTCCCATGGCAGCAGCCCTTGCCCCTGCCGGATAATTGTCATTCGATGCACTTGAGGGAGTTGAGGCAACAAACAACAGCAGAACCAGTAATAATCCTGCATCCCGGATATGATGAATACTGGTTTTCATGCTTGTTCCATTTCCCTGTAAAGGTCAGTTCGTTTTATGTTTGAATTTTACTTCCCTGAGCTCTTCGTTGGCTTTGATGATCTTCTGTTCGAGCCCGGCTTTAAATTTTTCCACCTTTTTGGCAATGTCTGCGTCACCCACCCCGAGGATCTGGGCGGCAAGGATGCCTGCATTGCGTGCCCCGTCAAGCCCGACTGTGGCAACCGGTATCCCAGGGGGCATTTGCAGTATGGAAAGGATGGAATCCCAACCATCAATGGAGATGGATGCCTTGATAGGCACCCCGATCACAGGAACAGTAGTAAGGGCGGCAATTACTCCGGGCAGATGGGCCGCACCGCCGGCACCTGCAATAATGACCCCGATACCCCGGCCATACGCTTCTCTGGCAAATTCCATGGCCTGTCTCGGGGTCCTGTGGGCGGATAAGGCATTGATCTCAAATGGAATCCCGAACTCATCGAGTATCTTTGCAGCCTGCTCCATAACGGGCAAATCAGAGGTGCTGCCCATGATAATACTTACTTTCGGATTCATTGTTTTTATTACAAAGCTAATCAAAGTATGGTTTACTGTTAATGGCAAATCGGGAATTATATCATCCAGCCATCCTAATTTTTGTAAATTCGTTAAATGGAAATAAGAAAAATCCACGATAAGGAATTTAAACTGTTCATTCCAAATTCACAGATCAGGGCCGTGATATCGGCCATGGCAGACAGCATGAACAGGGACCTGGAAGGCAGGGATGTTATTTTCATGGGCATCCTGAACGGGGCATTCATGTTTGCTGCCGAACTTATCAAACATATCGCACCCAGCTGCCAGATCACCTTTTTAAAACTGGCCTCTTATGCCGGTACCTCCAGTACCGGTACGGTAAAACGGCTGATCGGCATCAATGAGGATATCCATAATAAAACGGTGGTGATCCTCGAGGATATTGTGGATACAGGGATCACACTGGAGAACATCATCAGGCAGCTGAGGGGCTATGAACCAGGTGAGATCAGGGTGGCCACGCTGCTGCACAAGCCGGATGCCTACCAGAAGGATATTGTACTGGATTATGTGGGTCTCGAGATCCCGAATGATTTTGTGGTTGGCTTCGGACTGGACTATAAGGGATTTGGCAGAAACCTCCCGGATATTTACAGGGTGGTAGCATCCTGATTTCTGAATTCCCTATATTTGCATCCTTAATCAAACAGCGTTATCATGTTAAATATTGTTTTATTCGGTCCCCCTGGATCAGGCAAAGGAACCCAGTCGGAAAAGATCATAGAGCATTACGGTCTCACCCATTTTTCCACCGGGGATATGCTCCGTGCTGAACTGGCGGCTGAGACCGAACTGGGATTACGGGCCAAAAGCATCATGGAAAAGGGAGAACTGGTCCCGGATGATATCATCATCGGGATGATACGCAAGCGCATTACCGGGCAAAAGGATGCCAGAGGGTTTATTTTTGACGGGTTTCCCCGGACCGTGGCACAGGCAGAAGCGCTGGATAAGCTCCTGGATGAACTGGGAATGCAAATCAATGTGATGCTGGGACTCGAGGTTGACCGGCAGGAACTGATTGACAGGCTGTTGAAACGTGGTAATGAACAGGGCAGGTCGGATGACAACCTGGAAACAATAGAAAACAGGATCAGGGTATATGAAGACCAGACCTCCCCGGTCATGGGATATTACCAGGGACAAGGCAAATACCGCGGGGTGGACGGTATCGGGAGCATCGAGGATATTTTCAGCAGGCTGTCCGGGATCATCGATAATCTCTGATCTGTCAAACTTTAAGTATCGGTCCGTATCAATGCCGGACCGCACCGATGAGAAATGGTTGAATCTAATTTCATAGATTATGTTAAGATCTTCTGCAGTTCGGGTGACGGAGGAGCAGGATCTGCACACCTGTACCGCGACAAATTCACACGGAAAGGGGGTCCCGATGGCGGCGACGGAGGACGCGGCGGGCATGTATACCTGAAAGGAAACAGACAATTATGGACCCTGCTACACCTTAAATACCAGAAACATGTCAAGGCAGGGAACGGGGGAAACGGCGCTGGCAGCCTGAAAACAGGGGCCGATGGTGCGGATGTGGTACTGGAGGTGCCCCTGGGTACGGTAGCCAGGGATGCTGAAACCAATGAATTCCTGTTCGAGATCATTAAAGATGGAGAAAAGAAGATCCTGAAGGCGGGGGGCAGGGGCGGCCTGGGGAATGATCATTTCAAATCGCCAACCAACCAGACACCCCGGTATGCACAGCCCGGTGAGAGCGGGATGGAAGGCTGGAACATACTTGAGCTGAAGATCCTGGCCGATGTGGGACTGGTGGGATTTCCCAATGCGGGAAAATCCACCCTCCTGTCCGTGGTTTCTGCTGCCAAGCCCAAAATCGCTGATTATCCGTTCACCACCCTGGTACCCAACCTCGGGATCGTTCAGTACAGTGATGACCGGTCATTTGTCATGGCAGACATCCCCGGTATCATTGAAGGCGCCAGCGAAGGGAAGGGACTGGGCATCAGGTTCCTGCGGCATATTGAAAGAAATTCCATCCTGCTTTTCCTGATCCCTGCTGACAGCCAGGATATTCACCAGGAATACAGGATATTGCTGAAGGAATTACAGGATTATAACCCGGAACTGCTGGATAAAAAAAGAATACTTGCCATTTCCAAATCTGACCTGCTGGATGATGAATTGAAGGATGAGATCAGGGAAGATCTTCCTGAGATCTCATGGCAGTTCATCTCTTCCGTCTCGGGTGAGGGAATCAGCGGCCTGAAAGACAGGATCTGGCAGGAACTGAATGCTTAGCCATGCTTGAAACACTCAATCAGTGGGACACACACTTATTCCTGTTCCTGAACGGGCTGCATGCACCTTTCCTGGACAGGGTGATGTGGTTTGTCAGTGGCAAGATACAGTGGCTGCCTTTGTACCTGGTTATACTGGGACTGCTGATCTATCGTTTCAGGTGGAGGACATGGTGGATATTACTGGGCGTTGCTGTCCTGATAACCATGAGCGACCAGGCATCTGTCCACCTTTTCAAGGAAAGCATACAGCGGTTGCGGCCCTGCCACCAGCCTTGTCTGGCCGGGCTCGTACACCTGGTGAATGATGATTGCGGGGGCATGTACGGTTTTGTCTCCAGCCACGCATCCAATTCCTTTGCCATCGCCGTGTTTACAGGCATGTTTTTCCGTGACAGGTATTATTGGATTGGTATATTGTTCTGGGCCACCCTGGTGGGATACAGCAGGATTTACCTGGGTGTTCATTTCCCCGGGGATATCATCGGCGGGGCCATGCTTGGCAGCCTGCTGGCCTATGGGGTATACCGTATCATAACCCAGATTAAAGCACTGAAGCTAAATCATTGACCATGCTCATCCTGGATTCCCCATCGAATGATCCGTATTTCAACATTGCCGCCGAGGAATACCTGCTGAAGCATACGGAAAAAGATTTTGCCTTTATCTATATCAATGATCCTTCGATCATCATCGGGAAGCATCAGAATGCCTATGCCGAGATCAACCTGCCTTATATCCTGGAAAACAGCATCCCTGTGGTCAGAAGAATATCGGGAGGAGGAACGGTATGGCATGATCCCGGCAATGTGAATTTCTCTTTCATCCTGAACGGAGAGCAGGGACAAATGGTCAATTTCAGGCAATATGCCGCGCCGGTTCTGTCCTATCTGCAAAGCCTTATGATCCCGGCCGAATTTGGCAGCCGGAACGAGATCCTCATTGACGGGAAGAAAATATCAGGCAATGCCGAACATGTTTACCGGAACCGTGTTCTCCATCATGGCACCCTGCTGTATTCAACTGATCTCCGGGCATTAACGTCCGCTCTCAGGACAGCCCCTGGAAAGTATAAGGACAGGGCCGTCCAGTCTGTTCGGAGCCCTGTGGCGAATATCCTTGATTTTCTGGAACCCAGGGCCAGCGTGTCAGCATTTCGCAATGACCTTATCGTTCACCTGTCAGGATCCTTTGAGGGATCGGCCAGGTATGAATTGAGCGGTACCGACATGGCAGGGATCAAAGAACTTGTCAGCCAGAAATACAGTACCTGGGAATGGAACATTGGGTATTCACCCAGGTACCGGATGACCCGGAAGATTGACTGGAATGGCAAACAGGTCATGATCCACCTGGAGGTGGAAAAGGGGAAGATCACAAATGTCTATATAAAATCGGATAATACTGACCGTGCGTTCTTTGAGCGGCTGTCCGGTGTCCTGTCCGGCGTGGATCATGAACCCGGACAAGTACGTGAAAAAATCTCGGGATCCGGCCTTGTCAATTGCCGGCTGATTGATTATTTTGTGAATGCTATTTTCTGATTAACCGCAAAGCGGCAGCAATGAAAAAAGCAGGATTGATCATTTACAGTGTATTGCTATGGACTTTCTTCCTGGTTACCTCGGTGGTCATGTTTTCTCTGGCTTTCCTGGTCTGGCTGATCACAAGATGGTTTGACCGCAGGCTGGTGATACTTCATCTGTTTTCCAGTTTCTGGGGCTCTCTGTATATCTGGTTCAATCCGCTCTGGAGGGTACGCATCAGAGGGCGCCGGAATATTCCCTGGAGACGACCCAGTGTAATTGTTTCCAACCATCAGTCCATGCTCGATATCCTGGTACTGTACCATTTGTTTGTCCCCTATAAATGGGTTTCCAAAAAGGAGAATTTCAGGATCCCCATCATCGGCTGGCTCATGCGGCTGAATGCTTACCTGGAGATCAGGCGGGGAGAGAGGAACAGCTACGGACAGCTGATGGAAAAGGTCAGGTATTTCCTGGGTATTGGGAGTTCCATTCTGATCTTTCCCGAGGGTACACGCTTCCCGGGAGGCCATCTGGGTCCTTTCAGGGAAGGGGCCTTCAGGATGGCCATTGAGAACAAGGTGGACATTGTCCCCGTTGTGCTGGACGGAACTGCCAGGGCACTGCCAAAAAAAGGTGCCATCCTGAAAGGATTTACCAGGATCGTTGTCAAGGTACTCGAGCCCATCCCCTTCAATACTTTTGCAAATATGAATCCACGCGAGCTGCAAATCCAGGTCTGGGACATCATGGCCGGGACCTATGCCCGTCTTCATTCCGGTCGTTGAAAAATTCTGATTTATTTGATATACAGGAGGGTTCGGCAGTCATTCGTGTTAATTCCCTTGTTGAAAAAGAAATTGCAGTGCCAGCGTTCTTTTATCTATATTTGTGCAGATCCAAAAAGCAATGACAGCGCACTATACAGAAGAACACATACGGACTTTAGAATGGCGGGAACACATCCGTAGGCGCCCCGGAATGTATATCGGGAAACTGGGGGACGGATCTTCACGGGATGATGGCATTTATATTCTCCTGAAAGAGGTACTCGATAATTCCGTGGATGAATTTATGATGGGTTTTGGCAGGACCATAGAGATTAATATTCATGAAAAATGTGTCCAGGTACGGGACTTCGGACGGGGAATCCCGTTGGGCAAGATGGTGGAGGCTGCCTCCAGGATGAATACAGGTGCCAAGTATGATTCCAAGGTTTTCAAGAAATCAGTAGGGTTGAACGGGGTAGGTATCAAAGCAGTGAATGCCCTGTCGTCCAAGTTCGAAATCCAGTCCATCCGTGAGGGCTTGATGAGATCGGCTGAATTTGCCGCGGGAGAACTGCTGGAAGAAGCAAAGGAATCCAAGACTGAGCTGGCCAACGGCACCATCGTTTCTTTCGTCCCGGACGAGGAATTATTCGGGAATTACCATTATATCCTGGAATATATCGAAGCCCTCATCAAGAATTATATCTATCTTAACCTGGGACTGACCATCGTGCTGAACGGGGTGAAATACCAGTCAAAGAATGGCCTGCTGGACCTGTTGCATGAGAATATGGACCATGAGGGACTTTATCCCATCATTCACCTCAGGAATGGTGATATTGAACTGGCCATGACACACGGCAACCAGTATACGGATGAGTATTTTACCTTTGTCAACGGCCAGCATACCACCCAGGGCGGCACGCACCTTGTTGCCTTCAAGGAAGCCCTGGTTAAGACGGTGAGGGAATTTTACAAAAAGGATTTCGACCCTTCGGATATCCGTCAGTCTGTTATTGTCGCCCTGAGTATCAAGATAGAGGAGCCGGTTTTCGAATCACAGACGAAGACCAAACTGGGTTCCAAGGACATGGGACCCGAAGGTCCCAGCGTCCGGAATTATATCAATGACTTCCTGAAAAAGGACCTGGATGATTACCTGCATAAACATCCTGAGACGGCAGAGATCTTCCTGCGGAAGATCCTGGAATCTGAGAAAGAGCGAAAAGCCATCTCGGGCATTAAGAAACTGGCCAGGGAAAGGGCAAAGAAAACCAGTCTCCACAACAAAAAGCTGAGGGATTGCAAGGCCCATTACAATTCCACCCATGAACGCAGGCTGGAGACTACCATATTCATCACCGAGGGAGATTCGGCAAGTGGTTCCATCACCAAATCACGTGATGTGGAAACCCAGGCTGTCTTCAGCCTTAAAGGAAAACCCCTTAACACATACGGGCTTACCAAAAAGATCGTCTATGAGAACGAGGAGTTCAATCTCCTGCAGGCTGCCCTGAATATAGAAGATGGCCTGGATAACCTCCGGTATAAAAATGTTGTGATCGCTACGGATGCAGACGTTGACGGCATGCATATCCGGCTGCTGCTGATCACCTTTTTCCTGCAGTTCTTCCCAAACCTGGTCCGGAAGGGACACCTGTATATCCTGCAGACACCCCTGTTCAGGGTGAGAAATAAGAAGGAAACACATTATTGCTACTCGGAGGAGGAGAAGGAAGACGCCATTGAAAAGCTCGGCGGTAAACCGGAGATCACCAGGTTCAAGGGACTGGGAGAAATATCTCCGGATGAGTTTAAAAATTTTATTGGCCATAACATAAGGCTGGAACCGGTATCGCTCAACAGAAGCGATGCGGTATCTGATTTACTTGAATTTTATATGGGGAAAAACACCCCCGAACGACAGAACTTCATAATTGATAACCTGCGTGTTGAAGAAGACCTTGTTGAGGCCTGACCAACAATTCCCCAGGTTTGTTTTTCGTTAGATACCTATGAGTTTAGAGGAGCTGGAAAATATAGAGAACGCTGAAGAATCAATGGACGATAGTCTATACGGTCCGGAAGAAGAACATCCTGATTCAGACGATCTGCACACCGTGGTTCACCTTTCAGGCATGTACCAGGAATGGTTTTTGGATTATGCCTCCTATGTGATCCTTGAACGAGCTGTGCCGCATCTGCACGACGGACTGAAACCGGTGCAGCGCCGCATCCTGCATTCCATGAAAAGGCTGGATGACGGGCGGTACAACAAGGTGGCAAACATCATCGGGCATACCATGCAATTCCATCCGCACGGGGATGCTTCTATTGGTGATGCCCTGGTACAACTGGGACAAAAAGACCTGTTGGTGGATACACAGGGGAACTGGGGGAATATCCTGACCGGTGACGGGGCGGCCGCACCCAGGTACATTGAGGCACGCCTCTCGAAATTTGCCCTGGAGGTGGTATTCAACCCGAAGACCACAGAGTGGAAACAATCTTATGACGGACGCAACAAGGAACCGGTGACCCTCCCGGTGAAATTCCCGCTGTTGCTGAACCAGGGGGTGGAAGGGATTGCTGTGGGACTGGCATCCAAGATCCTCCCCCATAATTTCAATGAATTGATAGATGCCGGGATACTTTACCTGAAAGGAAAGGAATTCGAGATCCTGCCGGATTTCCCGACCGGGGGAATGGCCGATTTTTCCAGGTATAATAACGGGATCCGTGGAGGGAGCGTGAAGGTTAGGGCCAGGATAGAGAAACTGGACAAGAAGCACCTGGTCATTACGGAAATCCCTTATGGCAAAACAACTGTTTCCCTTATTGAATCAATTGTAAAGGCAAACGAAAAGGGAAAGATCAAGATCAAGAAGATCGATGACAACACTGCTGAAAATGTAGAGATTATAATAGAACTCGCGACCGGGATCTCATCGGATAAGACCCTGGATGCGCTCTATGCCTTCACAGATTGCGAGGTTTCCATATCCCCCAACAGCTGTGTGATTGAAGCGGATAAACCTGTATTCATGGGTATGAATGAGATGCTAAGGCACTCCATTGACAATACGGTTGCCCTCCTGAAACTTGAACTGGAAATCAGGATGGATGAACTGGAGACAGACTGGCATTTCTCTTCCCTTGAGAGGATCTTTATCGAGAAAAGGATCTACCGGGATATCGAGGAATGTGAAACCTGGGAGGCCATTGTGGAAGCCATAGACAAGGGACTCGATCCCTACAAGAAACTTCTGCGGAGGGAGGTAAACCATGATGATATTGTGAAACTGACCGAGATAAAAATTAAGAGAATCTCGAAATTTGATTCATTCAAAGCGGATGAGCATATCAAAGGCATTGAGGAGGAGATCGAGGAAGTCAAAAATCATCTCGCTAATATCATCCCCTATACGATCAACTATTACAAACAGATAAAGAAGAAATACGGAAAAGGGAAAGAGAGACGCACAGAAATCCGGAATTTCGATACCATTGTGGCCACCAAGGTGGTAGCCACCAACCAGAAACTCTATGTGAACCGGAAAGAGGGATTCTTTGGCACTTCCCTGAAGAAAGATGAGTATGTTTGTGATTGTTCTGATATAGATGATATCCTGACAATCCGGAGGGATGGCACATTCCAGGTTACCAAGATCGACGAGAAGGTATTCGCAGGCAAGGACATTATCCATATCGCCGTATTCAAGAAAAACGATGCAAGGACCATTTACAATATGGTCTACCGTGATGGCAAGAGCGGTTATGCAATGATGAAACGCTGTGCCATT
>LJUP01000151.1 GCA_001303955.1 Bacteroides sp. SM23_62 | reverse complement strand
CAGCAGGCTGACCACATTTATCCATGCCGGAAAACCTGTGGGCTGGTATAAATTTGAGCATCTCAAGGGAGACATTGCCATCGAGCTGGTCCCGCCGGCCTACAACATCAAAGGCGACCGCCAGCAGGTTGACCAGTCCATGAGTGACCTGGACCAGCTGGGATACCCGCAGGGAGAAGTCCTTGTGGAAGAAAATTCCATCACCTACAGGCAGCAGGGCTGGGCCGATTTTTCATACCAGGTACATACCCGGTGGGAAGACGGAAAGAATACCCTGGAAGGATGCTGGTCGATATCCTCGGAGAAAGAGGGATGGGAGACAGGTCCACCGGCAGACCAGGTTGTTTCAAATGAAATGGCTGCAGGATACCTGGAATCTTTTGAGGAGCATTTGGACTGGTGGAATGATTACTGGAGCCGGTCGCAGGTTGAGATCCCGGATACCCTTCTCGAAAAGCAATATTACCTGGAGATGTATAAATTCGGGGCAGCAGCCCGCAGCGATGCACCCCCCATCGCCCTGCAATCTGTGTGGACGGCTGATAACGGAAAACTACCGCCATGGAAAGGGGATTTCCACCATGACCTGAACACCCAGCTCAGTTACTGGCCCGCCTACACAGGGAACCACCTTCACCTGGAGGAGGGATTCCTCAAGTGGCTCTGGAAGTACCGCCCGGCATTCCGGCAGTATACCCGGGATTATTTCGGGGTCGAAGGAATGAATGTCCCCGGTGTAACAACCCTGGAAGGAGAGCCAATGGGGGGATGGATACAATATTCCATGGGACAAACCGTAGGTGCCTGGCTGGCACATCATTTCTACCTCCATTGGCGGTATACGATGGACCGGGAGTTCCTGGAACGGAGGGCCTATCCCTGGCTGAAAGAGGTTGCCACATTCCTTGACCAGGTGTCTGTCAAGACGATGGATGGAAAACGAAAACTCCTGATGAGTTCCAGTCCCGAAATATTCGACAACTCAAGAGAAGCCTGGTTCGGGGAAATGACGAATTTTGACCTGGGACTCATACTATGGACCTTTGAAAAAGCAGCCGAGCTTGCCCGGGAACTCGGATTGGATAAGGAGGCGGACAATTGGGAGAAGATCTACTCGGAATGGCCTGAACTGGCAGTGGACCCGGAAACGGGATTCATGTTCGCTCCGGGCTACCCTTACAATGTATCGCACAGGCATTTTTCACACCTGATGCCCTATCATCCGCTGGGGTTGTTCGATATCTCCAATGGCAAGGCCGACAGTGTAATTATCCGGAATACGCTGGTTAATCTTGAAAAGCAGGGTTCGGACTGGTGGACCGGCTATTCATTCAGCTGGCAGGGGAATCTTTATGCCCGGGCCCTGCAGGGTGACAAAGCTGCCCGTGCATTAAGCCTTTTTGCCGAATGCTTCTGCCTGAAAAATTCATTTCATGTAAATGGTGACCAGTGTCAGGCGGGACATTCAAATTTTACCTACCGCCCATTTACCCTGGAAGGGAACTTCGCTTTTGCTTCCGGGATACAGGAAATGTTACTGCAGAGCCATACCGGTGTGATCAATATATTTCCTGCCATCCCCTCCGTCTGGGAAGATGCCAGTTTTGATCATTTACGGGCCAGGGGGGCATTCCTGGTTTCCGCTGTCATGGAAGGAGGGAAGGTCAGGGAATTTGAGATCCACTCGGAAAATGGGGGTGCTGTCTCCATCCGTGATCCATTCGCGGGAAGGGAGTTTGAGGCCGGCAAGGAATACCAGTCCGAAGGGAACATCTTGAAAATCCAGACTTTACCTGGCGAGACCATCAGGTTCAAAGCTTGTTATTAATATCCTTCCGGTTTTACAAATCCTGGAGTGAATTCGGAGACCAGTCTGGCGAACCGGATCAGGTCCGGTTCGCACCAGTATGATCCGACAACCTGCACACCTAGAGGCAATCCATCTTCACCGATACCCAGCGGGATGTTTATCCCGGGATGCCCGCTGGCGTTAAAGCAGACGAGGAAGGGCCATGCTCTCTGAATAATATATAAAACTGTCCTTAAAACCATTATTCAGCTCTTTCCGGAATACAAATACTGCCATGCTTGGGTACGGTGTTTTCCGTCGGTTTCATCCCATAAAGACCGCACCAGTTGGACGGGTTACGGATAGAGCCACCGAAATCCCCACCAAGTTCAATGGGGGTCATGCCCGATACCAGGGCTGCGGAAGACCCGCCACTGCTTCCCCCGGATGAATGTTCCGGGTGATAGGGGTTTTTACATTCCGGGTAAATATCCCCGCTTACCTGGTAGTCAGTGAGGTTCTTGGGGACATTCGTTTTTCCCATGATAACGGCACCTGCTTTTTTAAGCCTGTCTACTACCACGGCATCCTCCGGCGCCGTCCAGTCCCTGAACATTTTAAAATTCACCGTGGTTTTCATCCCCTTCAGCCAGTACTGTTTCCTTGATGGTCATGGGCACTCCGTGGAGCGGTCCCCTGAACTGTCCCTGCCTGGCTTCCTCATCGCATTTGGATGCTTCTTTCAGCACCTCTTCTTCTACAAGGATGATGACCGCATTCAATGTTGAGTTGTGTTTTTTGATCTGATCAAGGTGGTCCTTTACGATGGCTGACGAAGTTGCCTTTCCGCTCCTGATGAGTTCGGCCAGTTCTATGGCTGATGTGTAAATAAATTCACCCATAATTACCAATAATATATATAAATATCTAAATAATAAGATATATAGTAAGAAGTAATTTAGAATTGAATGTTACGTGAATCGGATATAACTTTGTTATCAGAGGAGGTATTAAACTGAGCAAACTATTTCAAGGAAATCAATTTAATACGGGGGATCATTGTATTATTTAGAAACAATTTTATTGATATCATTGATCTGTGGAGGCAAGGAAACAATTATCGAACCACCTTGAGGAAGACATTCAGTTGCTATTAAAGCTTAAATAGGATATAGCTAATGCCAAATAGCAGTTATTATGAGGTTATTATTGATAAGGGCAAAAAAATTATTAAATAAAACTCCCCCAAAAAAATAGCAATATCAGACAGGTGTTGAAAACTTAGTTTCAACCTACCCTGCATTTCAATTATAAAAAATCGGACGATTATTACCGGAATTACACCTTATTTCTTAATCCTGTTTAGTTCAAATTCATTTGAAGATTTGCAGTTCATTGACTTTTGCTTCCCGATTTCATAATTTTAAATAATGGAAAATACAAAAGAAATCCAACATTCCATTTTTAAACAGATCAAAGGATCTATTCCCTCCTCCCATTCCTTTATTCATGAAATCGCTGAATTACTGAGTATTAGTTATGATAGTGCATACCGCCGTGTACGAGGAGAAAAGGAATTGACTATTGAGGACCTCTACAAACTCGTTACCCGGTACAACCTGTCGATCGATTCAATCTTTAATGTACAGAGTGGTAATGTAACTTTTAACTGTGTGCCTCTTGATAGTGAGACATTTAAAGTCAAAGACTGGCTGGGGTTTGTATTACAAAATATTAAGGATATCAGTAGTGCAAGTGAAAAGGAGATCATTTATGCAGCCAAAGATGTTCCCGTCTTTCATTATTTTCAGATTCCCGAAATAGCTGCATTTAAAGTTTTTTTCTGGGAAAAAACACTTTTTCAATTCCCTGAATATAAAGAGAAAATGTTTCGTCTCGATGATATAGATCCGGAAGTAGTAAAGATTGGCAAGCAGGCACTTGTATATGCCAATAAAATTCCCACCAAAGAGATCTGGAACCAGGACACATTTAATATCATGCTCAGGCAAATTGAGTTTTATTGGGTATCAGGTTTTTTTGAGAAAAAGGACGATTTAATAATCCTGATTGACAGGATAGAAAAGTGGATACAGCATATTCAGAAGCAGGCAGAAGTAGGATTTAAATTTATCTATGGTCAGCCCGCTGAAGGAATAGAAAGTTCCTACCAGTTTTACGAAAATGAGGTCGTGCTCAGTGATAATACAATATTCGTAAATACGGACGGCATGAATACCGTATTCCTTACTTTCAATGTATTGAGCCTCCTGGTTACAAGCAATGAATTCTTTTCCGCATATATCAGCAATTATATGAGAGGTCTTCTTAAATCATCAAATTTGATCAGCCTTTACGGAGCCAAAGACCGGAACCGCTTCTTTAATACGTTATTTCAGTCTATAGAAACACTCAAAAGCAAGGTTATTGATTAACACCAATAAAAGTTTTGTATTATTCCTGATTCCACCGGTAATAACATCCTGTTATTTGCAATTAATCCAAAACTATGTTTTATGATCTTGTAATATTACAAAGAAGTATTACAAACGCACCCGGTCCTTTCAATTTCCCGGTATAAATTCCAAATCATCCATACCCTCTTGGATTCCATGCCATACGCCTGGGTTATTGCCTTTGTAAATTTGATTTCATAAAAACCTTTTGAAATGAAAATAAAAAATTTACAAATACATGTTATTGGTGCAGGAGGTATCGATGGGATAACTGTTGCTCATATGAAAAAGTCCGGTTATAATGTTGAGGTATTAGACAATCTTCCTGGATTGTCTGCCAGGATACAGGATCAGGGCGGCATTTTTAGAGGCGGATAATAAGGACCTTGCCCTCAGGTATTATAATGAATTAGAAGCATCGAGTGGAAGTGACACATTTGTTCAGCTTGTCCAGAAAGAGTTCGATTAGCAGATTATCAGAACATTATCCTTATAAACCATAATCATGACAGAAAAATCCCTGGAAATTAAAGATCTTCTGGCAAGGCTGGAAGAACTTTCAAAAAAACAACTGGATCTGCAGCGGGATGTATCCAAACAACAGGATGAGATAAACAAGATAAAAATTGAATTACGGAGGCAGGATGATTTAGCAGAGGCTGACAGTCAGGTTAGCGGGCATGAGCAAGAAGAAGCAGCTGTGGCTTCCCCTGAAAACATCAGACAACGGGTGGTAACAATACGTGATTCAGAAGACTCCGGGAAAGTCCAAGATAAACCCGGTAAGAAATGGTTAACTAAAGTTGATAGCTTGAACCTCGAGGAATTTATAGGAGGTAACCTGATCAACAAGATCGGGATCATGGTTTTGATTATCGGCGTCGGAATAGGTGTGAAGTATGCCATCGACCATGATCTGATCAGTCCACTGATGAGAATTATCCTCGGCTATATGGTCGGCGTTGGACTTCTGGTATTTGGCATCCGTTTGAAAAAGCAATACGAAAATTTCAGTGCTGTATTAATGAGCGGATCCATGGCCATTTTTTATTTTATCAGTTATGCCTTTCACGCATACTATGAAATAATCCCACAATGGCTTGCCTTCGGACTCATGGTAGTAATTACGATAGTCACCATATATACAGCCCTTCATTACAACAGGCAGGTTATTGCCCATATTGGACTGGTTGGTGCATATACAATACCATTTATATTTAATGAGACCAATACCAGGCCCGAGATATTCTTCCCCTATATGGCAATTATTACCGGCGGCATCCTTATTCTGTCCATCCTAAAACAATGGAAAGCACTGTTCTATGCTTCATTCTCCGTTACCTGGTTGATATTTATGACGTGGTTCGTGGTAAGTTATGACCCACATGAGCATTTCACATTGTCAGCCGTGATCCTTCCCATATTCTTTATGACATTCAATATAATCTTCCTGGTAAATAAGCTCATTGAAAAGGATAAATTAAATGTGGGCCAGATCCTTGTTTTGTTGTTAAATACCATTCTGTTCTTCACTTTTGGTCTTTATATCCTGGATCTTAATGATGCCGGGAAAGATCTGCTTGGAGCTTTTACCATTCTAATCGCTGCCATCCATGCCGGTGCATTTATTATACTCACCAATCGCAGATTTCCGGATCGAATTCTAAGGCTTTTAATTCTGGGACTGGCCATCCTGTTTTTGACAATTGCTATACCCATCGGACTGGAAGGGAACTGGATGACCCTGGCATGGTTGGTTGAAGGCCTGATTCTTTTTAGTATCGGCAGGTTGAGAAAATCAATATTTACAGAGTATTTATCCTATGTTGTAATCTTTACAACCGCCTGGAGTCTGTTATATGGCTGGATAAATAGAGTTATTGAATCAAGTGAGGCAGATCCGGATTTAGCTCTGCCATTTCTGAACTTTGATTTCCTCACAGCAGTCCTGGCCATCATGATATTTACATTAATCTTCAGACTTTATAATAATCACAGATATCGCGAACATATAAATCCAAAGGACGTCTCAATTGAGATTTTCAATACCCTTCTGCCCGTTATCCTGATCGGGGTAGTATACATGGCTTTCCGTATGGAGATTGGAGCCTATTTCAACATATGGAGCCTTAGTACTAAAATTGATCTGTCGGCTCTCCCGGATATTCCGGACAAATATCAGTACAAGGATTATGATATAACCTGTTTCAAATCAATTTCATTGATGATTTATACTATGGTTTTTGTTACCCTATTATCATTCCTGAATATCGGTAAAATTAAAAGCAGTAATCTTGGGAATATAAACCTGGTATTTAATGGATTAGTATTACTGGTTGTCATTCCTCTAGGATTCTACTTATTGGGGATCCTGAGGGACAGCTATATCAATCAGACTTTGAGTGATTACTACAGCAGGGGTTCCTTTCATATAATTATCAGATACATATATATTGCTTTCATTGGATTGCTGCTGAGTGTATCCTACAAATATGTCCGGCAAAAATTCCTGGAGAATGATTTCAGGATTACCCTGGATATTGTCCTATATACCTCTATTCTTGTTATTGCCAGTACAGAGTTAATTCAATGGCTCGATTTCTCCAGGGTGGATGAATCATACAAGCTTGAACTGAGCATCATGTGGGGATTGTATGCGGTGATGCTTATTATTGTAGGCATCTGGAAAAAGCAGAAGCACCTTCGAATCGGAGCCATTGTCCTTTTTTCGGGCACATTGCTTAAACTATTTATCTATGATATAGCGCACCTGGATACCATCTCCAAAACCGTTGTATTTATTGTTCTCGGAATCTTATTGTTGATTACCTCATTTCTCTATCTCAAATACAGAAATGTACTTTTCGGATCGGATGCAAAGGAAAAAATTAGTTAATAATCTACTATGAAGAAATTAGTATTAACGATTCTAATTATCTGAACATTATCTTAATTAATCCCTAAATTTTTATGATGAACAACTTAAAATTCACTAAAATGAAAACTGCAAGATCTTCCGAGCAATCAACTGCTCTTTTAAGTTTTCAAAGAACACTCAGACCTTTTCTGTTATCTATGCTGGTGTTCTTAATGATGTTTTCCGGCTCTAAACTCTCAGCACAGTTTGAAGAAGAATCTGTAAAGGCTGCCTATGAATTAAGAATGAACGGGGAGATCTGGTACGCAGAAGCCATGCTGAGTAAATTGATAAACCAGGGAAAAGAAGCCGGCCTGGCGCATTATGAAACTGCCCGGGTGATTTTGGCCAAGATGAAGGGAGGTATAAATATTGAAGGGGCAGAAGATATGGTTGGAATTCTTCATTCAGCCAGAAATTCAGCCAGCAATGCCGTACGTACAGATTCTGGGAATGTGGCCTTTGCTTACCTGGAGGCTGATTGTAGCTTCCTGATGGCTTATATCTCAATGATGATGGAAGCAGACTCGGCTAAAAAGGATTTTGAAGACCCCATCAGTTGCTTTGAGCGGGTCCTGGAACTGAAGCCGGATTACCATGAAGCAAGGATGTCCCTGGTGGAGATCTTTCAGCGGCTTCCCGAAGACATGGGTGGTAATAAGGAGAAGGCCAATCAGCACGCCCAGATATTAAAAGAGATGGATTGGTTTTTTGGTGCCCAGGCCGGAGAGATCATGCTGCCTGAAGAGGCAAGCCGGCTGGAATACTGGCAGGAGGTATGGAAGAACAACAAGGAGGATATACGCGTGCAAAAACAGCTTGGCCAGGCTTATCTGGCGGATGGGAACCTGGAGGAGGCCAAACCATTATTTGAAAAAGTGATGGATGCAGATCCTGCCTATAATACATTGCTACTGGAAATTGCCAGGCATCATATGTTCCAGGTTATGCAGGGTAAAAGCAAGCCGGAGACGGAAATCCCTCTGGCGGAAGCATCTATAAAGGATTACCTCTCCTCTGAACCAGAACCCATAGCGCCATTAAAAGCTTATGCTATTGGCAACCTTGCAAAAATGAAATTTTTTAGCAGAGAAGAGGAAGAGGGAGAACGCCTAATGGCAGAGGCAAGTTCCATCGACCCAGCATTTTCGAAAGCGTTTGCAGTCCCCGATCTAAGCCTCTATATCCCTCCCGGAGAGATCTATCGCAGAGGTGAGTACTCTTCATTTCTCAGACCATTTTAAACCTAAATAAACAGGCCCTGTTAAAAGAAGTTCACGAGCACATTCTAAGCGAATTGCACTTATACACATGTAGCCACTAATGAGCATGGGAATATAAGTAATCCATTGGATGATTTTGGCAGAGTATATGCACCTTTTCAAACGAACAAATGAAAAACAAACACATCAGGAGCACATGCTCAAACTTTATCTCACATAGTATTAATATAAATTATTATAAGAATATGGAAACAAAAGCAAAAAAGTCATTTTTATCTGGGATGCCAAGCTGGGCATTATCAGTAATAACGGTAGGCTTTTCAACATTTTTTATTTCTTCTTGCCCATATATTAGCGGGTATTGAGAAATTCAGTTAAGATAATATTGGTGAGTTAATCGCCTATCTCAACTTTGCTATTGTAATTGTCATTGCCTGTTTTTTTATATGTAGGGAGTATCCCAACAGCGTTTGGTACGTGCCAATCATCTGCAATATAATGGGTATAATGGCCGCATTTGGTGAAGAGAATTTTTGGATAACACCATTGTGGATGATAGTTTGTGGTGGTTGGGTGTTAGCGCTGATAGTATCTATTAGCGGGGCATTAATAGGACGACGTGCCACTCGACGAGTAATAACATGAATATTTCGGACAAACTGTACATTCGGAGTAATCACTGGTTCAGCATGGAGGTATTCACGGCCACCGATTTCCCTCCGGACCAGCTTGACAACTTTAGTCGGGTCGGTTTCCTCAAATACTTCGGCAACATACTCACCGGTCAATAATAAGCGATCCCATATATTTGATACCTGGGTGTCCATTCCTCTGTAGTCAGAACGGTAAACCCATACCAGCATACCGCGGTAAACCTCGTCTTCATTTTTATTTTTCACACCAAACAAACCTCCTATTATTTTCGGAATACGATTGGTGGATCTGGTAATCCAGAAGGAAGTCAATCAATGCGAATAATCGGAGATTTATTTGGAAACGAAATAACGTTAGATGAAAGCATTAAATATGTTTGTATTGATTTGAATTAAAAAAGGATTTACGTGCAAATTGCGTGCAAATGTAAAAAATTAAGAGATTATCTACGTGTGATTTTGTCGCTGACTCTCAGGCTAGATTTTATTTCGCCTTATTCCCAGCCGTGACTTTTAAAATATACCAGATAATCATTGATACAAGGAATACCCCCAGTCCAAAAAAGGTACTGTAGAATGACACGAATACTCCCTTCATAACTATTATAGAAGAAATATCCGCAGCAGCCTGTATGGCCTGGAAAGCAAGGTATAATCCTAATGTCTGGAAGAACAGTCCGGTCAGGCAGGCAATACCTCCCAGTGATTTAATGGACAGCATCAGCTTTTCATCCAGCAGGGAATATTCCTGGTGCTTGATCCTGCGGGCTGTTGCCAGGATACTGATCAATAGAATAATAATTCCGAGAATGAGAATAATACTCATTCCTAGAAGACCGCCGGTTACTAAAAATTCATTCATGATTTCAAACATTTAAATTAATAATTACAGGCAATATTACGGGCATAGAAAAGCAAAATGAAAACTATTCCCCGCATGGTTTGATTTTTTCCCCGAATATCAAATACCGGACTGTTTCAGCTTTATTCTACCATTCAGGGGATAAATCGGATCGTTCGGGGAGTTTTTTTGAGCACTATCCTTAATTCTCTAAATTTGCTGTAATGATAAAATGGAACACCCGATATAGCTGGGCACTGCACGCAATGTTCTGGACAGCCGCGGTCGGTTTCCTCAGCTATTTCTTTGGCCATTTCTCCAGGCAGTACCTCTATACCTTCCTGTATGTCTGTTTCCAGTTACCGGTAATTATTACCACCACATACCTGATCAATTACTGGCTGGTACCCAAATTTCTGTTTCAGGACCGTACCGGGCGCTTTGTCTATATGCTGATGGCCTGCCTGGTGGTTTCTGCCTGGCTGAATGCCCTGATCACCATATTTGCTTTTACTAGTCTTTACCATTTCAATTTCGGGAACCTGCCGCCGGCTTCCTTTGATTTTAAAATGCTCACAGCAGGCTTGTACCTGGTGATCATCCTTGCCGTGGCCATACATTTTACCAGGGAAACCCTGAAACAACAGCGCACTGCCTTTGAGCTCAGCAAAAAACAGATAGAGACTGAGCTGTCACTTAATGAAACGCGACTGAAGCTCCTGCAGAACCAGTTGCATCCCCATATGCTGTTCAACTCCCTGAATACTATCTACGGCCTGTCCCTGCAACAGTCTCCCAGAACCCCTGACCTGGTGATGAACCTTTCCAATATGCTGTACCAGTGCAATACCGAAAGGATCGTCCTGAAAAACGAGATCGATTTCCTTAAAAATTACATTGAAATCGAAAAACAGAGGTTCCCTGAAGAGCTCTCCCTGGAGATTGACTGGCCGGATAGGGATGAAGAATATGAAATTGCCCCGCTGCTGTTGCTCCCCATTGTCGAGAATTGTTTCAAACATACCAGGAACCTACAGGATATCTATCCGGAGATCCGGATAATAGCCTCACTGGAAAAAGGCAGGTTTTATTTACATACCAGCAACAATTACCGGAAGAATGAAAAGCCTGGAAGAAGCACCGGTATTGGACTGAATAATTTAAATGAACGCCTGGTTTTGCTCTATCCGGACAAACATAAGATGTGCAGCAGAACCGAGAATGACAGGTATATTGTGGATCTTACCCTGGAGCTGGATGCAAGAAATTCAGAAAAACTGCCATGAAAAACACCTGCATTATAATTGATGACGAACCGGTCGCCATCGAAGTCATTAAGACCCACTTGCAGCAGCTTGAGGATTTCGAGGTAAAGGCTGCATTCACCAATCCCATCAAGGCTGCCGGTTACCTGCGCGAAAACCGGATCGACCTGATCTTCCTGGACATAGAAATGCCGGTCCTGTCGGGCTTCGAATTGCTTTCTTCCCTGCCGGATCCCCCTAAAGTCATAATTACAACCGCCCACCGTGATTATGCTCCGGAGGCTTTTAATATGGAAGTTGTGGATTACCTGCTGAAACCAATTTCCCTGGACCGCCTGCTGAAGGCGGTAAACAAGTATCACCAGGCGGTGGCTTCAGACCGCCCGCACCAGGACACGCACCCGGACAGGAATGAGGGGCACATCATTATCAAAGCCGATAAGAAATTTCACAAGGTCCTTTTCAATGAGATAAGTTATATCGAGAGCATGAATGATTTCATACGCATCCATACATCCGGCCACAAGTTTGATTGCTATGAAAGACTGGTGGGGATGGAAAAAAAACTGCCGCCGGGTAAGTTCCTGAGGATACACCGTGGCTATATTATCAATCTTGATAAAATAGATTCTTTCATGAATACCTCGGTACAGATAGGGGATAAAGTACTTGTCATGGGCAAGAAATACAGGGAAACAGTACTCTCGAAATTGCAGGATGATCAATAAGGAACAACAGGATCATGAATAAATAGCAGGATCCTTACTCTTAATCCTATCTGAGTTTAAACCAATATCATAGCCTCCAGTACCCGCTCCGGTGTCATGGGCATACGGCAGACAGGGGCACCCTTCGCGTCGAAAATGGCATTGGCAATACAGCCGCCAATACAGATGATGGCAGGCTCCCCTCCTCCCTGGGGAGGTTGATCCTGGGCATCGATCAGATGGACATCGATTTCCGGCACCCATGAAAACCTAGTGAATTTATAGTTATCAAAATTCCTTGTGTGCATGGTGCCCCCGTCAAACTCGACCTCTCATCCTTTCGGAAAGGATTATACTTTATTACAATAAGATCCAGGGATTCTGTGGGGACGGAGAAGATAATCAAGCTTCAACCCTACTTCAATCCAATAAAAAAAGGAGCCAGACCGTTTTGATCTAACTCCTTATTTATCAATAAGTGGAGGTAAGGGGAATCGAACCCCTGACCTCGTGATTGCGAACCACGCGCTCTGGCCGGCTGAGCTATACCCCCATGTGTATGTGAATCCGGATAAAAATACGTAATTTATAACAGATTATTACTGGGCAGAACAGGCAATTATCAAACCACCCGCCAATACGGTCATTCACAGGCTCTCGACAGCGATACGGAGGAAGGCAGGGGTACATTCAAAAACCGTGTATTCTTCAATCTCGAAAGATACTGGGACAGTTCCAGGGTGTGCAATAATCCGCACAAAGGGTGGTATATTCACTACTATGACAATGGCATTGGCGCTTATGGAAATCGTCTTGACCCGTCTGATTCTTTGAGTGATTTTCCCGGATTGAATGATATTTATCTCAGGCTTGCATGGGCATATCTTGAACCTGAAGAAGGAAATTACAACTGGGAAGTCATTGATTCAATCATTGACAGATGGGTGGCACGGGGACATACGATTTCTTTCCGGATAACCTGCAAGGAAACGAATGATCTTGTTTATGCAACTCCGGAATGGGTTGAGAAATCGGGTGCCAGGGGCAGGATGGTGGGCAATGGCAGAGCATGGGCCCCTGACTATGGTGATCCTGTGTTTCTTGAAAAACTGGAGAACTTTCACAGGGCGTTTGCATCACGCTATGACGGGAAGCCCTGGGTGGAATACATCGATATCGGAAGCATAGGTGAATGGGGGGAAGGCCATACTGCATTTTCAGGATGGGATGATATACCGGTTGAAGTGGTAATGAAACATATAGACCTGTACAAGAGGTGTTATAAGTATTCGGTATTGATTATCAGCGATGACTTTATCGGCCAGCGTGATAAAGATGACGGCTCAGACTATAAGATTTATAAATACTGTCTGGCCAATGGCCTGGGATTTCGTGACGATAGTGCCAATGTTTACTGGTACAAGGTGCTGGGCTTCGGACCGTCCTGCATACGCTCGCCTGAACTTTACAGCAAGATTTACAGGAATTTACCGGTCGTACTGGAATCCGATCATTATCGCAGTGCCTTGCATTACAATATGTGGGAAAATGGTCTTCCTTTTGAAAAGGCCCTGCAGGAAACACATGCCACTTTCATCGGGTTTCATTATTACCCGCGGGAATGGCTTACGGATAATTTACAGCTGGCCTGCAGGCTTGCCAACAAGAGCGGTTACTGGTATTTCCCAAAATTTGCCATGATGCCTGATACGTTCCGTACGCTATCCGGCCGGAATTATATCAGGCTTACATGGGAAAATCATGGAGTGGCACCGGCATACCACCGGTACAGACTTTTTTTGAAACTGGTAAACCAGGATTCCGGTGAAACATTTATCCAGGAATTGATAGAATCCGATAATCGTACATGGCAGCCCCATGAAATAATTGCGGAACATTGTGCAATACATCTGGATGAAAACCTGGCTGCAGGCAAATACAATCTGCTAATAGGCATGCAGGATGATTGTGCATTTCACCGTGACAGGATGATCGAACTGGCCATTAAGAAAGAAAGGGAAACCCAACCCGGATGGTACAAACTCGGGGAGGTCATGGTCCGGTAACCGGATGGTGAAAGCCAGGTTTAATCCGGCTTGTGAAACAGGGTCACATCTCCGTACAGGACATTCTGTTCGCCGTTGGAATACCTAACCTTCACCCGCCATACGTATACGGCCTCTGCACAGCGTTTGCTGCCGCAGTATCCGTCCCAGCCCTGGTTGACATCATGGGTCTCGAAGACGAGCTCTCCCCAGCGGTTATAGATGATCAGTTCGTATTCGATCACACCGTCATGGTAGGGGAAGAATATTTCATTCGAGGGGTCGTTGGGATTGTACCAGCCTCCATTTGGCCCCGATGAGCTGGGTTTAAAGGCGTTCGGGAACATCACCACCCCTTTCCCGATCACCTTCACGGCTTCCGGAATGGTCATGTAAGCCTCACAGCCATGTTCCGACCAGGCAGTGAGCGATACATCATAGACACCCAGTTCGGTGTACTGGTGTACAGTGTCTTTTGCCCAGTAGGTCGTTCCATCTCCAAAATCCCACAGGTAGGTGCTGCCATGTTTAGAAAAGTTAAACACTTTGGCCTGCTGGTCGGGTAACATGACCAGGGATGGCTCCACGATGAAGTCCAGTTCAGGAAGTACCCAGGCTTCGAATCCACGGTATGCATAATCTACGCCGCCTTCCCCTGTAACCGTCAACTTGACGTTGTAATGTCCCGCCTCATAAAAGGTATGGGTGGGTTCAAAGGCAGTGGAGGTACCACCGTCATCAAACTCCCACAAATACTCTTCCCCGTAGATTGAATTGTTGGTGAAGGATACAATCAGGGGTACACAACCCGTATCAATATCAGGTGCGAAATTGGCGATCGGTTTTGGCGGGAATATCTTTATCCAGTGGACAACCGAATCGGTACACTGATCGCTGGATGCCTTAAGCTGGATGTTGTATTCACCCCACTGCGTGTAGGTATATGACCCGGGATCCCTCTGTGTGGAAGTAGTCCCGTCATCAAAATCCCATTCGTAATCATAGGTTCCTGCACTGGTTTGATTGATGAATGAAACTGTTGAATTCGGGAAATACTGATAAATGGGAGTATAGCTGAACCTGGCCTCGGGTGATGGATAGATTGTGATCGGCCTGATCATGGAATCGGTACATCCATAGGCTGAATATCCCCTCAGTTCCACTTTTATGACAGTATCGTTCTGGCCAGCATTCACGAAGGTATGGCTGGGCTCATTTATATAACTGAATCCGCCATCTCCAAAATCCCAGATATATGTCGAGGCTCTCTGTGAGGTATTCCTGAACTGCGAATAATAGGGGGAACAACCGGCAGAATCACGCTCAAAACCAACGGAAACGCTTGGATAAACGGTAATGTTCTGGATGCTAAAATCACTGCAGCCATGATCGGTTGCAACATCCAGCCGCATTTCGAGGATCTGGACCTCAGGCTGATCATTGATATAGCTATGGGTTACCGGCAGGGTCTCTGTCAGATTAAGTGGAGCCGAGCCATCGCCGAAACTCCACGTATAGCTGTCACCCGTCTCTGACCGGTTATGTATGGTGACATTCAGGGGTGAACAACCCACTATCCGGTCTACATCGAACCTCGCCTTCGGGCGAGGGAACACGGTTATCTGCCCGAAACTGGAGTCCCTGCAAAAATTCTCGGAAATCACGGTCAGCTTCACATTGAATACGGAATCCAGGTGGCCGTCATTGATATAGGTATGCACCGGATGCTGTAGGATGGATGAGGTATTATCCCCGAATTCCCATTTATGGTCCGAGGCTCCCAGTGAGGTATTTGTAAAGCTGACCTCAAGGGGCTGGCATCCTTCCGTTATATTCGTAAAGCCGGCCTCGATCCGGTGGAATACAGTGACCTCTTTGGAGATGTAGGAGGTGCATCCCTGGGGACTGGTAACCGTGAGTTCAATGGGGTAGCTGTCTGAACTAACCGTACTGTTGTTGGTAAATTGCCGGTTTATGGGATCCATGCTTGTTGTCACCAGTGGCGTGCCGTCAAAAGACCAGGCATACTGCTGGCCGTTCACCGAGGAGTTATGAAAGATTATTTCGGCCGGTGAACACTGTCTTGCATATTCAATGGCAAAATCCGCCTCCACATATGGATGCACCAGGATGGGCACGAAAAATGAATCCTGGCATGTATAAACATTGGTGGCCATAAGGCGTACATTGAATACGGTATCATTCAATCCGAAATTTTCGAAGGTCATGGAGGGATTGTCCTGGTCGGAGGATTGTCCATTGTCAAAATCCCAGTTATAGCTGACTGCCCCGGTGCTGGTATTTGAAAAGTTCACGGTGACCGGGTGGCATCCTTCCGTTATATCGGCGGTAAATCCGGCCTGTACCGAGGGCAGCACAATGATTTCCTTGGTTCGGAAAGCCTGACAGCCATGGGCATTCTCCACCGTTAACTGAATCTGGTTCGTAACGGGAACGGTGGGGGACGGATTGTCAAAACGGTGCGTTACCGGATTGCTGTTCGATACGGTAGTATCATAGCCATCGCCGAAGTCCCACAGGAAACTCACCCCTCCCAGCGAGGAATTGTTGAATGTCACGTCGTACGGGGTACAGACCGTCCCCTGGCTGAAGGTGAAATCAGCATCCACATAAGAATAGACGGTAATGTCCACCTGGGAGGTATCCATGCAGTTTTCCTCTGTGACGGCGATCAGCCTGGTGGTAAAGTTAGTATCCACCAGTGCATAGTTCTGAAAAAGATGCTGGGGATCCCGCTGGTCCGATGAACCGCCGTCCCCGAACTCCCACAGAAAGGATGTGGCGGAGGGGCTGGACTGGTTGGTGAATCCTACCTGTAGCTCGTTGCATCCTGCGGTCACGTCCTGTGTAAACTGGGATGTCACCTGTGGGAAAACGGTAATGTTCCTGATCATGGTATCGGTGCAGCCATCTGCATTCTGAACCACCAGTTGCAGGCTGTTGGTAACGGCAACGGGACCGCTATTCAGATACTGATGTGTCTGGGTGGGAGCCCCGGAAGTGGTGGGGGGGGATCCGTCACCCCAGTTCCATTCATAGGCGGAGATGGCACCTTCAGAGGCATTCTGCAGGACCACCTGGAAGGGGGCACAGCCCTGGAATTCATCAACGGAGTATTCTGCATGGATATAGGGATGTATCGTGATGGTTTCATAGGAGGTATCCCGGCACAGGTTGGGTGTGGTGCTGACCAGCCTGACCAGGTAATCCACGTTCCCCGGGGTCATGTTCTCAAAGATGTGAACCGGATCCCTGGAAGAAGAGGAGCCCCCATCCCCGAAATCCCATTCAAACATGGTGGCGGTGGCACCGGAAAGGTTGGTAAAGTCCACTTCCAGTCCGTTGCATCCAACGGTATTGTCCTCTGTAAAGGCGGAAACAACTTCCGGGAAGACCGAGATCACCCGGATGAGGGTATCGGTGCATCCCCGGGTATTGTTTTTCACCACCAGGCGGAGGTTGTGCTGTACCGGGGCACCGGTGGTATTGGTATAGGTATGGGTGAAGGAACTGGCTGAGGTGAATGAGAAAGTAGCGTCCCCAAAATCCCATTCATATGCTTCGATATATCCGGCCGAATTGTTATCAATGCTGATCACCAGGGGAGAGCATCCCTGGAAGGTGTCGATGGCAAAGGCCGCCTCGATATAAGGATAGACAGAGATATCCGTCTCGAAGGTATCCGAACAGAAAAACGGGGAAATGGCCACCATTTCAACATGATAGGTGCTATCGGCCATGCCCATGTTCAGGTAGGTATGGGTCACATGCTCCGTGCTGGCGGAGGTGCCGTCCCCCAGCGTCCACTTGAACCGGTCTGTATTGCCGGTGGAGGTATTGGTGAAGTTCACCTCTACCGGGTGGCAGCCGTCCGATATGTCGTTTGTGAAACCTGCCGTTATCTCCGGCCTGACCAGGATGTCGCGGCGGAACTCGCTCACGCAGTTCTGGTCATTCCAGACCACCAGCTGAACGGTCTTGATTTCTATCGAATCCGTCGTGTTGGTGAAGGGCTGCTGCAAAACGGCGTTGGTATCATACACATATGGATTACCGGGATCCCCCAGGTCAAAGTCCCACTGCACATTCGCCACACTGGACATGTCCACCCCGATGGACTGGTTATCGAACGTGACCATGTCCGGGGCGCAAATGTACCACTTATCCATCTCAAAATATGATTCCAGCTGATCGGCGATCCCCACAATGACCGTAAGGGTGGTATCGGGGAAACATCCCCTGGTCATGGTGACATCATAATTGTAAACACCCGGGGGAGGTGTGGCAATGGGAGTGGCACTGAAGGGATCATCCAGGAAGGAGGAAGGCGACCAGGTATAGGTCAGTCCGCCGTTCGCCCTCAGCTGCACCGTATCACCGAAACACCGGAAGGCAGATTTGGAGCCTGTCTCAACGACCACCACGTCGCCCCTGGAGACACTGTAATCTGAAAAATATCCGTACTTACAGCCCGAAGTACGTCCCCCTTCAATCAATCCCAGGTGGAATACGCTTACCGAGTTGGTAATCTTGACCACTTCTCCCTGGGGAACGCCGCCGCCCCGGTTGTTGGCAAAGGCTTTGTTGTTTTTTTTCAGGCAGACGAATCCGGTGGTGCCCACGGGTTCAAACCAGGAACCCGGGATGGCGAAGGTGCTTCCATCCTCGTAGTGCATGGTAAAGGCATCCTTGGCAGGATCTACGGTCATGATGTTCAGGTAAAAATCCCGGTTGGTGGACCGGGTGAAACTGACTTCCACGGATCCAGTACAGCCATCGATGGTAGGCAGCACGGCCCCGCCAAGCTCACAGCCGAACCCGGAGGCATGGAGGATCATGATGGGCTTGTCCCCCTCCACATGGGTGGAATTATTCAGTATCTCATAAACGGCCTGCTCTCCCGGGTTGTTGATCGTGGCAAAGAATGCCCCGTCAATGTTCACAGTGGTGTTGGGCTGGGTGGCCATGATAAAGATCCTTTCCCCGGTAGGGACACCGTCCGGGTCCGGGGGGACAGCAGCCGGGTTGATCAGGTTGATCTTGCCCCTCATGACGATGTATTCATAACCCACAATGCTCTTGTTATCGGCATTGATGATGGGAACCGTCTGGTCGCCGACCAGGTCACGGCAGGAATTGGCCGCCACGGAATCATCCTTGAGGCTTACGGCGATGGGTTTATTGGATACGATATGTGTCCCGCCCAGGTGGCCGGCGGCGGACTGGCTGACGGCGAGGCAGGAAAAAGTCTCTCCCTTGTTCAGGGTAATGTTGAATGGCACACCGGCCGGATGTCCACCGACCAGAGCTGCCGTAGGGGTAATGGTGATCACGGTGTTGTCCTCGGTTGCCACGATATCGGCCGCACTGTA